>NZ_JBQEPU010000103.1:0-518 GCF_052045835.1 Paraburkholderia sp. 22099 | reverse complement strand
TCGACCAGCATCAGTTCGCTGTCCACGGGTCTGTCGACGACCGATAGCAATGTGGCCTCGCTCTCGACCTCGACCTCGACCTCGGCGAGTTCGCTGTCCACCGGCCTCAGCACGACCGACAGCAACGTGGCGTCGTTGTCCACGTCGACTTCGACCACGGCCAGTTCGCTGTCCACTGGTGTCAGTTCGCTTTCGACGGGCCTGAGCACGACGAACAGCAATGTGACCTCGCTGTCGACATCGGCATCGACGGGCATCAGTTCGCTGTCGACGGGACTCTCCACGACCGACAGCAACGTGGCGTCGTTGTCGACTTCGACATCGACGACGGCAAGCTCGCTGTCCACTGGCGTGAGTTCGCTCTCGACCGGCCTGTCCACGACGAACAGCAACGTGACTTCGCTGTCGACGTCGGCATCGACGGGCATCAGTTCGCTGTCCACGGGTCTTTCCACCACGGACAGCAACGTGGCGTCGTTGTCGACCTCGACCTCGACCACGGCGAGTTCGCTATCCAC
>NZ_JBQEPU010000102.1:0-523 GCF_052045835.1 Paraburkholderia sp. 22099 | reverse complement strand
AGAGGTGGCCGCGCAAATTCGGACAGCCGGATAAGTGAAACGCTCGGGGCCTGAGGCGGCGATAATGCCGACAAAGGAACCTTGAAGATGACGAAGAGAACCCGACGGACGCACTCAGCCCCGTTCAAGGCGAAAGTGGCGATGGCGGCGATCAAGGGTGAGCGGACGCTAGCCGAACTGGCGCAGCAGTTCGATGTGCACCCGAACCAGATCACCGAATGGAAGCGGCAGTTGCAGGAACGTGCCGCCGACGTATTTGGCGCAGGCGGCACGGCGTCGAGCGAGCCGCAAGTCGATTTGAAGGAGCTACATGCGAAGATCGGCCAGCTCACGCTGGAAAACGATTTTTTAAGCGGCGCGCTCAACAAAGCGGGATTGCTGAGCGCAAAGCGATGATCGATCGTACGCACGCATTGCCGGTCTCGCAGCAAGTGCGGCTCGTTGGTATCGCAAGATCGAGCGTGTATTACCGGGCGCAACCGGTGAGCGAGGCAGACCAGTTGCTGATGCGCCGGATCGATGA
>NZ_JBQEPU010000101.1:0-524 GCF_052045835.1 Paraburkholderia sp. 22099 | reverse complement strand
CTCGGCGACGGCAGCCAGTGGGGCATGAACATCCAGTACGCGGTTCAGCCTTCGCCGGACGGCCTCGCGCAGGCGTTCATCATCGGCCGTGATTTCGTGGGCAACGATCCGTCGGCGCTCATTCTCGGCGACAACATTTTCTACGGCCACGATCTCGCGAAGCAGCTGGAGCGCGCCGATCAGCAGGATCATGGCGCGACCGTGTTCGCCTATCACGTGCACGATCCCGAGCGATACGGCGTGGTCGAATTCGACAAGCAGTTCCGCGCGCTGTCGATCGAGGAGAAGCCGCTCAAACCGCGCTCGAACTACGCGGTCACGGGCCTCTACTTCTACGACAGGCGGGTGTGCGATATCGCCGCGGATATCAAGCCGTCGCCGCGCGGCGAGCTCGAAATCACCGACGTCAACTCGCGTTATCTGGCGGACGCCGCGCTCAATGTCGAAATCATGGGGCGCGGCTATGCGTGGCTCGACACCGGCACGCACGATTCGCTGATCGAGGCGGCGACCTTCATCGCGAC
>NZ_JBQEPU010000100.1:0-571 GCF_052045835.1 Paraburkholderia sp. 22099 | reverse complement strand
GGCTGAGCACGGCCTCGGTGAACGCTGTCGCGGTGAACTGGCTGCCCTGGTCGGTGTTGACGATCTCAGGTTGCCCGTACTTCGCGAACGCTTCTTCCAACGCATCGACTGCGTGCATCGCCTCCATCGTGATCGCCACCCGGTGGGCCAGTACCTTTCGGCTGGCCCAGTCCACCACGGCGGTCAGATACACAAAGCCGCGCGCCATCGGGATATAGCTCGTATCGAGTGCCCAGACCAGGTTTGCCCGATCGATCTTCATGCCCCGCAGCAGATACGGCCAGATCTTGTGCTTCTCATTGCGTCGGCTCGTGTTCGGCTTGCAGTACAGCGCCTCGATACCCATACGCTTCATCAGCGTGCGCACGCGCCTGCGGCCAATCTCGTGTCCCTCGCGACGCAGCAGTCGCGCCAGCATCCGCGCTCCGGCAAACGGAAACTCCATATGCAGTTCATCGATCCGGCGCATCAGCAACTGGTCTGCCTCGCTCACCGGTTGCGCCCGGTAATACACGCTCGATCTTGCGATACCAACGAGCCGCACTTGCTGCGAGACCGGCAATGCGTGCGT
>NZ_JBQEPU010000099.1:0-602 GCF_052045835.1 Paraburkholderia sp. 22099 | reverse complement strand
CCATCGGGGCCGGCGGGTACGTTCCGCAATCGAGTCCGGATATAAGTCCGCAACCACCCTTCTCGCTACGAACAATTACCTTGCAAATGGGAGGCGACCATATAAGAAATGTCGTGTTCTGCTCTGGGTATGCTTGCCGGTTCCCCGCGGGATTACGGAGCCGGCCATGCATCCAGCGACACTGGTGACATTGAACATGCGCGAACTCGACCGACTGAAGGTGATCCAGGCTGTGGTGGACACCGGTCTGAAACCTGGACGTGCTGCCGACCGGCTGGGCCTGACGGTGCGGCAGATCGAGCGGCTGGTAATCCGGTATCGTGAATCAGGCGCAGCGGGCCTGGTCTCACGCAAACGTAGCCGACCGGGTAACCGGCGGCTGGACGACGACGAGGCCCAGCGCGCCCTGGCGATTATCCGCGAGTACTACGCCGATTTCGGCCCAACGCTGGCCTGCGAGAAGCTGCACGAATGCCACGGCACACGTCTGGCGAAGGAAACGGTCCGCAGGCTGATGACGGACGCGGGCCTATGGGTGCCGCGCCGGCAGCGGCCGCCGAAGGTCTACCAGCCGCGCGCGCGGCGGTCGTGCCTGGGCGAGC
>NZ_JBQEPU010000098.1:0-605 GCF_052045835.1 Paraburkholderia sp. 22099 | reverse complement strand
TACGGCAAGGCGCTGCGCACCGTGAAGTCGTGCGTGGGCTCGACGTGGTGCCGTTATGGCGTCGGCGATTCGGTGGGCCTCGCGGTCGAACTGGAGAACCGCTACAAGGGCCTGCGCACGCCGCACAAGATCAAGTTCGGCGTGTCGGGCTGCACCCGCGAGTGCGCGGAAGCGCAGGGCAAGGACGTCGGCGTGATCGCCACCGAGAAGGGCTGGAACCTTTATGTGTGCGGCAACGGCGGCATGAAGCCGCGCCACGCGGAACTGCTCGCGTCGGATCTCGATCGCGAAACGCTGGTGCGCTATATCGACCGCTTCCTGATGTTCTACGTGCGCACCGCCGACCGTCTGCAACGCACCAGCGTGTGGCGCGAGAGCCTCGAAGGCGGCCTCGACTATCTGATCGACGTGGTGGTCAACGATCACCTGGGCGTGGCGGCGGAACTGGAATCGGACATGCGGCACGTGGTCGAGACCTACGAATGCGAATGGAAGAAGGCGGTGACCGATCCTGAAACGCGCAAGCGCTTCCGCCATTTCGTCAACAGCGACCAGGCCGACAACACCGTGACGTTCGTCGAGGAGCGCGGGCAGATTCGTCCGGC
>NZ_JBQEPU010000097.1:0-607 GCF_052045835.1 Paraburkholderia sp. 22099 | reverse complement strand
GTAAGCGCGCAATAAACCACGTGGCTTGCTCTCAGCGACCGGCTGTGCGTCAGTCTGCGGAGGGGATGAGGCGCCAAGGCAATAGCGCCTCGTAGTCGTCGCCGGTGTTTGCGAGAGGCAGTGCCTTGAACAGCGCGACGAGATAGCCGTACGGTTCGACGCCGTTCGCCTTGCACGTTTCGATTAGCGAATACAGGTTGGCAGCAGCATTCGCTCCAGCGACAGTGTCGTAGAAGAGCCAGTTTTTTCGCCCGACGGTGAATGGCCGGATCGCGTTCTCGCAGGCGTTGTTCGAGAGCGGCCAAGCGCCGTTCTCGACATAGCGAATGAGCTTCGGCCATTGACCCTGCATGTAGTGAAGCGCTTTGCCAAAGGCGCTTTGCGGCAACACTGCATGCAACTGACGCAGAAGCAGTTCCTCGATTTGCCCAAGGATCGCACGACTGTCGCGTTGCCTCGTCAGCAACCGTTTCTCTGGCGTCAGCCCTTCGCAGCGCGATTCGATCGCAAACAATTGCCCGATCAGTCGAATGAATTCGCTGACGGGATGGTCGCGACCACGTTGCGCCTTTGGGAGATTCTCCTCGGCCTCGATCATGTAGCGACG
>NZ_JBQEPU010000096.1:0-617 GCF_052045835.1 Paraburkholderia sp. 22099 | reverse complement strand
GTCTTTGCGCTGCATGGCGTCGGGACAACCGGCAAGCCCGAACTGGTTCGTCCGGAGGTCCGCCGCAGCAGATTGCTCGAAGTCGTGGCCTCACTTCCTCCATGTCTTATCGGGATGGAAACCTGTTCGGGCGCACATCACTGGGCGCGAGAGTTCGAAAAGTTCGGTCATACCGTTCGTCTGATGGCGCCGAAGTTCGTGGCGCCATACCGGATGGCGGGAAAGCGTGGAAAGAACGATGCCAATGATGCTGCGGCGATCTGCGAGGCGGTCACGAGGCCTAACATGAGGTTCGTGCCGGTCAAGACCATTGATCAGCAAGCCGACCTGTTTATTCACCGGGCGCGTCAGGGATACATCGAAGAGCGCACGGCGCTCATTAACAGAATCCGTGGTCTTCTGAGCGAACTCGGCATTGCGCTTCCGCTCAAGGCGAGTGCTATGCGGCGGGAGGCGCTCGCAGTACTGGAAGATTTGCCGGGCTGGTGCAACACGGCGATCGGTGACCTGCTTAGCCATCTTGGTCGTCTTGACGAACGGATCAAGGAGTACGACAAATATCTCGCACAATTAGCTAAACAGAATGATAGAGCACGTCGATTGATGAAGCTTGCTGG
>NZ_JBQEPU010000095.1:0-625 GCF_052045835.1 Paraburkholderia sp. 22099 | reverse complement strand
TGCTGCCTCGCGAGGTTGTGCGTCATGAATTGCCGGAATCAGAACGCGTTTGTGCACACGACGGGCATGCGCTCGTCGAGATCGGCGCCGAGATCAGTGAGCAGCTCGATATCGTGCCGCAGCAGGTTCGCGTCATTCAGCACCAACGAATCAAATACGCGTGTCCTTGCTGCGACCTCGGCATCAAGGTGACGCCGGCGCCGGCTCGCATCATTCCGAAGGGGTTACTCACTGAATCGGCGCTTGCATGGGTAGTCGTGAGCAAGTTCGCTGACGCTCTGCCGCTGTATCGAATCGCCGCGTTGCTACACCGTTTCGGCGGCGATCTCTCGCGTGGCACGCTGGCAGCCAGCGTGGTGCGCGTCGGTACCGCAGTGCAGCCGCTCATCAACTTGATGCGCGATCACTTGCTTGAGGCCGACATCGTCTACGGCGATGAGACAACGGTGCAGGTGCTGAAAGAGCCAGGCCGTGCCGCACAACGCAAGAGCTACATGTGGGCACAGATGAGCGGCACCGGCCCACCGGTTCGATTGTTCAGTTACAGCTCGACGCGCAGCGCGGCACAAGCCGCGGCGCTCTATGCTGGCATCAAGCCCGGCGCGGTGTTGATGACGGACGGCTA
>NZ_JBQEPU010000094.1:0-625 GCF_052045835.1 Paraburkholderia sp. 22099 | reverse complement strand
CATGTATTCATCTTTCGCGGTCGTCGCGGTGATCTCGTGAAACTGCTTTGGGCAACTGACGACGGGCTCTGGTTGCTCGCAAAACGATTGGAGCGAGGCCGTTTTATCTGGCCCCAGGCCAATGGCGGAAAGATTCATCTGACGAACGCCCAGCTGTCGATGCTGCTCGAAGGCATTGACTGGCGGCAGCCGCGACGTACCACCGCTCTGTCGATGTTGTAAACCGCGAAGAAGGCTCGTAAACTGCGACGCATGCCCAAACATGCGCCGCTTCCTGCCACCGTCGCTGAGCTTCAGGCCCTGGTGCTTGAGCAGCAGACGTCGATCGCGAATATGGTGCGGGAGATCGCCGCACGCGACGACGAGATCGAACGCCTGAAGGCGCAGATCGACAAGCTCAGGCGAATGTACTTCGGGAGCAAGTCCGAGAAACTGGCTCGGCAGATCGATAAACTCGAGGCGCAACTCGAAGACCTGACGGCCGGCCAGGGAGCGGCAGAGACACGAGGGCACCGAGACAAGGCGTCGACGACGCCACCCGGTCGGGCACCCACGCGAGAGCCACTGCCATCGCACTTGCCCCGCGATGAAATCGAGCTCACACCAGATTCGATTTGCCCCATAT
>NZ_JBQEPU010000093.1:0-646 GCF_052045835.1 Paraburkholderia sp. 22099 | reverse complement strand
GTACGCCCAGCCAGCGTAGCCCGCCCGTTTGGGGGTGAAGCTGCTTGAGCATGTTTGGAATGCAGGACTCCGGAGGAGTTGAAGGTGAAGTTGCAGTACCGGGGTATGCCCTTCCTCTGCTGCGAGAGGAAGTGAGCCGAAGCGGCGGTGACTTGCCGACACTGGCAAGGTGACGTAGTCCGTGGGAAACGGGGCTTGCGGCGAAGCGGTTACGCCAAGATGAGCCTCCAGGCTGAGCATGGGACGGTTGAGGAACACGAACCTGTTAAACCGCATCTAAGGGTTGAAATGTCACCCCTGCCCACACCGCTTTACGGGCAGGACGCGAACTGTGGCCGGTCACACGTATGGCCCGGCGGCACGAGCGCTGACTGGATATGTATGCTGGTCAGCAGGGAACCACGGGGAGCGCGCAGCTAGACCGTGATGTTTGCGACGACTTGCGGCAAGCAAGGATAAAGACTGCGACAGGCAGCCTCGCCCATGTATTGAGTCCAGCATGTGAACTGGGGAAGGTCTGCACGGATGCCAAGGGAGTGTGCCCCCGATGACGTGCAGGCTGGCGGAGCCTCCGTAGTAGTCCGAGGTCGGGAAAGCCGGCTACATGGCGAAGGGAGGCAGTTTAAGTGGTTTGCTGGGTTAATTA
>NZ_JBQEPU010000092.1:0-859 GCF_052045835.1 Paraburkholderia sp. 22099 | reverse complement strand
TCTTGCGTTCCAGGGCATGGTCGGGACCGGGCGTTTTCGTACCCGGAAGTGTCAACCATGTCCTCGCACACCTGTCAGCTATGTCCCCGGTCTGTACACGGCCGGCAAAGAGAAGTAGGCAAGAGAAAGCGGCTCAAACCGCCAGCCTTGAAGTGGGTCTCCTGGCTTGGAGGGGATCGTGGTGCATCTGGAATCGGTGTCCTCGCGCACTCCGCGCCCGTGACAAGGCAGTCATACTTCCCGCCTTGCACTGCGTGCTCGCCGGAAGGGTCCGTCGGCACACCAGCGGCTTCGCTTGGGTGCGGTGTTGGCCATCGGCTTCGCCTCGGCGTGGCGCCGAAAACAGGCGGCTGTTTCGAACGTGTCGCTGGTTCCTGGGCGCCGGTTGCGGGTCGGCGCTAACGGTCCGGCCGCTCGCACCGACGCGCTCGGCGCACGCAGCACTAACGGTGGCAGAACGACTGCTGACCACGAAGTTGCCTGCGGTTCGGAGAACGACTGCTGACCGCAGGAGCTGCCTACGGTTTGAAGAACGACTGCTGACCGAGGAAGCTGCCTGCGGTTTGATGAAGTACCGCGACGGCGCGCGCAGCGCCGCCGGAAGAATGACTGCTGTGTCACAAGCGCGGAGTGCGCGAGGGCACCGATTCCAGATGCACCACGATCCCCTCCAAGCCAGGAGACCCACTTCAAGGCTGGCGGTTTGAGCCGCTTTCTCTTGCCTACTTCTCTTTGCGGCCGGTGTACAGACCGGGGACATAGCTGACAGGTGTGCGAGGACATGGTTGACACTTCCGGGTACGAAAACGCCCGGTCCCGACCATGCCCTGGAACGCAAGAGACACCATGAGCCTCAGAC
>NZ_JBQEPU010000091.1:0-889 GCF_052045835.1 Paraburkholderia sp. 22099 | reverse complement strand
GAACACGACATTTCTTATATGGTCGCCTCCCATTTGCAAGGTAATTGTTCGTAGCGAGAAGGGTGGTTGCGGACTTATATCCGGACTCGATTGCGGAACGTACCCGCCGGCCCCGATGGATTTCGCCGCAAAGGTCCTAATCTAAATAACGGACTCGAAGTCCGAGAAATGTCTCAGGCTTGCCTTCACGCGGTCCAACCTGTCTTGCCATCGTTCAATACACCTGTGCAACCGTGGATGGGTTAAAGGCTACGGTTCGTGCTTACTGCGCTGGTGCTGCCTGATACGTTCGACCATACGCGAGCAGCGCCCAGATTGTTCGCGCCATCTTGTTGGCGAGCGCAACGGCAACGACATTCGTTGGACGCCGGGTCAGCATCTGGCGCAAGCGCTCCGGCAAATACCTTGAACTTGAGATGACCGATCGCGCGCCGTGGATCAGTAGCGTTCGCAAGTACACGTCCCCGCGTTTGCTGATCCCGCCAAGCTTTACCTTGCCCCCAGAGCCGTTCTGTCGCGGCACGAGGCCCAAATAGGCAGCGAACTCCCGGCCGGAGCGAAAGGTCTTCGCCTGTCCAATTACCGATACTGCAGCAGTGGCCGTGAGTACTCCCACGCCGGGGATTTCGGAAATGCGTCTGCATGCATCGTTGTTGCGTCGCCACTCGAGAATGCGCTGTTCGATCCGGGCAATCTGCTCGTCGAGTCCACGTAGCCGCGAGATCTGGTCCTGCAGGCTGTCTGCCAGCATAGTGGGCAACTGCTCAGCCATCGACGCCAGCGCGACTTTGGCTGCCTCTATCGATGCACGGCGACCTGCCGGCAGTATCACGCCAAATTCGTAGAGCAATCCGCGAAGCTGGTTGACCTGCATGACACGGATCCTGAC
>NZ_JBQEPU010000090.1:0-898 GCF_052045835.1 Paraburkholderia sp. 22099 | reverse complement strand
GTTTACCGACAAACATCTTGGCCGCTCGGCCGAGGTGATTGTCGCTGTGTCAGGGGGTCATGGTTGTCGCTCCGTTCGGGTTGTCAGTGGGTAATTGACGGCGGCGCTCTTTCTGTTTGTCGCTGGCTGTGCGGCGCCGATAGCTTTCGACATTCAGCTCGAAGATCGTCGAGTGATGGACGAGCCGGTCGATGGCGGCCACCGTCATGCCGGGGTCCGGGAAGACGTCATTCCAGCCGGAGAATGGCTGGTTGGCGGTTATCAGAAGACTTTTCCGCTCGTATCTTTCGGCGATCAGTTCGAACAGCACGCTGGTTTCGGCCTGGTCCTTCCTCACGTACGACAGATCGTCCAGGATGATCAGGTCGAACCGGTCGAGTTTGGCAAGCGCCGAAGGCAGTTGCAGACTCTGACGTGCTACCTGGAGCTTCTGCACGATTTCACCGGTCCGGGTGAACAACACGCGATACCCGGCATCGATCAGGGCATGTCCGATTGCGCTTCCAAGATGACTTTTGCCGCCTCCAGGCGGCCCGAACAGGAGAATCGTGGCGCCTTTCTCAAGCCACGAATCGCCGGTGGCCAGCGCCATCACATGCGCCTTCGAGACCATAGGCACAACACCGAAGTGGAAGGTGGCAAGCGTCTTGGTCGGATCCAGATGCGACTCGGCACGATGACGTTCGATTCTTCGTTTAGCGCGCTCGGCGAGTTCATGTTCAAGCAATGCACCGAGTAGCCGGGACGCCTGCCAGCTTTCCTTGTCCGAGCGTTCAGCGAAGTCCGGCCACAACCGGCCGATCGTTGGCAGGCGTAGTTCGTTGAGCATAAGTGCGATACGGCCAGAATCGTAGGCGGCGTTCATGCGAGCACCTCCTCATCGAGCAACGTGTCATAG
>NZ_JBQEPU010000089.1:0-938 GCF_052045835.1 Paraburkholderia sp. 22099 | reverse complement strand
CCTTGCCGATCCGGCTGTTATCGCGTTGAGCCTGAATCACCTGCGCGACCTGCAGCACGTGGCTCAAACGTTTATGCTCGACGATCGCGCCCTGATCGATTTCTGTCAGCCGGTCATACTGCCTGCACGACAATGCACCGCCATCTGCCCGAAGTTCGATTCGCCCATCCGGATACTCCCAGACCTCGATATACCGGTCGATCAGCTTGCGATGCGCCGGCGTATCGTCCAGCAGATACATGACGCGGTCGTACTGCACGGTCAGCGCCTTCGTCACCTTGCGCGGCTCGCGCCACGTGAGCACGAGTTCAAGGTTCTCGTCAGCCCTCGGCGGACGGTGTGCGTCAAAGTCGCTCTTCGGAGGCTTTGCGAAACGCGCGTTGTAGGCCGCCATGAAGGAGGGCACCCAGGCATTGGCCGCAGCGATCGTGCGGATGTCGCGCAAGCGCATTTCCTTCACCATCCGGTCCTGCAGCGTCAGGTGCGCGCGCTCGACACGGCCCTTGGCCGCGCTACTGTTTGCACAGATCGTGTCGATGTTCAGCTCGTACATCGCGCGACCAAACTGCGTCACGCTATTGCCGGTCCTGCTTGCGGCCGTGTTCCGGAACACGCTCGCCTTGTCGCTGTAGAACGCCACCGGCTTGCCGTGACGCTCGATGTACGCACGCGTCGCCTCGAAGTAGCTGAAGGTCGATTCCGTGGCCGTGAAAAGCACGTGCATCAGCCGGCTCGTTGCGTCGTCGACGTACACCAGCAGCGTGCACTGCGGCGCCCGGTCCTCGAACCAGGGATGCTCGCTGCCGTCGATCTGGATCAGCTCGCCCAGGCACGACCGCCGCGCGCGCGGCTGGTAGACCTTCGGCGGCCGCTGCCGGCGCGGCACCCATAGGCCCGCGTCCGTCATCAGCCTGCGGACCGTTTCCTTCGCCAGACGT
>NZ_JBQEPU010000088.1:0-944 GCF_052045835.1 Paraburkholderia sp. 22099 | reverse complement strand
TGCGTATTTCACACCAAGCTGGACAGCGATTTCGCGCCAAGCTGGACAGGCATTTCACGCGAAGGTGGGCACGGATTTCACGGCAAGCTGGACAGCGATTTCACGCGAAGCTGGACAGTAGCCGCATGAGGTAGCGACGCGGGTCAACCGTGGCACGCTCGACACTTTGTCGGGAGCCACATGGCATACCCAAAGTTGACCATGCGTAAAATTCGTGAAGTGCTGCGCCTGCATTTCGAAAGCGGCTTCAACCATCGGGAGATCGCCCGAGCTCTTGGCGCGTCGCCGACCACAGTCGGACAGTACGTTCGGCGCATGCAACGCGCCGGACTCAGCTATCCGCTGCCCACGACTCTCTCTGACGACGAACTCGAAGCGCTGCTGTACCCACCGCCGCCCCGGGTTGAAGGGCAACGCCCCGAACCCGACTGGCCTACTGTGCGGCGCGAGCTGTCGCGCAAGGGCGTCACGCTTGACCTGCTGTGGAACGAGTACAAGGCCGAACACCCCGACGGCTACGCTTACACGTGGTTCTGCACCCACTACAACCGGTGGGCGAGCGCATTGCCGCTGACCTTGCGCCAGACGCACGCGCCCGGCGAGAAGCTGTTCGTCGACTACTCCGGCGACAGGATCGCCATCATCGACGCGCAGACCGGCGAGATCCGCGACGCCGAGCTGTTCGTTGCTGTTCTCGGCGCGTCGAATTACACGTACGCCGAAGCGACCTGGACGCAGCAGTTGCCAGACTGGATCGGTTCGCATGTGCGCACGTTCGAATTCATTGGCGGCTGTACAGAAATTGTCGTGCCCGACAACCTCAAGTCGGGCGTGCACAAACCGAGCTTCTATGACCCGATCGTAAATCGCACCTACGGCGCGATGGCTTCGCATTACTCCGTGGCAGTCATCCCCGCCCGCAGTAAAAAGCCCCGGGACAAGGC
>NZ_JBQEPU010000087.1:0-950 GCF_052045835.1 Paraburkholderia sp. 22099 | reverse complement strand
GTCGCGCTCTCGCCGAACACCGGCTTCGGGCCGTCGCCGAGTTCGCGCGCCGTCGCCTACGATCTGGTCGGCCGCCTGCCGCTCGTGCACGGCTGGACCGCGACGGCCGGCATCGGTTACTACGATCTGCACTCGGTGCTCGGCATCGGCTACGTCTACGGCAACGTCGGACTGACTTACCAGTATCGCGCGTGGCAATTCGACGTGTCGTACATCGCCACCAACAGCGAAGCCAAGGCGCACCTCGGACCGGGCGCATCCAATCGCTGGATCGCCGATGCAATCTGGCATTTCTGAGCGGCGGCGTAACTTTTTGCACGGCGACGCGCACCTACGGCTATTTCCATCATGAATCGAGTTGCCATGACGCCCAAGGACCGCTCTGCCCCGCACCCGCCGTACGACGCGAGCCCGGCAGCGAACGGCGACGAGCGCGGCACGTGGGCCGCCCTGGCGCGGCGCACGCTGCTCTGCTGGCTCTCCCTGTGCGCCGCCTTCGCGATGTCCGCCTGCGCGCTCGTGCCCGCGACGCCCGACCCCGCTGTGGCGACGCAGCAGATGAAGGCGCGTCCCGAACGGATGATCGTGCTGGCCGTCGCCAATCCGCCCGAAACGCTGATGCTGCGCGCCGGCTCGACCGCGGCCGGATACGGCGCGGCCGGCGGCTATTCGCCGGGCGGCAGCGCGCGGGCGCAGGTCGCGGCGCTCGCGCGGCAATACGGCTTGCGTGAGGTGTCGGCCTGGCCAATCCCGTCGCTGAAGGTGCATTGCGCGATGCTGGAGATCATCGGCGATACGCCGCGCGAGGAAGTCGTCGCGCGGCTCGCCGCCGATTCCCGCGTCAGCCTCGCGCAGCCGTTGCAGACCTTCGACTTGCTCGCCGACGCGCCAGCCGGCAACAACGACTACACCGACTTGCAGCAGGGCTTCCGCGAAATCGGCGCGGGCGC
>NZ_JBQEPU010000086.1:0-1112 GCF_052045835.1 Paraburkholderia sp. 22099 | reverse complement strand
TACTGACGGGTGCACCAAATAGTGCCTTGCGCGTTATACGGGTATGAAGACGAAAACTGATGCCCGAAAACTGGACCAGGCGACGCAGGCGCACCTGAGGAAGATGGTGGTGCAGGCGGTGCGTGACGGAATGACGCGAGCCGAAGCGTCGCGAACGTATGGCGTGAGCCTGCGCGCAGTCGGCAACTGGATGAAGCTTGCACGGGAAGGCGGCTTGAGGGCGCTGAGGCAGGGCAAGCGTGGCCGCCGTCCGGGAAGCGGCCACCTGACGCATACGCAAGCTGTTCGAATCCGCAAGTTGATCATCGAACGGATGCCGGACCAACTGTCGCTGCCGTTCTACCTGTGGACGCGCGAATCGGTCGCGCAACTGATCGAGCGGGAGTGCGGCATCGCGGTGTCGAAGTGGACGGCTGGCCGGTACCTCAAGGCATGGGGCATGAGCGCCCAGAAGCCGGTGCGGCGAGCGTACGAGCGAAATGACGTGGCGATTGAGCGCTGGCTCAAGGAAGATTATCCGCGACTCGCGAAAGAGGCGAAACAGGAACAGGCCACGATCTACTGGGGTGACGAAATGGGTTTGCGCAGCGACCACATCAGCGGTACCAGCTTCGCCCTGAAGGGCGAGACGCCGGTGGTGCGGGCGACCGGGAAACGTTTCGGCTGCAACATGATTTCGGCGATCACGAACCGCGGCGAGCTGAGCTTCATGGTCTTCGAGGGCACGTTCACGAACGCAACGTTCATCGAGTTCATGAAGCGCATGATCAAACAGGCTACCCGCAAGATCTATCTGATTGTCGACGGACACCCGGTCCACCGGTCCGTTGCCGTCAGGGAATTCGCCGCCGAAAACGCGGATCGCCTGCGTCTGATTCGACTGCCCGGCTACTGCCCCGAGCTGAACCCCGACGAGTTGCTGAATCAGGACGTGAAGACCAACGCACTGGGCAAGAGTCGGCCGACCAGCAAGGCAGCGATGATCGGCACCGTCCGTCGGCATCTGCATCGCCGGCAGAAGGAACCTCACGTGATTCGCAATCTGTTCAAGGAAAAGCATGTTCGTTACGCCGCCTGAGAACATAAGGCAATATTTGATGCACCCATCAGTA
>NZ_JBQEPU010000085.1:0-1113 GCF_052045835.1 Paraburkholderia sp. 22099 | reverse complement strand
GCCATCCGTAACATCCACAAATCCGGACTTTAACCGATCTGGCAGCGCAGATCACCAGATCCAGTCCTGATGCGGCTCGCAGACAAATTTAGTCGCATCAGAAAACCCGCAACCACTTGAGTGTTTCCGGCCTTCGTCGCCGGCGTCGCAGGCAGTAGCATGCTTGTGAGCGCGCTGCCCCGGCACCACGTGCGCCACGGCGCGCGGCTGCTGCATGCGGTGCAGGCCTTGCTGATGCTCGGCTTCTGCTTGGCCGGTGTGGCGGCGACACCAGTGGATGCGCCGGACAATCTGGCGGTGGTCGCGGCAGGCATGCTCGGCGCGTTCGCAATGGGCGTGCAGAACGCGCATCCGCGCCTGATCGGGCGACCGGGCGTGCCGAACACAGTGATGACGGGCAACGTCACCCAAGCGATTCTCGACGGGGTGGCGATGATGTCTCCCGGCGCATCAGCCCCGACACGCCATGCAGCGCGTGTCCGCGTCGCGAAACTGGTGCCAGCCATCGTGGCGTTTGCGCTCGGCGCGGCGGCTGGCGCGCTGGGCTGGCGCCACATCGGTTTCTGGGCACTACTGGCACCCGCGCTCGCACTCGGTGCGTTGGTGTTCGTCACTGACGATGCGCCAGGAGTCGGTCAGACATAAGGCATTTTCTATGCTGTCATTCGTCAAGGACCACTCCATGATCTCGATTCCGCCACGTGCGCGTCGTATCGAGAAAGCCGCTGACATCGTCGCCGTGTTCGATCAGCGCGCGCCAGGCGGGCAGGCCGGCGCGAGTTCGCGCATTGAAAACTATCTGGGCTTTCCCACCGGCATTTCCGGCCAGGCGCTCGCCGCGCGTGCGTTCCAGCAGGCGTTGAAGTTCGGCGCGCATCTGGCGATTCCCGGCAAGGTCGTCGACGTGAGCCGGCAGGAGGGCGTCTTTCTACTGACGCTGCTCGACGGCCAGCGCATCAGCGCGCGCACGGTGGTGGTCGCGAGCGGCGCCGCTTATCGCAAGCCGACGGTGCCGGACTTCGAACGCTTCGAGGGGCGCGGCACGTATTACTGGGCCTCGACGATCGAAGCGAAGCTGGTGAAGGGCCAGGACATCGTGCTGATCGGCGGCGG
>NZ_JBQEPU010000084.1:0-1180 GCF_052045835.1 Paraburkholderia sp. 22099 | reverse complement strand
TCAACTGGTTGCGGGTTTCACTCAAGCGCAAGCGGGATGTGAAGAAGCGATGCGGCGTGGGCGCGCAGGAGCGGTTCGAGGGGTGTGAAAAGATCGAGCATTATGCTATTTTTAGCGATTGTTTGTCAGGATTGCAGATTATGTTGGCATGACGCTTCATGGCGCGGGGGCGCCATCGCCATGGTGCTCACACCGGCGCTGATGGTCAGCAGTAGTGCCGCAGGTTGATCATCGTGTAAGCGAGGGTCTTGAATGCATAGTGGACCGGGCTCAGACGCTCGAAGCGAAGCAGCAGGCGCCGGAACTTGTCCTCCCAGGCGAAGACCCGCTCGATGGTCCTGAAACGCTCCTCAAAAATGGCTGGATCAAAGCGCAGTTTGCGGCCCCGCTTCGGCGCTTTACGGCCACGCGGATTTTCGGGAATGTTGGGAATCATGCCCCGATTGAAAATCGCCTTGCGGTTGGCCCGGCAGTCGTAGACGCCGTCCAGGCTGACCGTTGAGCCTTGCAGGTCCATGCCAATGGCGCGGGCCATGTGGTTCAGTCTGGGCAGCGCGTCACGCAGCAGCGGCGATTCGTTGCGGTTGCCCGGGGCAGAAACGAATGGAGCGATCACGTTGCAGCGGCGATCGCAGAAGGCGACCACCTTGTCGCCTTTCAGGTGCTTGTGTCCGCTGTACCCCAGGTTGTCGCCGCCCTTCTTCGCGGCAGTAGTCGTGCCGTCGCCGTGGATGACCGTGAGCTCAAGCAGGCCGTCCTGATGAAGCTTGTGCACCGAGCCGGAAAAAATCCTGTCGATGCAGCCATCGGCCTGCCACCGCCGCAACGCCCGATAGATACGCGTGTAGTGGATTTCAGGACGACCTTCGTCATTCTTTTCGATCGGCAACGCCTTCCACTGACAGCCCATGTACAGCAGCTGAAGGACGTAGTTGAAGATCTTGTGCAACCCCAGCGTCGGTGCCGGTCCGCGCCGACCCGTGCTCAGATGCGGCAAGACAAATTGCTCGAACTGCTCAACGCTCAATTTCGTTGGAATCGCTTGCCCGCATTGACTTCCAGCCATCCGTAACATCCACAAATCCGGACTTTAACCGATCTGGCAGCGCAGATCACCAGATCCAGTCCTGATGCGGCTCGCAGACAAATTTAGTCGCATCAGAAAACCCGCAACCACTTG
>NZ_JBQEPU010000083.1:0-1181 GCF_052045835.1 Paraburkholderia sp. 22099 | reverse complement strand
ATGTCCACTGATTTTCAGTGGACACCTTATGACAGAACAACACTCAGAAACGTCGGGCCTGAAGGTCGTCAGCGTTGGCATAGACGGTAAGCGTCGATTCGATCGGCATACCAAACGCCGACTCGTCGAGGCTTGCCTGGAGCCGGGAGCATCAGTCGCAGGACTCGCACTGCAGCACGGCGTTAATGCGAATCTCCTGCGCAAATGGATCAAGCTGCATCAGCAACGGCTCTCTGAGGATTCGACGCAGTCGTCGACCGCAGAGTCGGCATTCGTGCCGGTCGTTATGGTTAGCAGTGAACAGGCGCTCGTCGAGCACAATTCCGTCAGGTCTTCATCGTTGGCCGCGACCGCTAGTTCGCCAGCAAATGCAGCGGCCGCGTCGACGCTGACGGCGCAGATGCCCAACGGCATCACGCTTAAGCTCGAATGCGGCAAGAACGACGCAGCGCTTCTATCAGTGATGATCGAAACACTGGGACGGTGTGATGTTCCGGCTAAGCGATGAGCTGAAGGTCTATGTGCACCGGGACGCCGTTGACTTCCGTAAGAGCATCAACGGTCTTGCAGCCATAGTCGAGCAGTCGATGAAGCTCGATCCATTCGAGCAGGCCGTGTACGTATTCAGCAATCAGCGCCGCGATCGCATCAAGATGCTGCTGTGGGACCGTAACGGCTTCTGGCTGTTGATGAAGCGGCTCGAGCAGGATCGTTTCGTTTGGCCGCGTAAGGAAGCGGTGCTCAAGCTCAGAACCGAGCAACTGCATTGGCTGCTCGACGGCATCGATATTGAAGCGATGCGGGCGCACCCGACACGCTATTATCAGCGCGTGACGTGAAACGCGAGCCAGCATCGCTGGTCTAATCCGGCGATGCTGCCATCATCCTCATCTCCCACCGACGAACTGCAGGCGCTGCGCGCAGAACTCGCTGCCATGAAGAGCGAGTTGCGTGTGGTGACGGTCGAACGCGACTTGCTGCGCGAGAAGCTCAAGGCCTTTCAGCGGCAGTTGTTTGCCGCCAAGAGCGAAGTGCGCGGCGCCGAGCAACGCGACCTCTTCCTGAACGAAGCAGAGGCGGGCGCAACGGGATCTGAACCGGCGCAAGAGGCGCAAACGGAACAGAGCATCGAGGTTGGCGCACACGAGCGCAAGAAGCGTGGACGCAAACCGCTAGATCCG
>NZ_JBQEPU010000082.1:0-1256 GCF_052045835.1 Paraburkholderia sp. 22099 | reverse complement strand
CTCTCGCAAACACCGGCGACGACTACGAGGCGCTATTGCCTTGGCGCCTCATCCCCTCCGCAGACTGACGCACAGCCGGTCGCTGAGAGCAAGCCACGTGGTTTATTGCGCGCTTACCACTTTCTACGCATATCTTCGGCAACTGCTCGGTGAACAACGCACATTGCCAATGGTCCGGTGTTCGGCGCAGTAAAAAGCCGCCCCCTGACGCGCTTTGGTATCTACAAGATAGTCCGGCGACATGCAGCGCCGTGGGACACGGACGGTCCGCAGCCGCGACATGTGAGTCCCCATCTGTTTCGACATACTGCCGCCGTCCACCTCCTTGAATCCGGTGTCGAAGTCAACGTCATTCGTGGTTGGATCGGACACGTTAGCCTCGATACCACCAACCGCTATGCTGAACTGACGTTACGCGCCAAGGCCGAAGCGTTACGTGCCTGCGAAATAAGCCCTTCTAATTCGGAGGCATCCCGCGCTCGTGCAGTCTGGAAGGACGACAAAGCACTCATCGAGTGGCTCGACGCGCTGTAGCTCGTTATGTGCCCAGACATTCGCGCTCTTCCCGACAGCAGTACAAATCTGTGTCGATCGCCACATAACGGCCTCGGACACAGAAGCCGGATAACCTGCGCGCAATGATTGCCGATCTCGACCGCTATGAACCTCGCGCCGGCGACACCGTGCTGGACTTTGCGCGTCATTACGGTACCTCATTCCTCCCTGCTCGCGTATATCGCCCGAGGGACAAACCGAAAGTGGAAGTTGCGGTCCAGGTGGTCGAAATTGGATCATGGCGCGCCTGCGTCATCACCGGTTTGCGTCGGTTCACTCGGTCAATGAGGCAATCCGCCCACTGCTCAAGAACCTGAACGAGCGCCCGTTCCAGAAGCTGCCGGGATGCCGTGGGCCAGGCTGCAGCACTTTGTGAGTAGTGACGCACATCCGGCATCCTCCTGTTGGCGGCCAGAAGTCGCGCATGCTGTTTCTGATGTACGAGGCCGCCAGTCAGCCGTTGTTTTCCGTGGACCACATCCTATAGTGCCGCACGCCAGCTGCGCTGCATGCGGCGACCGGTTCAGCCAGTTGCAGCGCCAGCGTTACCCTGGCGCTCCGTCATACGCGCTCTCTCCAGCTTGCGTAATTCGTGGAAGCTGGACACGCGTTTCGCGTGAAGGTGGACAGCGGTTTCGCGCGAAGCTGGACGTTCGGAGCGCAGCGACGCGGGGGTTTCGATATTTACTCTGACTGCTGGT
>NZ_JBQEPU010000081.1:0-1269 GCF_052045835.1 Paraburkholderia sp. 22099 | reverse complement strand
TGTACAGACCGGAGACATGGTTGACGAACGTGCGAGGACATCGTTGACACTTTATGGTCAGCGGTTTTCGCTCCTCAGGTCAAGGGTGAGGATGCGGTGATGGGCAAACCAGAATTCAAATACGCCGTCTTCGCCGTCCTTTGCGCGTGCTGCAACCGGCAGCCGGTAAAGTGCTTTCGAGACCTTCAGGCGCCGTCCTTCAAAGCGTAGCTCGCCATTTGCCTTGACCCGCAGCACCACGTCATCCGGGCCGTACTCCGGCTCGCGCAGGACCGATGGAAACGCCCGCGGGCTCGGCTGGTAACGGCTCATCGGAGTGTCCATGCCGATCGCCTCATGCGGGCGCTCGCAGTTATAGATGGTGCGCCAGCGGTCCAGTTCGCGTTGCACGTGCTGCTGGGTGGCGAAGCTCCGTTCGTTCAGCACTTCGGCCTTCAGCGTGCGGTGAAACCGCTCGTCCTTGCCGTTGGTCTGCGGATGGTAAGGCCGGCTGTAGCTGATGCGGATCCCCAGCCGGATCAGCCAGACGGCCAGTTCGGTGAGCTGCCCCGGGCTGCCCGGTGAACCCCATGGCGAACCGTTATCGGTGTTGATGCGCAACGGCAGGCCGTAGTGGCCGAATGCCTCGCGCAGGCCCGCCTGCACCGTGGCCGTGTCGGTTGGCCCACAGGCGCGCAGCAGGATGCTGAAGCGCGAATGGTCGTCGAGCACCGTCAGGGGGCTACAACGCCCCTGCTCGAGGGTATCGAAGTGTCCCTTGAAGTCCATCTGCCAGAGGACGTTGGGCTGCTCGTGCTCAAAGCGCTTCCAGGGTTCACTCATCGCTGAACCGGCCGGCAGGATCAGATTGTGCCGGTGCAGGATGGCTGTCACGGTGCTGGGCTGCGGCACCGCTTCAAAGCCCAGATCCCGCAGGCGCCGGCTGATCTTGCGGCCGCCCCAGCGCGGGTGTGCCCGACGCAGGCGCACCACCTCCTGCTCCATCTCAACAGTGGTCTTCGACGGACTGCTGGCAGGGCGCCGCGACTGATCCGCCAGCGCGTCCTCGCCACGTCTGAGCCATTTGTAGCCGGTCTGCCGGCTGATGTTAAAGCGCTCGCACAGTTCGGTGATCGTGAGCGTGCGCTGACTGGCCAGATGAACAAATTCCTGTCTGAGGCTCATGGTGTCTCTTGCGTTCCAGGGCATGGTCGGGACCGGGCGTTTTCGTACCCGGAAGTGTCAACCATGTCCTCGCACACCTGTCAGCTATGTCCCCGGTCTGTACAC
>NZ_JBQEPU010000080.1:0-1555 GCF_052045835.1 Paraburkholderia sp. 22099 | reverse complement strand
CTGATATGACTTTCCGTGTCAATCGCGATATCCAGGTTTGCGGTTTTTCCATAGGCAAAGGAATTTCCTGAGGGCGACGTAGCAGTAAGGTCGACGGTGAATCACGCTGATATCCGCGGGTTGGGTACCGCATTACAGAGGTCCGTCATGTGAGCCTGCCACTTTCTTACGCCGCGAATCGGCCTGCTGTCTGCCGTCGCGAAGCGGCGCCGTGGGTTGCTCTTGTACCGGGCTACGCCGCCTTCAGGAAACTCTCAAGGATGTTGTGAGGTAATTGGTGTGCCTCTGGTCTGTTATGCCGGCCGTGCAGTGCGCCGCGGCAATGCCAGCGACATCGCCAGACGGCCGATATCCCAGATAAAGCCCGCCAGTTCCCGGGCAACAGCTACCACCGCAACGTTGACATTTTTGCCTCGCGTCGCGAGTTTGCGATACTTCTTGCACAGTCGGAGCTGGGCATCCCACGCGCGATCAATGATCGCCTTCGGAATACCTTCGTGTCGAGGCTGCAGTGTTTTGCCTACGCGTGCCGGATGCCGGTAGCTCCATGCTGCTTCAACCAGCAGCTTTCTTGCATAGCTGTTACCAGCCTTGGTGACGCCGCCCTGGCGTCGAGTGCCTCCGGACGAATGCTCCGAAGGTGTGATGCCCAGCCAGGCCATCAGCTGGCGTGGATGGTCGAAGCGTGACAGATCTCCGAGCTCGGAGATCATGCCCACTGCCGTAATGAACTGGATGCCGCGCATTGCCTGCAACGCCAGCACTGCCGGATAGAAACCCCACTCGACCACGGCTTCGCGCAGCGCCACTTCCAGTCTTTCACACTGCGCCAGACGGTCCTCGATTGAGCGTCGATGCTCTTCAAACGCGAGTTGCCTCCATGCAGTCTCGAATGAGTATTTGCTTAGCCAGCGTCGATGTGCAGCGCCCCAATCCGCGCGCCCGATGTAGTGCACACCGTGAGAGAGCAGGAAGGACTTCAGTCGCTGTCGCGCCTGCCGTAAATCGTCCCTGGCCGATGCCCAGGCTCGTGCCAGATCCCTGAACGCCTCGTCCTCGACGCTTGGCACATACACTGCCGACAGATCTCTTGCACGCAGCGAACGCGCCAGCTTTATCGCGTCACGTCGGTCTGTCTTGACCCGTTCCCCTGGCTTGCGTGGAATCAGCGACGGGGCGCATACCATGCAGTCCAATCCCTGCGCGACCAGTCGTCGGTACAAACCATAACCGCAGGGGCCCGCCTCATAAACGACACGCACATACCGAGCTTTCGACTGCAGGCGTTTGCACAGTCGGTCGATTTCCGTTGGCGTTGTACCGATCTTCCCCATCGACTCGACTTCACCTGCGTCAATCGCATAGGCGATCGTGATCGATTCCTTATGCACATCTAGTCCAACCCACACCGTGCTATCGTTTCCCATGCTGGCCTCCGTGGTGGAAGTTGCCGGGTGTGGCCTGCCCACACCGTGCGGCTCTGGCAGCGATGCTAACCCGCGTTTATTCCCCACACGAGGCCAGCCCGTACGTCACGGAAGTCATACTGACTTAC
>NZ_JBQEPU010000079.1:0-1630 GCF_052045835.1 Paraburkholderia sp. 22099 | reverse complement strand
TGTCATAGAGCGCGGCGGACGGCATCTCGACGACAACCACTGGACACTCGGCCTGGCGCGGCGCGAACTCATCGAACAACGCCATCAGATCGGGCAGTTCACCGAGTTCGAGCAATGCATCGAGCCGCTCGGCCAGTTGCGCCTCGACGCCGTGGTGCCCGGCGAGCTCAAGCAAGCCCACCATGGCCTTGCAGGCGCTACGCGGCGTCAGTGCCTGATCCAGTCGTTCCCAGGTGCGACGATAGGCTTCACGCGGAAACAGATCGTCACGGAACGCGAGACCCCTGAAGGCCTGCGGCTTGCGTTTGAGCGAATCGATGAAGTGCCGGTAGTCGATGCCGCGACCGCGCCGCTTGCTCGTGTGCGTGGCTCTCGCCGCGCTGTGCACGAGCGCGCCAGACAGATAGCAATCGAGCCGGTCACTGTAGAGGCGTACCTTCAGGCGATGACCGATCAGCCGCGAGGGCGCGCTGTACAGGACACACCGCACGGTGAACGTGCCGCAGCGTGTCACGCGTGCCTCTTCCTCGGCAAAGTCGCTGGTACGGTGCTCAGGCAAATCCAGCAGGTGCTCGCGCTCGATCTGGAACGCGGCAGCATTACGCCGGTTGCGGCGCATCACCACCCCGCGCACGAACTCGTCGTAAGCGGCCCGGTCCGCGAAGTCTCGGTGACCGCGCAACTCCAGGGCCTGATCGACCTGATCCTTCAGATAGCGATGCGAGGATTCGACGCTGCCATTCTCGTGACCCATGCCACGGTTGTTGCGTGTGCCTTCCATCCCGTAGTGCTCGAGTAGCGCCGCATAGCGAACTGTGAAGTCTTCCTCTTCCTGCAGGTTCCTGAAGGCCGCCGACAGGCTGTCGGAGCGATGTTCGCGTGGGCAGCCGCCAGCCTGCCACAGCGCGTTCTGCAATCCCGTCGCGAGCGCCTGGAAGCTCTCCCCGCCATCGACCACGCTGGCGTACTCCCAGCGCGAGAACGCCAGCACGAAGTGATACAACAGGTGGCTAAACGCGACGCCGCCAATCGTTACGCACAATTTGTCCATGTGCGTGAAGTCCGACAGGCCTCGTGCGCCGGGCTGATATGTTTGAGGGAAGAACACTTCCTGGTTCGGGCCTTCGAGCGCGCGCCACTGGCTGACATGTCGCTCAAACGTGCGCCGCATGGTGTCCGGGAAGCGCTCGGGATGGTCCTCCTGCAATTTACGCAGCAGAGTGATCGCCTTCAGCTTTGGCGCAGCGCGTAGCAACGGGACCACTTCGCTCTCCCAGACATCGGCGAACGGATCTGGGCGCGAGCGCCAGTAGCGCCGCGGCTGCTGTGACGGTAGTCCGGCTTCGTGTTCGACACGCCGCGCCGTGCGCTCGCTCATGCCGGACTTCGCGGCAGCGAGCTTCTGCGGATGGAGTTTGCGATGGTTCATGTAGAGGCGGACCTGCTGGTCGGTGATGCGGCTTCCAGACATGGGCTGACCGCCTCAATTTAGGTTCAGTCAGCCATCCTAAGCCTCGCCGATCCGGCGCCGCCGGCAGTTCGTCGTCTCCGGCGGCTACGCCGCCTCCGACTCCTCACTACCGGCCAAGATGAATGTCGCTACACCGGACGTAGTCATTGTCGCCGCCCA
>NZ_JBQEPU010000078.1:0-1650 GCF_052045835.1 Paraburkholderia sp. 22099 | reverse complement strand
TGCGTAATTCGTGGAAGCTGGACACGCGTTTCGCGTGAAGGTGGACAGCGGTTTCGCGCGAAGCTGGACGTTCGGAGCGCAGCGACGCGGGGGTTTCGATATTTACTCTGACTGCTGGTTTTCGGTCAAACTCTTTTTGCGTTTTCGCATCGAATCACCGCTGAGATTGATGCGATAGGTGTTGTGCACGAGCCGGTCGAGAATGGCATCGGCGAGCGTCGGATCGCCGAGCGCGGCATGCCAGCTATCAACTGGAATCTGGCTGGTTACCAGGGTTGAGCGGTGGCCGTGGCGATCATCGAGGATCTCAAGCAGGTCACGCCGTGTGCTGTCAGTCATCGGCGCCATCGCGAGATCGTCCATGAGCAACACGTCGGTCTTGGCCCACTGCGCCAGCAGCCGGGCATAGCGACCACTACCGTGTGCGATGGCGAGCTCCTCGTTCAGTTTGGGAACTCTCAGGTATAGCGCGGAGTAACCAAGACGACACGCCTGGTTCGCCAGCGCACACGCCAGCCAGGTCTTGCCCAGGCCCGTGGCGCCGACGATCACGGCGTTGTTGCGCTCACGAATCCAGGTGCCGGTGAGAAGCTGGCTGACGAGTCCACGATCCAGGCCGCGTGCCGATCGGTAGTCGATGTCTTCGGGCACCGCGTCGGAGAACTTGAGTTTCGCCCGGCGCAACCGCGCCGCAGTCTGCCGGGATTCGCGCACGCTGACCTCCCGTTCGACGAGAAGCCCCAGCCTCTCTTCGAAACTAAACGCCTCGACGTCGGCGAGTCCCTGCTGCTCGGTAAGCGCGTCAGCCATGCCGTTCAGGCGCAGTTCGTGCAGTTTGTTAATGGTTGGGTGTTTCAGCATAGTGCTTCCTCAGTGGTAGTAATCGGGCCCGCGCACATTGGCGTGCGCAAGCGGCAGGTCGGGCTGTACCGCAACCGGCGATGGCTGCTGGTCCAGTCCATTCTTCAGCGTCGAGTCGATGAAGCGGTAACTCGGCGCTTTCAGATCGATGGCGCGGCTGCAGGCGGCTTCCAGCCGCTGGTTGCCGTAGTCTTTGGCCAGTCGCAGTACGCCCAGGCAGGTGCGATAGGCCTGCTGCGGATGCTGACGGCCGCCGAGCAGATGCTGGATGACGGCATCTGTGTGCGGGCCGATCGTGGCGGCCCAGTTGCGCAGGCGCTGCGGGTCCCAGCCGGTGATGGCCTGATGATTGGCCGGCATGTGCTCGGTCAGCGTGGTGTGAGCGCCGCGGCGATCGCTCTTTGCGTGCGCGGCGATGCGCGTGCCGCGACGGAAGACTTCGACGGTGGCTGTGGTGTAGCGGACGTCAACCTGTTCACGCGCGAAGCGGTGAGGGACCGAGTAGTAATGGCCGACGAGTTCGATGTGATAGTCAATGCCGACACGGGCGACCTTCCAGTCGGCGTATTGATAAGGGTGCGCCGGTAACGGCTTGAGTGCTGCGCGCTCGAGTTCTTCAAAGGCGGTTCGCCGCGAACCGGGTAGTTTCTTGAATGCCTTGTCGTTCAGGCTCACAAGCAGCGCGGCGATCGCCCGGTTGGCTTCGGCAAGACTGAAGAAGCGTTGTTTGCGCAACCGGGCGAGAATCCATCGTTGTACGAGGAGCACTCCCTGCTCGACCTTGGCCTT
>NZ_JBQEPU010000077.1:0-1650 GCF_052045835.1 Paraburkholderia sp. 22099 | reverse complement strand
GTGGAGTAAGAGACCGGACGTAGTCGAGCTATTTCCCGGCCTCTCCTCCCCGAACCGGACTTGCACCTCTCAGCGCATCCGGCTCTCCATTCAAGCGTTGCTCATAGCAAAGGCGACATCGGCATAGCGCGATTCGATGGTACTGCGGGTCTCATCGCGCAAGATGTACGGATTTTCCGACGGAGAACGCCACCTGAATTGACCCTTGCGACTGGTAACAAGCCGCCGTAGCGCCACCGCCCCATACCACCCTCGACTGTTCTGGCCGTGCAGCACCCATGTTTTAGTCTGGCCCGGCTCTGGTGCCCGGATGTATTCGCGCATCAGCGACCGGAACCCGCGCCGATATCTGCGCGCAAGCCAGTAGCCGAATTTCCAGAAGACTGCGCGGTCCAGTTTTCTGAACATGGTGGCCGTAAAGTCGGTGAATTGATAAAAGGCGGCCCAGCCGGCAAGCTGCCGATTCAAGCTTTCCATCAGGTCCATCCGGTTCATGCCATAGTTACCCGACAGTTGCTTGACGAGCCTCTCGGCAAAGCCCCGATACTTCTCCCACGGAATCGTCGTCACAGGTCGCATGCGACCGCGTGACCCACGCTTGCGGATGATTCGGTGACCGAGGAAGACGAAGCCATCATTCACATGCGTGATATGGGTCTTCTCCATATTCAGCGTGAGCTTCAGTTCGCCTTCGAGGAACCCACGGCATGCTTCACGTACTGCTTCTGCATGTTCGCGAGTCCCCTTGACCACAATCACAAAGTCATCTGCATACCGGCAGTAAGCGATAGCTGGTTTCCACTGCCGGTTTTCTCGTACAGTAATCGGACGCTGCTTGAGAATCGCGAAGTTCCACGCCCACCGATCCTTCCGCACCTTCTTGTTCAGGTAGTTCCTTTCCATCCACGCATCGAATTCGTGCAGCATGATGTTGGATAGGAGGGGTGAGATGACACCACCTTGAGGAACGCCTTCACTCGCGGCACGAAACAGATCACGATCGACGCAGCCCGCCTTGATGAACTTCCAGAGCAGGGCAAGGAAGCGCTGGTCGGCGATCCGCTTGCGGATTCCCTTCAGAAGAAGGCGATGGTGAACGGTGTCGAAGTAGCTGGCGAGGTCGCCCTCGATGACCCAGCGTCCGGAGACACTATGCTCTCCACCATCTTGCAACTGAAGCTTCACCGTGCGAACCGCGTGATGCACACTGCGGGCCGGTCGAAAGCCATACGAGGCCGGATGGAAATCACTCTCCCATATCGGTTCCATGACCATCAACATAGCCCGCTGCACGATCCGATCTCGCAGGCTCGGAATGCCGAGTGGCCTGAGCTTGCCATTCGCTTTCGGTATATACACGCGTCGCGCGGGCGACGGGCTATACGAGCCCGTCAGCAACTCTTCGCGTATCTTTGCCAGTTCATGCTGGAGATGAGCTTCCATCATGCGCCCGTCAACCCCGTCCACGCCCGGTGTGCGGGCTCCGCTGGATGCCAGCGTGATACGAGCCGCTTCGCTCAGCCAATCCCGGTCGGCAATCAGTCTCAGAAGTCGATCGAACTTGCGCTCTTTGTTCTCCGTTGACCATGTCGCCAGTTTGCTTTGTATTTCACTGATTATCAAAGGTCTTCACCTCATTGCGGTCAGTTA
>NZ_JBQEPU010000076.1:0-1801 GCF_052045835.1 Paraburkholderia sp. 22099 | reverse complement strand
GCCTCGCCGATCCGGCGCCGCCGGCAGTTCGTCGTCTCCGGCGGCTACGCCGCCTCCGACTCCTCACTACCGGCCAAGATGAATGTCGCTACACCGGACGTAGTCATTGTCGCCGCCCATATCCCTCAGGCTCGAAGATTAGCCGCAACTCGTCGAGCGTGAACGCCTCTGCGCCGCCCTCGTCGCTGCGCGTCGGCGATGGCCGCGCCACGCCTTCGAGCGGGTTGGGGCCGGTATGTCGTCCGTTGCCCACAGCCCACTTCGTAAACAACGCTGAGGCGTTGATCTGCGAGCGAACGGTCTTGGGATGCAAAGCCTTGCCGCCGGTCGTCTGCGACAAAAGCCCTTCGGCGTAGCGGAGGCATTGGGCGCGCGCGATCGAATGAACCATGGCGTCCGGGCCGCCGACGGCATGCGCGAATCCGGCAAGGGCCGTTGCGTAGGCTTTGCGAGTTGAGCCCGCCGGCGAGAAGGTGCGACAGCCAAGCCGCAATCGCCTCGTCGAGGCGTTGGGGGACGTCGACGAGTGGCGCGGGTGCACGCGGCGCGAGTCCTATGGCGGCAGCCAACTCGTCTCGCTCAGCGAGTTGCGCAGCCGTCGGCTCGCCCGCCATGCGCTGGCCGATCCGCGTCCGGGCTCGGTCGATCATGGTCCGAGAATTCGCACAATTCTTCGGCTTCTCGCCCTGGTGTCGTTTCCAAGCGCTCGGCTGAGACGGAACCATCGGCTCCGATGCGCAAGCCTTCCACGATCAATTTCCGGATCGAATCCGCGTCTATGCGGTCAGGGTCAAATGCGCAGCCAAGCGTTTCGCCTCCTCAACGATCGAAATCATCTTTGCCGACAGATGGTAAGCCAACAGGCGCGCGGCCGCCGGGCTTTTTGTGCCGAGCGAGCGCTTGATTTCTGTTTGGCCGAGGGCGGCTCGAAGAGAGGCGGGGAGGACGAGGTGGAAGCAATAAACGCCGTGTCGGGAACGGCGAAGATGGGATGCAAGGCGCATAGGCTCATTCGGTTATGAGTGGACCACCGTCTTGGACCCCCGGCGCGGCGCCGGAAATGAAAAAGCCCTGACGAATCAGGGCTTTTTAACAACTGGTGGCGAATCAGGGACCTACCCGCCAAATCGCTCTCAACCACTGTCTACAAGGGCCTGTCAGGTCGGAGGGCTGACAGGTGTCACGGTTTTTCCGTGACACCTACAGTATCACGTTCACCACCATAAAGCGCCTTAACCGTTGATTGATTGCCGCCTGCTAGCTGTTCAGGAATGGTTGAAACGGTGCGACAAATATTGCTTTTATATAGCCGAAGCGCTGTAAAAACAGAGCGAGAAAGAAATTGCATGCTAGGGCATAACCCACAATTGCCATTCCTACATGGGAACCTGAAAAAGTCAGTGCGCCGTCAAAGCTACGCGCCGAGAGAAATGCAAAAACCAGGTATAGAACCGAGAGGAAAAGAATGGAAAATCCAAAGACAGAGATCGTCGGGTCTGTAACCGATCTGAATGCTGTGTAAGTCTCGCTCAACGACGGGGCGCCACTTGAGACGAGGTTTAGGGCAGCACCCAAATTGGCGTATACAGGGGCAGCTTCACCGGCCGTATAGTCCAAAAACGGCGTTGCGCACCAAGCCAGCCAACACACGAGAACTGCTCCAATCACATAGAATATATCCCAGATTGCGTATTTCACACCAAGCTGGACAGCGATTTCGCGCCAAGCTGGACAGGCATTTCACGCGAAGGTGGGCACGGATTTCACGGCAAGCTGGACAGCGATTTCACGCGAAGCTGGA
>NZ_JBQEPU010000075.1:0-2074 GCF_052045835.1 Paraburkholderia sp. 22099 | reverse complement strand
AACTCACGTTGCTGTTGGTGGTGGACAGGCCCGTGGACAACGAACTCACGCCAGTGGACAGCGAGCTTGCCGTGGTCGAAGTCGAGGTCGACAGCGACGCCACGTTGCTGTCCGTGGTGGAAAGACCCGTCGAGAGCGAACTGATGCCCGTCGAGGCCGATGTCGACAGCGAAGTCACGTTGCTGTTCGTCGTGGACAGGCCGGTCGAGAGCGAACTCACGCCAGTGGACAAGGAACTCGCTGTGGTCGATGTCGAGGTCGACAGCGAGGCCACGTTGCTATCCGTGGTGGAAAGCCCCGTGGACAGCGAACTGATGCCCGTCGAGGCCGACGTCGACAGCGACGTCACGTTGCTGTTCGTCGTGCTCAGGCCCGTTGACAGCGAACTGACACCAGTGGACAGCGAACTCGCCGTGGTCGAGGTCGAGGTCGACAGCGACGCCACGTTGCTGTCCGTGGTGGAAAGACCCGTGGATAGCGAACTGATGCCCGTCGATGCCGATGTCGACAGTGACGTCACATTGCTGTTGGTCGTGCTCAGGCCGGTCGAAAGCGAACTGACACCGGTGGACAGCGAACTTGCCGTGGTCGAGGTCGAGGTCGACAGCGAGGCCACGTTGCTGTCCGTGGTGGAAAGACCCGTGGACAGCGAATTGATGCCCGTCGAGGCCGACGTCGACAACGACGTCACGTTGCTGTTCGTCGTGGACAGACCCGTGGAGAGTGAGCTTGCCGTGGTCGATGTCGAAGTCGACAGCGAGGCCACGTTGCTATCAGTCGTGGAAAGGCCCGTCGAGAGCGAACTGATGCCCGTCGAAGCCGACGTCGACAGCGAGGTCACGTTGCTGTTCGTCGTGGATAGACCGGTCGAGAGCGAACTCACGCCAGTGGACAAGGAACTCGCCGTGGTCGAAGTGGACGTGGACAGCGACGCCACATTGCTGTCGGTCGTGCTCAGGCCCGTCGAAAGCGAACTGGCCGTCGTCGAGGTCGACGTGGACAGCGACGCCACGTTGCTATCCGTGGTGGAAAGCCCGGTAGACAGCGAACTGATACCCGTCGAGGCCGACGTGGACAACGACGCCACGTTGCTATCGGTCGTGCTGAGGCCGGTGGACAGCGAACTCGCCGAGGTCGAGGTCGAGGTCGAGAGCGAGGCCACATTGCTATCGGTCGTCGACAGACCCGTGGACAGCGAACTGATGCTGGTCGAGATCGAGCCCGTCGCAGTCGACAGCGACGCCACGTTGCTGTTCGTCGTGGAAAGCCCCGTCGACAGCGAACTGATACCGGTAGAAGTGGAAGTCGACAGCGTATCGATTGCCTGGTTGGTCGCAAACAGTTGCGAGCCGTTGACCGCGTCCGTGCTCGTATCGCTGAGCTGCCCCGCCGCCACGTTCGTGACCTGCCGCTCCGCGCCCGGCGCGCCGACGCTCACCACGCTCGTCGGGCTCGCTCCCGCGAAGCTGTACGCCTTGCCGCCGATCGTCGCGCCCGAGGTCGGATTGGCCGCCGCCGTCACCGAGCCCGAGCCCAGCGCCACGTCGCCGGCATTCGCCGCGGTCGCCCCCGAGCCCAGCGCCACCGCGCCGGTGTTCGCCGCCGTCGACGTGCTGCCGAGCGCCACCGACCCCGTGCCCGTTGCCACGTTCGAGCTGCCCAGCGCCACCGCGCCCGTGCCATTGGCCGTGTTGTTCGCGCCCACCGTCACCGCGCCCGTGCCCGTCGCCGAGTTCGGGTCGCCGATCGCCACCGCGCCGTCACCGCTCGCGGTCTGCTGGAAACCCAGCGCCACGGCGCCCGTGCCGCTGCTCACCTGCGACTGGTAGCCGCCCGCGATCGAGCCCTGGCCCGCGGCCGCCGCCACCGTGTTGCTGTCGCCGATCGCGACCGTCGAGGCCGCCAGCGCCTGCGAGCCGTTGCCGATCGCCGTCGCATTCGCACCCGCGGCCGATGCGCCCACGCCCGCGGCGAGCGCGTTCACGCCGGTCGCGCCGTCGTTGTCGTAGTTGCCGCCCTGCACGCCGTTGTCGTTGACGCTGTAGTAGTGCGTCTTGCTGCCCGCGACTACCGT
>NZ_JBQEPU010000074.1:0-2132 GCF_052045835.1 Paraburkholderia sp. 22099 | reverse complement strand
CATAATCTCGTTTCTCTGCTGCAGATGCAGCGACGCAGAACGAAGCGGTGCCGGGTGGTTGAAGTGGGCGTCGTGACGGTGGTGAATGCGTAAGTGATCTTTAAAAACTAACAGCCGATAAGTGTGGGCGCTTGATGCGCGGCGCGCGGTGGATTCTTCGGGGTCTGCCGGAAGCGAAAGTATCAAGTCTCACACAGTAATGAAAGGAAGGTTTTCCTGTTGAAAGACAGGATGATCATTCGTCAGTACGTTGAGTGAGCGACCGGTTGGTAAAACAACCGAAAAACAGTAACAGGCATTGAACTGAAGAGTTTGATCCTGGCTCAGATTGAACGCTGGCGGCATGCCTTACACATGCAAGTCGAACGGCAGCACGGGGGCAACCCTGGTGGCGAGTGGCGAACGGGTGAGTAATACATCGGAACGTGTCCTGTAGTGGGGGATAGCCCGGCGAAAGCCGGATTAATACCGCATACGCTCTGCGGAGGAAAGCGGGGGCTCCTTCGGGACCTCGCGCTACAGGGGCGGCCGATGGCAGATTAGCTAGTTGGTGGGGTAAAGGCCTACCAAGGCGACGATCTGTAGCTGGTCTGAGAGGACGACCAGCCACACTGGGACTGAGACACGGCCCAGACTCCTACGGGAGGCAGCAGTGGGGAATTTTGGACAATGGGCGCAAGCCTGATCCAGCAATGCCGCGTGTGTGAAGAAGGCCTTCGGGTTGTAAAGCACTTTTGTCCGGAAAGAAAACCTCAGCCCTAATACGGCGGGGGGATGACGGTACCGGAAGAATAAGCACCGGCTAACTACGTGCCAGCAGCCGCGGTAATACGTAGGGTGCAAGCGTTAATCGGAATTACTGGGCGTAAAGCGTGCGCAGGCGGTCCGCTAAGACAGATGTGAAATCCCCGGGCTTAACCTGGGAACTGCATTTGTGACTGGCGGGCTAGAGTATGGCAGAGGGGGGTAGAATTCCACGTGTAGCAGTGAAATGCGTAGAGATGTGGAGGAATACCGATGGCGAAGGCAGCCCCCTGGGCCAATACTGACGCTCATGCACGAAAGCGTGGGGAGCAAACAGGATTAGATACCCTGGTAGTCCACGCCCTAAACGATGTCAACTAGTTGTCGGGCCTTCATTGGCTTGGTAACGTAGCTAACGCGTGAAGTTGACCGCCTGGGGAGTACGGTCGCAAGATTAAAACTCAAAGGAATTGACGGGGACCCGCACAAGCGGTGGATGATGTGGATTAATTCGATGCAACGCGAAAAACCTTACCTACCCTTGACATGTACGGAATCCTGCTGAGAGGTGGGAGTGCCCGAAAGGGAGCCGTAACACAGGTGCTGCATGGCTGTCGTCAGCTCGTGTCGTGAGATGTTGGGTTAAGTCCCGCAACGAGCGCAACCCTTGTCCCTAGTTGCTACGCAAGAGCACTCCAGGGAGACTGCCGGTGACAAACCGGAGGAAGGTGGGGATGACGTCAAGTCCTCATGGCCCTTATGGGTAGGGCTTCACACGTCATACAATGGTCGGAACAGAGGGTCGCCAAGCCGCGAGGTGGAGCCAATCCCAGAAAACCGATCGTAGTCCGGATCGCACTCTGCAACTCGAGTGCGTGAAGCTGGAATCGCTAGTAATCGCGGATCAGCATGCCGCGGTGAATACGTTCCCGGGTCTTGTACACACCGCCCGTCACACCATGGGAGTGGGTTTTACCAGAAGTGGCTAGTCTAACCGCAAGGAGGACGGTCACCACGGTAGGATTCATGACTGGGGTGAAGTCGTAACAAGGTAGCCGTATCGGAAGGTGCGGCTGGATCACCTCCTTTCTCGAGCTAACGCGTCCAAGTGTTGAGCGCTCACGCTTATCGGCTGTGAAATCAGGCAGACTCAGGGGTCTGTAGCTCAGCTGGTTAGAGCACCGTCTTGATAAGGCGGGGGTCGATGGTTCGAACCCATCCAGACCCACCATTGTCTTGTCTGGTGTGCTGAATGCAACCCCTCTGGCGCATCTGCATGATCCCGGGGGATTAGCTCAGCTGGGAGAGCACCTGCTTTGCAAGCAGGGGGTCGTCGGTTCGATCCCGTCATCCTCCACCAATCCTCAATGCGCAGTGTTCTGTGTACG
>NZ_JBQEPU010000073.1:0-2408 GCF_052045835.1 Paraburkholderia sp. 22099 | reverse complement strand
GGAGTCAGGCAGGGCGAGGTGGCTGGCGGCATCGACGCGGCAAGCCAACCTGGTGCGGCAAGCCGTGCTGATGCGGCGAACGACAGCGATGCCCAGCGCCGTATCAGCCTGGCGACGCAGAACGGTGCGAGCGATCGGGGTCAGGCAGGCTGGAGCGACGCAGCAGGCTGGAGCAAAGCAGCAGGCGGAAACGAAGCGGCAGATCAGAACGAAGCGGCGGGTCAGAACGAAGCGGCAGGTCAGAACGAAGCGGCAGGTCAGAACGAAGCAGCAGGCCGGAACGAAGCAGCAGGCCGGAACGATGCAGCAGGCCGGAGCGATGCAGCAGGCCGGAGCGACGCAGCACACCACAACAACCTCACCGCCCACATCGACGCCCCGCTGCACCCGGACCAGCTCGCCTACGTGCTGTACACCTCCGGCTCGACGGGCCGCCCGAAAGGCGTCGGCGTGAGCCACGGCGCGCTGTGGACCCATCTGCAGGACTTCCTCGCGACCTACGCCATCGACGGCCGCGACACGGTGCTGCACTCGTCGACGATCAGCTTCGACGTCGCGCTGCACGAGACGCTGCCCGCGCTGCTGCGCGGCGCGACGGTGGAGATGCGCGGCGTGCAGCCGTGGGACCTGCAGAGCCTGAGCGAGCGCCTCGTGAACCGGCGCGTGACGTTCGCGCGCATTCCGACCGCGCTGTGGCAGCAGTGGCAGCATCATGCGCCGCCACGCGCGCGGCTCGCGCTGCGCCAGGTGACGGTGGGCGGCGAGGCGCTGCCGGGCGACGCGCTCGCGCACTGGCGCGCGGGGCCGCTCGCCGACATCCGGCTGGACAACCTGTACGGGCCGACCGAGACGACGGTGGCGGCGCTGTACCGCCGCACCGAGGCGGACGACGCACGGCAGGTGACGGTGCCGATCGGCCATCCGTATCCGGGACGCACCGCGCGCGTGCTCGACGCGTTCGGCGACGAGGCGCCGGTGGGCGGGCTGGGCGAGCTGTGCATCGGCGGGCCGACGGTGGCGCGCGGGTACCTGGGGCGACCGGGCCTGACGGCGGAGCGGTTCGTGCCGGACCCGTCCGGTGCGCCGGGGGCGCGGATGTACCGCAGCGGCGACCTGTGCCGGATGCGCGGGGACGGCACGGTGGAGTTTCTCGGCCGGCTGGACCAGCAGGTGAAGCTGCGCGGCCAGCGCATCGAGCTGGGCGAGATCGAGGCGGTGCTGCGGCAGTGCGGGGGCGTGCGCGAGGCGGCGGTGATCGTGGTGGGCGAAGGGCAGAAGCAGCGGCTCGCGGCGTATGTGGCGGGGGAGGCGGCGGGGGATGTGTCGGGTAGTGCCTCGCAGGGCGCGGCGCAAACCACGCTCGACGCCGCGCATCTGCAGCGCGAACTGGAGCAGAAGCTGCCGGGCTACATGGTGCCGTCGTCGGTGACGGTGCTCGCGCGGCTGCCGTGGATGCCCAACGGCAAGCTCGACCGCGCGTCGCTGCCGGCGCCGCAGGCGGAAGCGCGCGAACGGGTGGCGGCGTCGGGCGAGGTGGAGTCGGCATTGCTGTCGATCTGGACGGCGGTGCTCGGGCGCGACGATCTGGGCGTGACGGACAACTTCTTCGAGGCGGGAGGCGACTCGATCCAGAGCCTGCAGATCATCGCGCGGGCGCGCGAGGCGGGGTGGCGGCTGACGCCGAGACAGGTGTTCGAGCATCCGACGGTGGCGGGCCTGGCGCAGCGCGCGCAGCGGCTCGAAGCGGGCGGCGCGCAGGAGGTCGATGATGGCGCGGCGCTGGCGCTGACGCTGACGCCGATCCAGCGGCTGTTCTTCGAGCGCTATCCGCAGGGCGAATCACACTGGAACCAGGCGGTGCTGCTGAAGGTGCGGGGGCGTCTGGCACCCGTGGCGCTGGAGCGCGCGGCGCAGGCGCTGGAGGCGCGGCACGACGCGTTGCGGCTGCGGTTCGTGAAGGAGACGGGGGGATGGAAGCAGGTGGTGGCGAAGGCGGCAGGGGCGGTTGAAGTGGCTGACGCGGCACACGTGACGCAAGCATTGGCGGGCTCGCACGCAACGCACGCAACGCACGCAACGCACGCAACACAGGCAACACAGGCAACACAGGCAACACAGACAGCCATCGTCCACCACGAACACCTGTCCTCACTGTCAGCGCTCACCGCGGCCTGCGAGCGCCTCCAGTCGAGCCTCGACATCGGGCGCGGCCCGCTATGGCGCATCGGCCACTTCGAGACCCCGGACGAAACGCGCCTGCTGATCGCGATCCACCACCTGTCGGTGGACGGCGTCTCCTGGCGCGTGCTGCTCGAGGAACTGCAAACCGCCTACGCCCAGGCCGAGCAGGACCAGCCCATCGCGCTGCCCGCGCCGTCGATGTCCTGGCGCGCCTGGGTCCGCGCGCT
>NZ_JBQEPU010000072.1:0-2718 GCF_052045835.1 Paraburkholderia sp. 22099 | reverse complement strand
GATATCAGCGTGATTCACCGTCGACCTTACTGCTACGTCGCCCTCAGGAAATTCCTTTGCCTATGGAAAAACCGCAAACCTGGATATCGCGATTGACACGGAAAGTCATATCAGTCGGCTCGCGCCGACCATCGTAGGCGGAGACTGAGATAAACACCAAAGTAATGTCCATCATTCCGATTTGATGGACACCACTTTGTCACAGTCTGAAGAGAAAAAGCCAGGTACCCGAACGGGGCGCCCGAACTACGCCCGGGAGCTTCGTGATCGACTGGCGGCTGCGGCTTGCGAGCCTGGCGTTTCAGTCTCGAAACTGGCCCGCGAGAACGGCATCAATGCGAACATGCTGTTCACCTGGCGGCGGCGTTATCTGGCCGAGCAGCAAGCTCAGTCTACTGGGCTCATTCCGGTTGTACTTGTAGACGACGCGCGAGCGGAGGTTGGCGCATCATCTTCGGTTGAGCCACAAGCGCAGAACACAAGGCCTGCATTAGCTGCCGGCACGATCGAGATCCGGATCGGCCGTACGGTGGTTAAAGTGGACGGTCTGGTCGATGCCGACCTGTTGCGAATTGTGCTGGGTAGTCTGCGCTCATGATTTCGCTCCCGGCAGGCACGCGCATCTGGATCGCTGCGGGCGTCACGGATATGCGCTGCGGGTTTCAGGGGCTTGCCGCAAAGGTGCAAACGGCGCTTGAGGAGAATCCGTTGGGCGGCAACGTCTACATCTTCCGGGGCCGTCGTGGCGATCTGGTAAAAATCCTTTGGGCAACCGAGGACGGACTCTGGCTACTCGCGAAGCGACTTGAACGAGGCCGTTTTATCTGGCCCCAGGCTGACAGTGGCAAGGTCCATCTGAGCTCAGCACAACTGTCGATGCTGCTTGAGGGCATCGACTGGAGACAGCCTCGTCGGACCGCCGTACTATCGATGTTGTAAACCGCGCGGCAGACTCGTAAACTACGGCGCATGTCGAACGGCGCCGGTCTTCCTGACGATGTCGAACTCCTGAAGGCCTTGCTGGTCGAGGCCCGTAGTCTGCTTGCCGAGCGGGATGTCGAGATCGGGCAGCTCAAGGCCCAGATCGATAAGCTCAGGCGCATGCAGTTCGGTCGCAAGTCCGAGCAGTTGCAGCGGCAGATCGAGACGCTCGAGACTCAACTCGAGGATCTGGCCGCCGGGCGCGGCGTTACGGATGTGCAGCGTGCGCAGGCCCGCGGTGCAAATGCGTCCACCTCGAATGCGACGACGGACGAAGCGGCGTCGAGGCAAGCGCTTCCCGCGCATTTGCCGCGCGAGGATCATGTACTCGAACCCGAATCAGGTTGCCCGGACTGCGGTCAACCAATGCGGGTGCTCGGCGAGGACGTGTCCGAACAACTCGCCCGGGTCGCAGCGGCGTTCAAGGTCATTCGCACGATCCGGCGCAAACTGGTTTGCCCATGCTGCAGCGCCATCACCCAGCCGATGATGCCCGGCCTGCCGATCGAGCGGAGCATTGCCCATCCGAGCTTGCTGGCGGACATCCTCGTCTCGAAGTATGCAGACCATCAGCCGTTGTACCGGCAATCGACGATCGCGGCGCGCGACGGGCGTGATGCTCGATCGGGCCAGTATGGGCCGCTGGGTCGGCCAATGCGAGGCACTGTGCGCACCGCTAACAGAGGCGCTGCGTCGCTATACGGTGGCCGCCACCAAGCTGCACGCGGATGACACGCCGATCCCGGTGCTCGCACCGGGCAACAGGAAGACCCGCACCGGCCGGCTGTGGGTCTACGTGCGGGACGATCATCGCTCGGGTTCAACGGAACCGGCCTCAGTCTGGTTCGCGTACTCGCCGAACCGACAGGGCATCCATCCTCAAACTCATCTCGCCAGCTTCAAGGGAACCCTGCAAGCGGACGCTTACGCAGGCTTCGACGAGCTGTTCCGCGCCGGCTCGATACGCGAAGCGGCATGTCATGCCCACGCGAGGAGAAAGTTCTACGACATCCACGTGCGCACGCCATCCTATACGACGCAAAAGGCGCTCAACTATATCGGCGAGCTCTACAGCATTGAAGCCACCATCCGCGGCAAGCCCGCGGCCGAACGGCTACGAATACGGCAGGAGAAGGCCAGGCCACTGCTGCAAATCTACGAAGCGTGGCTCAGGGCAAAGCTCGAAACGCTGTCGTCGATGTCCGAGACAGCCAAGGCGATCAACTACTCGCTCAACCAGTGGAGCGCACTGGCGCTGTATTGCGAAGACGGTACGCTCGAGATCGACAACAACATCGCGGAGAACGCGCTGCGCTGTGTAAGCCTGGGTCGGAAGAATTTCCTGTTTGCCGGTTCCGACAGCGGCGGCGAACGCGCAGCCGCGATGTACGCCCTGATCGGTACTTGTGCACTGAACGACATCGATCCGCGCGCCTATCTGGACTATGTGCTAACCCACATCGCTGACCACAAAATCAATCGCATCGACGAGCTTCTGCCATGGCGCGTGGCCGAGAAGCTGCACACGTCAGTCAGTCCGCCGGCACCCGCTACCTGACCGTGCAGTCCGGATCACCATCATGCCTCACGTGCACGCGCGTGCACGAATGGCCCGCGTGAGCCGCTGATATGACTTTCCGTGTCAATCGCGATATCCAGGTTTGCGGTTTTTCCATAGGCAAAGGAATTTCCTGAGGGCGACGTAGCAGTAAGGTCGACGGTGAATCACGCTGATAT
>NZ_JBQEPU010000071.1:0-3220 GCF_052045835.1 Paraburkholderia sp. 22099 | reverse complement strand
CTCGACGGATCCGCAAGGACCGGGAGACACACTCGTTATAGGGTCAAGCGAACAAGTGCATGTGGTGGATGCCTTGGCGATCACAGGCGATGAAGGACGCGGTAGCCTGCGAAAAGCGGTGGGGAGCTGGCAAACGAGCTTTGATCCACCGATATCCGAATGGGGAAACCCACTCCTTATGGAGTATCCGTAGCTGAATACATAGGCTACGTGAAGCGAACGCGGTGAACTGAAACATCTAAGTAACCGCAGGAAAAGAAATCAACCGAGATTCCCAGAGTAGTGGCGAGCGAAATGGGAGCAGCCTGTACTCTTTATCTTCATTGTTAGTCGAACGCTCTGGAAAGTGCGGCCATAGCAGGTGATAGCCCTGTAGACGAAAACAGCGAGGAAGAACTAGGTGTACGACAAGTAGGGCGGGACACGTGAAATCCTGTCTGAAGATGGGGGGACCATCCTCCAAGGCTAAATACTCGTGATCGACCGATAGTGAACCAGTACCGTGAGGGAAAGGCGAAAAGAACCCCGGGAGGGGAGTGAAACAGATCCTGAAACCGCATGCATACAAACAGTCGGAGCCTCGCAAGGGGTGACGGCGTACCTTTTGTATAATGGGTCAGCGACTTACATTCAGTGGCAAGCTTAACCGATTAGGGCAGGCGTAGCGAAAGCGAGTCCGAACAGGGCGATTCAGTCGCTGGGTGTAGACCCGAAACCAGGTGATCTATCCATGGCCAGGATGAAGGTGCGGTAACACGTACTGGAGGTCCGAACCCACTAACGTTGAAAAGTTAGGGGATGAGCTGTGGATAGGGGTGAAAGGCTAAACAAACCTGGAAATAGCTGGTTCTCTCCGAAAACTATTTAGGTAGTGCCTCGTGTATCACCTTCGGGGGTAGAGCACTGTCATGGTTGTGGGGTCCATTGCGGATTACTACGCCATAGCAAACTCCGAATACCGAAGAGTGCAATCACGGGAGACAGACATCGGGTGCTAACGTCCGGTGTCAAGAGGGAAACAACCCAGACCGCCAGCTAAGGTCCCCAAATATTGCTAAGTGGGAAACGAAGTGGGAAGGCTAAAACAGTCAGGAGGTTGGCTTAGAAGCAGCCATCCTTTAAAGAAAGCGTAATAGCTCACTGATCGAGTCGTCCTGCGCGGAAGATGTAACGGGGCTAAGCAATATACCGAAGCTGCGGATGCATATTTATATGCATGGTAGGAGAGCGTTCCGTAAGCCTGCGAAGGTGCACTGGAAAGTGTGCTGGAGGTATCGGAAGTGCGAATGCTGACATGAGTAGCGATAAAGGGGGTGAAAGGCCCCCTCGCCGTAAGCCCAAGGTTTCCTACGCAACGTTCATCGGCGTAGGGTGAGTCGGCCCCTAAGGCGAGGCAGAAATGCGTAGCTGATGGGAAGCAGGTTAATATTCCTGCACCATTGTTGAATGCGATGGGGGGACGGATCGCGGAAGGTTGTCCGGGTGTTGGAAGTCCCGGTCCTTGCATTGGAGAAGGCGCTTTGGCAAATCCGGGCGCGTAATTCAAGGGTGTGAGGCCAGTCACTTCGGTGACGAAGCAATCGGAAGTGGTTCCAGGAAAAGCCTCTAAGCTTCAGTTCAACAAGACCGTACCGCAAACCGACACAGGTGGGCGAGATGAGTATTCTAAGGCGCTTGAGAGAACTCGGGAGAAGGAACTCGGCAAATTGGTACCGTAACTTCGGGATAAGGTACGCCCCTGTAGCTTGATGCGCCTGCGCGCAAAGGGTGAAGGGGTTGCAATAAACTGGTGGCTGCGACTGTTTAATAAAAACACAGCACTCTGCAAACACGAAAGTGGACGTATAGGGTGTGACGCCTGCCCGGTGCCGGAAGATTAAATGATGGGGTGCAAGCTCCTGATTGAAGTCCCGGTAAACGGCGGCCGTAACTATAACGGTCCTAAGGTAGCGAAATTCCTTGTCGGGTAAGTTCCGACCTGCACGAATGGCGTAACGATGGCCACACTGTCTCCTCCCGAGACTCAGCGAAGTTGAAGTGTTTGTGATGATGCAATCTCCCCGCGGCTAGACGGAAAGACCCCATGAACCTTTACTGTAGCTTTGCATTGGACTTTGAACCGGTCTGTGTAGGATAGGTGGGAGGCTTTGAAGCGTGAACGCCAGTTTGCGTGGAGCCATCCTTGAAATACCACCCTGATCTGTTTGAGGTTCTAACCCTGGTCCGTGAATCCGGACCGGGGACAGTGCATGGTAGGCAGTTTGACTGGGGCGGTCTCCTCCCAAAGTGTAACGGAGGAGTACGAAGGTACGCTAGGTACGGTCGGAAATCGTGCTGATAGTGCAATGGCATAAGCGTGCTTGACTGCGAGACCGACAAGTCGAGCAGGTGCGAAAGCAGGTCATAGTGATCCGGTGGTTCTGTATGGAAGGGCCATCGCTCAACGGATAAAAGGTACTCTGGGGATAACAGGCTGATACCGCCCAAGAGTTCATATCGACGGCGGTGTTTGGCACCTCGATGTCGGCTCATCTCATCCTGGGGCTGTAGCCGGTCCCAAGGGTATGGCTGTTCGCCATTTAAAGAGGTACGTGAGCTGGGTTTAAAACGTCGTGAGACAGTTTGGTCCCTATCTGCCGTGGGCGCTGGATATTTGAAGGGGGCTGCTCCTAGTACGAGAGGACCGGAGTGGACGAACCTCTGGTGTACCGGTTGTCACGCCAGTGGCATCGCCGGGTAGCTATGTTCGGAAGAGATAACCGCTGAAAGCATCTAAGCGGGAAACTCGCCTTAAGATGAGATATCCCCGGGGCTTCGAGCCCCTTGAAGGGTCGTTCAAGACCAGGACGTTGATAGGTCAGGTGTGTAAGCGCAGTAATGCGTTGAGCTAACTGATACTAATTGCCCGTAAGGCTTGATCCTATAACCAGTGTGTTTCCGGTGGCGCCTCCTCGCGCCGCCCCGCACGGTTGAGATCCGCGTTGTGCCCGATACACTCACCACCCCATTCCCCCTGGTGCGATGCACCAGACACTACTTCTTCCAGATTGGTCGTGTTGACCCCCGCGTCAACCTGACAACAAGTCATGCCTGATGACCATAGCGAGTCGGTACCACCCCTTCCCATCCCGAACAGGACCGTGAAACGACTCCACGCCGATGATAGTGCGGATTGCCCGTGTGAAAGTAGGTAATCGTCAGGCTCCCATGCAGAAACACA
>NZ_JBQEPU010000070.1:0-3558 GCF_052045835.1 Paraburkholderia sp. 22099 | reverse complement strand
CTCACAAGCAGCGCGGCGATCGCCCGGTTGGCTTCGGCAAGACTGAAGAAGCGTTGTTTGCGCAACCGGGCGAGAATCCATCGTTGTACGAGGAGCACTCCCTGCTCGACCTTGGCCTTCTCGCAAGTCAGCAACTGTCTGTCATGAGGAACATCGCGTAGTCAAAGGCGCGTCCTTCGAGATTACCCATCCATTCCACCCAGCACGTGGAAATCGCTTTGTCCTGGTGAGTCGCAAGCAGAACTGGGGTGAAGATCGCGTGATGTATTTCGACGCACACAAGCGTCTGCGCTCGGTGCTGGCATCCTGGACCGATGTCCCGGAGCCAGATCTGTTCGCGCAGGCCTCCGGTGGACATTCCTGGTTTAGAACAGACGATCTGCTTCGATTGCGTGCGCTTGTTGACGATTTGTTGGGAGCGCGCAATGTCAAATAAATTTCGCCGTTCACGTAAAGATAAATATGCCGCTGTGGAGATGATGCTAGCTCTACTCTGGCAAGATAGATTTCATTTATTTGCACGTTTTAGCGGCATTTCTGGAATCGATCTGATCACAGAGAAACTTGACATATCGAATACAGAGGCGTATTTTATTTGTCATTGCATCAACGAGAGATCATGTAATGACCAGGCCACCGTCAAAGCGCGATCGACTCCGCGAACTTGGTGCTCTCAATCCTCATCCCGACCGAATACGGGCGCCATGGTTTCGATCGGGCGATTTCTTCGATCCCGACGATCTTGTTCAGGTCAAGTACGAGATGTTGCGTCATGTTCGGGTCGATGGCGCTTCCAAGGCCGAGGCGGCCGCCCTGTTCGGAATGTCCAGGCCGACCTTCTATCAAGCGGAGAGCGCCTTTGCGAGCGAGGGGCTGCCAGGGTTGCTTCCGAAACAGCGTGGGCCCAAAGGCGCGCACAAACTCAACTCGGTGGTCATGGCGTTCATCGAGGAGCGTCTACAGCAGGACGGCAGCATTCGCGCTCGCGCGCTTGCGCAGGAGATCGAAACCTGGCTGGAGCTTTCGATCCACCCACGCAGTATCGAACGTGCGTTAGCACGCAAAAAAAAACCGTAGACGATTCGCCTCAATTCCGTCCGCCATCGTCAGCGCTTGCTCGCTACGAAGCGCTGCGGGCCGATCTGCTCGGCACAGGTCCTAACTCAGAAGGCCACGCGGCCATACGCTTTCATGGCCTGTTGCACGGGCTGGCGATCCAACGCCCGGACGCTTCGCGCATCGAGGCTCCCACTCCAACCGTGTCTGCTTCCAACTCAGTGCGGGATAACGGCGCGCTTGTTCGCGTGCTGGCCAACCTCGTGCTGCGCACCCACGAGGAGCTTGCCCATGTCTACTAACTCCGCTCAGAAGGTCACCGCCGAACATCTGCGGCGAGATGCGTTTCTCTACGTTCGACAGTCGTCGCTTCGACAGGTGTTCGAGAATACCGAGAGTACGAAGCGGCAATATGCGCTACGCGATCGCGCGGTCGCCCTTGGCTGGCCGATTGAGCGCATTCACGTCGTCGATAACGATCTCGGCATGTCCGGGTCCAGCGCCCAGGAGCGAGATGGCTTTCAGCACCTGGTCGCCGAGGTCGCCAATGGTCACGCCGGCATCGTGCTGGGATTGGAAGTGTCGCGCCTTGCGCGCAATAATGCAGACTGGCATCGCCTGATCGAACTTGCATCGCTCACGCAAACTTTGATTCTGGACGAAGATGGAATTTACGATCCAGGTCAATTTAATGATCGCCTTTTGCTTGGGTTAAAGGGCGCCATGAGCGAGGCAGAGCTTCATATCCTCAAGGGCCGGCTGCAAGGCGGGATCAAGAACAAGGCACGCCGTGGCGAGCTGGAGGTGCCTTTGCCGATCGGGTTTGTGTATCACCCGAATGGCTCAGTCGCACTCGATCCCGATCAACAGGTCCGTGGCGCGCTGCAGTTGCTGTTCGACACGTTTCGGCAAGCTGCGTCAGCTACCGCCACCGTCAAGCGATTTCGCCAGGAAGGCTGGCTGTTTCCGCGTCGCATCCGCCGGGGGATTGGCAAGGGAGATCTGATCTGGGGGTCGTTGGAACACTGTCGCGTCATCCAGATACTGCACAACCCCCGTTATGCCGGCGCCTTTGTATATGGCCGCACACGCGGAGCGTATCGTCCGGGACGCAAGCCCACGGCACTTAAGGTTGACCGGGAGAATTGGCAGGTGTTAATTCAGAAGGCTCATCCAGGCTTTATCGACTGGGAGGAGTTCGAACGCAACCAGGCGACGCTTAAGCAGAACCTAACCGGATTCGGGCGCGACCGACGAGGCAGCATGCCACGCGAGGGCGTTGGGCTCCTGCAGGGGCGCGTCGTGTGCGGGGTGTGTGGCGCACGTATGCGCGTACGATACCAGGTTGTGGGCAATAAACTCGAACCGTACTATATGTGCACGGAGAATCCGGTGCGACGCGCCGGCAAACCCTGTCAGTCTGTTCGCGGAAGCGCCATCGATGACGCGATAGGCTCACTGCTTCTGGAGAGCGTCGCACCGGCCGCTCTCGAGGTCGCGCTAGCTGTCGAAGAAGAGATATCAGGGCGCGTCAAACAGGCCGCCGATCAGCGTCAGAAGCAACTGGTCCGGGCGCGCTACGATGCCGAACTCGCGCGCCGTCGATATATGAGTGTCGACCCGACCAACCGGCTTGTCGCCGACACGCTCGAAGCGGACTGGAACGAACGTCTGCGCGTGCTGGATGAATTTCAACAGGAGAACGAACGACTTAAGAACGCCGATCACAAGCTGTTAAGCAGCGATGCGCGAACCCAGATTCAGGCGCTCGCCGAAGACTTCCCCCGCGTCTGGAATGACCAACGAGTCGTACCGGTCGAGCGCAAGCGCATGGTCGCTTTGCTCATTGAAGACGTAACCTTGGTAAAGTCCGAACGCGTCGCGATCCACGTACGCTTTCGTGGCGGGCGAACGACCTCGCTGGAGATCGACAAGCCCAAACCCATTGCCCTGATTCGCAAGACTTTGCCTGAAGTCGTTGCGAAGGTCGACGAACTCCTCGAAACCTGCTCGGACCGGCAAGTCGCCGAACAACTAAATGCGCTCGGTTATACAAACTGGAAAGGTGAAGCGTTCACGCACAAGAAGGTCTTTATCGTCCGCACCGCCTATCGACTCAAGTGCCGGTTTGAACGCCTGCGCGAACGCGGCATGTTGACAGCCAACGAGCTGGCCGCACAACTTGGGGTCTGCCCGACTAGCATCCACCTCTGGGCCCGGCGCGGGCTGTTGCGTCAGCATCGCTACGGTAACCTGCATCGCTGCCTGTACGAGCCCGTCGGCGACGTCGTCCTGGTCAAAGGACAAGGCGGTCGCTACAGTTCGACACAACCGACGTTTATCGCTGTTCCACCAACCACACAAGGTGCAGTATGACGCGTACGCCTTGTCCCGGGGCTTTTTACTGCGGGCGGGGATGACTGCCACGGAGTAATGCGAAGCCATCGCGCCGTAGGTGCGATTTACGATCGGGTCATAGAAGCTCGGTTTGTGCACGCCCGA
>NZ_JBQEPU010000069.1:0-4854 GCF_052045835.1 Paraburkholderia sp. 22099 | reverse complement strand
TTGCCATGGACTTCCCCTTCGAGTGAGTTGATGGAGCGTGAGAACCCCATCGTGGCACCTTGATGCCGTCGCCCGCAACGGGCACCTGATTCGGGACGGGGAAGTCCCTTTCATTCATAGATGCCCCGGCGGGCCACCCCGCCGAAGGCCGCGAACGAGCGCGTATGGGCATCGAACAGCATCTCGTGCCCCTGGCTCGGATAGGCAACCAGCCAGAACGCCCGCGACGCACATAGCTTCATGTGCGACACCTGCAGCTTGCGGTAAATGCCGCCGACAACCAGTCCTTCCTCAGACCAGTCAAACTGGAATGCCTCGCCCAGCTCGAATCGCAGCGGCACAAACGCCGACTTCGAAACCGCCTTGCCTTCGCCTTGCCGCCAGGCCCGGATGAAATCGGTCACCCGCGAGTAACAGCCGTCGTAGCCGCCAGCCTTGATCTCCTGGAACAGCATCCAGGCGGTGCGGCGTTCCTTCTTCGGTCGCCGCGCGTCGACACTGAGCGCCTGCACCAGCACCTCATGAAACGGCGTCAACCGGGTCGGCTGCGACCGCCGCTGATACTTCGGCTCCTCCTGAACATCCATGTTCAGATATTTACTAATCGTGTTGCGCGACAGGCTTGTGAGACGCGCTATCTCGCGTACCGACTTGTTCTGGCGGTGGAACATCCGCCGCACCTTGCCAATCATCGTCATCGGGGATCATCCCCAAACACCCTGCCAGAAAAACTAGCAGGATAGGTTGATTGCCCGGCTCAATTTTCAGTCGGCGCGATCCCTACATGTGGCTGAATTTTCGGTCGGCGTAAACAACCGACGCCAGCTTCCAGTTGCCTCCGGTCGCGATATCCAGCCACCACGGTTCGTGAAAAATCGAGCGCTCGTTCAGACCGGCGCGTGCGGCGTGGACAACAGTTGTCCTGGCGTTGTTCACATCGGCGCATCCGCTCGGGTTCGATTTGTGGTGCAGGCATCAGCGTCACGGAGACGTCTTCGCTAACCATGTTCACGGTACCAGCGTAACTGTCGCAAGCAGCCACATAAGGATCCAATCGGCTGGAGCGTTTACAGATAACGGGTTTGAATATCGACACGGCCGCCGAGGCTTCATTCATGAGACCCGTTATATAGTCGCTGCCCCGTCGCGCGTTGGCGCCAAACACCACCGTTGCGGCGTCACGTCACGTTGTGGTCACCATCCTGAAGTGAACCCGGAAAGTGCGGCAGATCAAGCGTAGCGGCAGTTGGGCTGCACCACTGTGGGCGACCAGACATTCGAAATGTTGAAACCGCCGCCCTACCTTCAGGACATCACCCCGTTGCCGCGCTGGGCCCAACCAGCAGTGTTGTAAGAAATTTACCGGTTTGTAAATTTAAAAATCGATCGCCGCCCGCGATCCGAGCGCAGCACCGTCGCCTCCTTGCCTGCGGCGCATCCAGTTTTAATGCTGCATAAAATACCTTGGGCGTTGTTACAAACGGAAATTCTGCATCTTGAACCGAGGAACGATGAACGATACCTTCAGGTCACTCCTGCGGACTACCCTGTCCACGCGGGACGTGTTTTCAGCGGCGTCCTGGTTCTGACCCGGTGACGCCGCTTTTTGCTCAGGCTTTTCGATTACAGCGTTTGAGAGCGGACCGTCGATGTGCGTCACGCCAGCCAGTGTCGCTCAGCCGTAATCGTTTCGTATTACTATCAGGTGCGAGCGTGGATCGCCAACCCTGCTTTTCTCGCGCTGCGCAGGCCATAGGTCTTATGATTAATCCGGCGGCGCCGCAGCGTGGAATACACGTCCTGAACAGACGTGGCAAAGAGGGCATTCATTCGCTGCCCCAGGACTGAGGAGGAGACAGTGCGGGACCATATCTGCCAGCCATACCGGGATCTCGGCGTACACGTACATGTCGACGAGACCACAGCACGTTCCTTCAACGGTGCCGAGCCACGCTATACCGTCACCTGGTATGTGCATAAGAATGCTCAGTTCATTCCGGAAAACGTGGTTGCAAGTCATGCAGAGTCACTTGAATTTGCGTGCCCCGAGGAGGCCGTCGCCTACGGTCAGCGTCGTGCGTATACCTTCGTTGATTGCGCATTCGTCGTCTCGAGGAAGTGACGTCATCCCGCGCGAGTCAGGAGTGCGCCCTCCCCAGACCGCATCAGCGGCCTCTTGAGGCAGGTCGTGAATCAGGCCGCCCGGCGGTCGCCACTAACGACTGCATCCACGCGGCCCGTCCAGGCGAGTGACGAGTGGCACCCTCAAGGATTACGTGAATGCTAATGTTGAAGCGTCGGACCGGTGTCAGGCTTCATCGTGCTCAGGCATCGGCAGCTCTGCAGCCGCCCAGCGTCGGTCGCGTATCTATGACGCCGGCGCCACATGGGGTGGTTTGCGTTGCGGGTTTTACCACGCTCGCGGTTCATTTCAGAGCGCCTATAACGGTGCGCCATCGCACGCGTGGCGCTCTCATGCGAGGAGTAATCTTCCCCCGAGACGTGATGTCAAACAGGCCGCTTCATGCGGCTCTGGCGAGGCAGCGATGACGGTCCCGGATTTCCACTACGAAATCATCACCGACGAACATGCATTGGCCGGATTGCAACCCGAATGGGGACGCGTTGTGGACGCGCGCAGGGGGGCGGCACTACCTGTCGTTCGCGTTCTGCTGGACTGCGTGGCAGCAGGTAGCGAAGCCGAAGGGCAGGTCATTGCGCTGCATTATCCGGCGCGACGAAGGCCGGCTTGCCATGGTATGGCCGCTTGTCCTGCGTCGCCGGCTCATGTGGGCCTGCCTGGCACCGCTGTCCCCTGAGGCAGCCGATTACTCGGACATACTCATGGAAGCGCGTGCCGGGACCCTCTACTGGATCGAAGGCGCCTGGCACATCGCGACTGGGCACTGTGGCGCCGATTCCGTGCACCTGCCATACCTGCATGAGTCGGCGGACGTTTACCGCGTCGCCGGGCAGGACCGGTCGCTCGTGATGCGGCAGCGCCACATTTCAGACGTCGCGAAGCTCAGCATGGAATGCAGAGAGCACGACTGGACATCGTTCTGCGATTCGCTGACCGTGCTTGAGCAAAGTAAAAAGCCTGGTTCCATCACGCGTCGCCTGGCGAAGAAAGGGCAGCTGGATGCATGGCTGGTAGACCCGTCAGACAAGGGCGCCGTTGCGTCTGCCATAGACCTGATGCTCGAATGGAAACGTGACTGGAGCGATCGTGTCAGCAAGCATGGGCAGTGGATAACGTCCGTTCACTACCGGAACTTCCTCGTCGAGTGGTTATCGTCGCCATTCACAACGGAAGCCCATCTGCTCGTTGTCGCGCTTGAGGGCGAGCCGCTCGCGGCGCTCGTGTTCAGCGTCGACAACCGCTGCGCGAGCACGATCTTTTCGGGCTTCGACCAGGCGCAACGCAAACTCTCGCCTGGTTTTCTTTTGTACGAACATGTGGTGCAATGGGCGTTCGACCGACGGCTGGATCTCGACTTCGGCGCAGGCGATGAGCAATACAAAGAATTTTGGGCCCGTGGCAACATGGCGGGCGTCTGGACGTTGCGGACCGTGAGTTCGCCGTGGGGGCGTCTGGGAATGCGTGCTCTACGTCTACAAGAGGAGATCATGTCCCATGCGAAGGGAACGCTGCAGACCTTGCGCAGAACGTGAATACGTCACAGATCCAGGTTCGACGGCGGACATCATTCACTGATCACACGACCTGTCGATTTCTCGATCACGGCGCCTCGCTTATTGGGTATGTCTTCCTGCACGACGAGTTCAAGCCCCTCGCCCTGCTTCGCCGATCGCTTAAGTTTCCGCTCAGGTGCGCGTGCTAGATTGGCCAAGGTAGGTTCCGTTCGTCAACGGCAGGAGCCACGACCGCCAGGACGGAGCAAGGCAGCGACAAAAGAGAGGTCAACCTCATGCCAAAAGGAAAATCTCGCGGCGGCGCCATGATCTCTCCTACTGCTGCTCGAGCAATCTACTTCCTCGAACTTGCCCGCGGCTGTTCACACGTCAGCAGTATGCTTACACCCGATACCCGTACCCGGGCGATCACCGAGGTCATCGGTGAGTTTCGCAACCTGTATGGGAATGAGGAAGTAGCACTGTTTAAAGAGTTGCTTGCCGAGGATCTGGAACGACGAGGTAAAGGCGACGCTGCATTAGAAGTACGTGGCTTCATTTGTGCCTAGGAGACACACCTTGCTGATGCAGCAGTACCTCCTTCGCGCCAGATAAGCCTTTGCGCGACGGCCTACGCCATAGCCCACGCTCATCAATTTCCGGTCCGCCCGCTGTCGGCCACTTCCCGACACTCACGCGCGTACGCGCGCGGACACTCCAACGGCTGCTATGCCTCACCAAACGGCCTTCAAACACCGAGCAGAATGAACCGGCTGCGGCTGACGGGATTTTCGCTACACTCGCGGCGCTCACGTTGGACATAAGCAGCCGACAAGCCCGTCTCGACGGATGGCCCTGCGGGTCGGCAGTCGCGTGAACACGTTCTTCAGATAGCTGCCCATTGGACTTTGCTGAGCGTAACAGGCTCATGATGGCTGCAGCACGTCGGCCTACTCGTAGCGAGCTGGCGATGGTGTACAGGCGTCATCAGCGAGTAGCTGGCGACGAAAAATGCCCGGGCTTGAGCCCACATCAGGGCCGGCCGTGGGAGAGGAATTACGGGAAATTCCAGATTGGATAGCGTCAAGCAGGACGTCCGGTTTACCGACAAACATCTTGGCCGCTCGGCCGAGGTGATTGTCGCTGTGTCAGGGGGTCATGGTTGTCGCTCCGTTCGGGTTGTCAGTGGGTAATTGACGGCGGCGCTCTTTCTGTTTG
>NZ_JBQEPU010000068.1:0-5398 GCF_052045835.1 Paraburkholderia sp. 22099 | reverse complement strand
TGCGTCGCCAGGCTGATACGGCGCTGGGCATCGCTGTCGTTCGCCGCATCAGCACGGCTTGCCGCACCAGGTTGGCTTGCCGCGTCGATGCCGCCAGCCACCTCGCCCTGCCTGACTCCCTCCGTGACAGCCTCCGGCACCGAATCCACCTCAACCACCTCACACCCCGCGAGCACCTCCCCAACCTGCTCCGCACTCGCCCGATCCGCCACCACCTCGGCAATCCCCGCATCCCCGATCATCTGCGTCAGACGCGCCACCGGATACCCCGGATCCAGCGGCACGAACGCCCCGCCCGAGCGGATGACGCCCAGCAGCGCCGCGACCAGCGCCGGCCCGCGCGTCACGCACAAGCCCACGCGCCGCTCCGCGCCCACCCCGCGCGCGACCAGCTTCGCGGCCAGCGCCGCCGACCACGCATCCAGTTGCGCATAGGTGAGCGACGCGTCCTCGCAGCGCAGCGCCACCGCCTCCGGCGTGCGCCGCGCCTGCGCCGCCAGCGCCGCGCCGAGCGACTCGAACGGATACCGCCGCAACGCCACCTCAGGACACCCCGCCGGCAACGTCAGCGACCCCACCCGCCGCTCCACACCCTCCGCCATCTGCGCCAGCACCGCTTCATACTGCGACGCGATCCGCTCCACCGTCTCGCGATCGATCCGCTCGCCGTCCCACGCCCATTCGAGCGCGACCGTCTGCCTGCGCGGAATGATCGCGAGCGCGAGCGGGTAATGCGTCGGGTCGACCGAGTCGATCGCCTCGACCTTCAGGCTCGCATCGCCGTCGCGCGCGGCTTCGACGGGATAGTTTTCGAACACGACGATGCTGTCGAACAGCGCGTCGCCGCTGCGCCCGGTCCACTGCTGCACGCGCGCGAGCGGCGTGTGCTCGTACTGCCGCAGTTCGGTCAGCTCGCCTTGCAGCTTGCGCAGCCATGCGCCGAGGTCCGCGCTCGCGTCCACGTCGACACACACCGGCAGCGTATTGATGAACAGCCCCAGCATCCGCTCGACGCCCGGCAGATGCGCCGGCCGTCCCGCAACCGTCGTGCCGTAGGCGACGCCGCGCCGATGTCCATAGCGCGCGAGCAGCACGGCCCACGCGCCCTGCATCAGCGTATTGAGCGTGATCTCGTGACGGCGCGCCGTCGCCTGCAAGCGAGCGACGAGCGTGTCGTCGAGTGCGCGGCGCCGCGCATGCGCGCCGGGCTCCGCGGCGCGCGGTGCGCCGAGGCTCGCGGTCAGCGTCGCCGGATCGTCGACGCGCGCGGCCCACGCGCGCCACCATGCTTGCGTCGCGGGATCGTCAGCCGCCTCGCGAATCCAGTCGACGTAACCGCGATACGGCGGCGCCGCTTCGAACGTCGCCGCCGCGCCGCTCGTGCGCGCCCGGTAGTCGCGCAGAATTTCGGCGAACAGCAGCGACACGCTCCAGCCGTCGAGCAGAAGATGGTGGTGCGTCCACACGAGGTCGGCCGTCCGCGCATCGCGAATGAAGAACGCGACGCGCATCAGCGGCGCGGCGTCGGGCGCGATGCCGTCGGCGAGATCGCGCGCGCGCCAGTCGGCGAGACGCGCGTCGTAATCCGGCGCGGCGGACCAGTCGTGTGTCTGGAACGGCAACGCGATCTTGCGATGGACGATCTGCATCACCGCGCCGCCGTGCTGCCACGCGAACCCCGTGCGCAGAATCGCGTGACGTTCGAGCGCGGCCTGCCACGCGGCTTGCATCGCGGCGACGTCGAGCGAACCGGACAGCGTCGCGCGCATCTGGTTGAGATACGCGCCCTGCCCCGGCTCGGCGAGCGTGTGATAGAGCAGGCCGCCTTGCAGCGGCGTCGCGGGATAAACGTCCTCGATATGCTCGGGCGTGAGGCCGAGCGCGCGCCACAGATCCGACGATGCGGGGCCGCTCGTCTCCGTTAGCGGTTCCGTCACGGCGGATGATGTCGAGGTCGAGGCCGACACCGGTCGCGCCGCGCGCGCGAGCTGCTGCACGGTCGGCGCTTCGAACACCATGCGCGGCGTGACGTGCAGGCCGGCATCGCGCGCCTTCGAGACGATTTGCAGACTCAGGATCGAGTCGCCGCCGATCACGAAGAAGTTGTCGGTCACGCCGATGTCGTCACGTCGCAGCACGGCGCGCCACACAGCGAGCAACGTGGCCTCGGCGGGCGTCGACGGCGCGACGGCCAGCGTGGCCTTCGTCACGGCTTCAGGCGCGGGCAACGCGCGACGGTCGAGCTTGCCGTTCGGCGTCAGCGGAAAACGCGCGAGTTCCACATACGACGACGGCACCATGTGCGCGGGCAGACGGGCGCTCAGCCAGGTCTGCCAGCGGGCCGCGTCGCCGGCATCCGCTTCGCCCCGCGGCACCACGTAGGCCACGAGCCGCCGGTCGCCGCTGTCGCTATCCGACACCACCACCGCCGCATCGCGCACGTCGGGATGACCCAGCAGCGCCGCCTGGATCTCGCCCAGTTCGATGCGGAAACCGCGGATCTTCACCTGATCGTCGTTGCGGCCCAGGTATTCGAGGTCGCCGTCCTTCAGCCGTCGCGCGAGATCGCCCGAGCGGTACAGGCGCGCACCCGGCGCGCCGTACGGGTCCGGCACGAAGCGTTGCGCCGTGAGAGCCGGGCGTCCCAGATACCCGCGCGCGAGACCCGCGCCGCCGACATACAGCTCACCCACCGCGCCCGCCGGCACGCGGTTCAGGTCCGCGTCCAGCACGTGCAGCGTGAGGTCGTCGAGCGGCGCGCCGATCACGCTGCGCGCATCGCGCAGCGCGGCTTCGTCCAGTGCGCGATGCGTCACGTGGACCGTCGTTTCGGTGATGCCGTACATGTTCACCAGCGCCGGCAGCACGCCCCTGCGGCGTGCGCCTTCCGCCCATCGGGCAAGCGACGCCGGCTCCAGCCGTTCGCCGCCAAAGATCACCGCGCGCAGCGCGTCGAGCGTGTTCTCGCCATCGGCCTGCGTGAGCTGCGCGAACGCCGAGGGTGTCTGGTTCAGCACCGTCACGCGTTCGTCGCGCAATAGCGCATGAAAAGCCGATGGTTCGCGCGCGGTCCAGTGCGGCACGATCACGAGCCGTGCGCCATGCACCAGCGCGCCGAAGATTTCCCATACCGAGAAGTCGAATGCGTAGGAGTGGAACAGCGTCCAGACGTCGCTTGTACCGAACGCAAAGCGCGACTGCGTCGCGTCGAACAGCCGCGCGACGTTCTCATGCGTGACGCCGACGCCCTTCGGCGTTCCCGTCGAACCGGACGTATAGATCACGTAGGCAAGCTGCTGCGGATGCGGCTGCGGGAACGCATCGTTCGCCGCATCAAATGCCGTGTCACGCAACGCCATGGCATCCAGCGTGGTCCGCGATCCGAACAGCGCCGCATGCTGCGCGACGCTTGCCGCATCCGTCACGATCAGACCAAGCTGCGAATCACTGACGATATGTTCAAGGCGTTCCGCCGGATACGACGGATCGAGCGGCACATACGCCGCGCCCGCGCGCAGCACGCCGACGAGCGATGCAACCAGCGCCGCCGAGCGCTGCATCGCGACGCCGACCCGCATTTCCGCCGTCGCACCGAGCCGTCGCAGTTCATGCGCGATCGCACGCGACCACGCATCCAGTTGCGCATGCGTCACCTGCTCCTCGCCATCGACCAGCGCAATCGCGTCAGGACGCGCACTCGCCTGCGCGGCGATGCGCGCCGTCACCGGTTCATAGGCAAACGCGGCAGGCAAACGCCGCACCGCTTCATCGCGAATCTCGGGCAATTCGAACGACGCGATCCGCGCATCCGGCGCCGCGCTCCATTGCTCCAGCAGCCCCGTGAAATTGCGGGCAAGCCGTTCGATGGTCGACGCGTCGAAGACATCGGTCGCGTAGGTGAGCGTCAGATCGAGCGCGTCGCCGGCCGTTTCCGCGATGTTCAGCATCAGGTCGAATTGAGCCTCGCCGTTGTCGACGTCCTGCACCGTCACGCTCAATCCTTCTCCGAACGATGCGCCGAGGTCGTGGCGCTGCTGCTGGTTGACGAGCACCTGGAACAGCGGCGTCTGCGTCGGATCGCGCTCGGGCTGCACCGCCTTGACGACGCTCGCGAACGGCACGTCCTGATTCGCGTAGGCGCACAGCAATCGTTCACGCATGTCGTCGATCAGTTGCGCCGCGCGCATTTCGCCGTGCGGCGCGGTGCGAATCACGACGGTGTTGACGAAGAAACCGGCGACGTCCGCGGCGCCCGGCAGATCGCGGCCCGCGAGCGGCACGCCCAGGCGGATGTCGGATTGCCCCGAGTATCGGTAGAGCAACGCGTCGAAGGCGGCGAGGAGCGTCATGAACAGCGTCGCGTGACGCGCGCCCGCGAGCGCACGCAGCGCGTTCACGGTGACGGCCGGCACGCGGGCGCGATGGCGCGCGCCCGGTGCCCGGCGCGTGCCGGTACGTGCGCGGTCGTAGGGCAGCGCGAGCGTCGCGGCGGAGTCGCTGTCGCTGGCGAGCGCGGCGCGCCACCAGTCGAGTTGCGCGGACTCGCGCTCGGGCGTCAGTTGCGCGGCGCGCGCCGCGATCAGTTCGCGATAAGCCGCCGCCGATGCGGTGGCGAAATTCGCATCGTGCGTGAGATGGTCGATCGACGCGGCGTCGTCCGATGCGCAATATTCGCGATACAGGCGCGAGAAGTCCGCGAACAGAAGGCCGACCGACCAGTCGTCGCTGATGATGTGATGCAGCACCAGATGCAGCACGTGGCGATCGGCGGCGACGCGGATCAGCGTCGCGCGCACGGGCGGCTCGGCGGTGAGGTCGAACGGTGCGCGCACGAGCGCGGCGAGACATGCGGCGAGGGCTTCGTCGTGGGGCGTGTTTTCGGTCGCGGTTTCGGTCGTGTTTTCTGTGCTCGGCAGGTCGAGTAGGCGGATGTCGTTGAGACTCGCGGCTTCGATGCGCTGATAGGGCACGCCCACGACTTCGGCGAAACGCATGCGCAGCGCCGGATGCCGATCGCCGAGCGCGGCGAATGCGGCGCGCAGAGCGTTAACGTCGAGTCGGCCGTCGAAACGCAGCGCACCGTTCACGTGGTACGCAGCGCTCTCGGGATCGAGCTTCCACAGGAACCAAAGGCTTTGCTGGGACGCGGATAGCGGGATGGGTTCGGCTTGTGTGGCTTGCGTGGCTTGTGTGGCTTGTGTGGCTTGTGTGGCTTGCGTGGCTTGCGTGGCTTGCGGGGCTTGCGGGGCTTGCGTGGCTTGCGTGGCTTGCGGGGCTTGCGGGGCTTGCGGGGCTTGCGGGGCTTGCGTGCCTTGCGTGTCTTGCGTGTCTTGCGTGTCTTGCGTGTCTTGCGTGTCTTGCGTGTCTTGCGTGTCTTGCGTGTCTTGCGTGCCTTGCG
>NZ_JBQEPU010000067.1:0-5848 GCF_052045835.1 Paraburkholderia sp. 22099 | reverse complement strand
GATGGGGATGGGCTCGCGCCCCTGCGTTCGACATGGCTGACTGGCTCCGTCAATCTAAACGCGCCCATCATGCTTTGGAAAAATCAGCATCGGGAAACGGTCGGGCCGAGTCGCTTACCCTGGTCGCAGTGTCCTTGAACTCCTTGCGGCTCCAGAACTTGATGGCCGCCAGCCCGAGCGGCAGGCCTTGCGGCGTCACCGCGAGACTTGAATGCATCAGGATGCCGCACTGCGAGCCTGCCTTGTCGCGACCGTATCTCCCGGCTGCGGTCAGCGTGTTGCTTGCGTAACCGATGAGCTCGGGACGTTCCCTTTCGTACGAAAACGTGGTGGTGTCCTGAAGGACAAGAACCGGTCCATCGGTCGAGGAAAAACGCTGGGCAGTTGCCTGGAAATGTCCACTCAGAATGTCTTGTTCACTGACGCGATCATTGTCCATGAAACGATAGGCTGCCTTGGTATTGGCCCAGTCCTGGCAGGCAAGTGGAATGGTCTGCCCCATGCCCTTCCACAGTTGCTCCAGCAGCATTCCAAACCGCTTATGTAACCGCGCGTCCTGGAATTCGCTTCCTTCAAGCTCCCGCTCAAACCACGCCCGATCTTCTACCTGTCGTTTCCCGGCCATTCTTCTCGCACGCTCGTCGTGACGCACGCCAGGTTACCAGGATTCGCGAAAGAAGTGGGTAATTACAAGGGTGTCCGATACGTTTACAACTACTTTCCGTACATGCCTATCTTGGGGAGTGCGAATACGGTCGATTTCGGACATCCGGGAAGCTCACTCGGCTACCGGAAGCGCACTTCAGAACACTGGCGGCTTCCCGCCCACCATGATCGTTGCCTTATCTTTGCGCTGATCTCCAATACTGAAAGGGATGCCCGCATCGTGTAAAGCCTTCGCCATTTCAATCGCTGCTGGATCATCAGTTTGATAGAGGATCAGGCCGGTCCATATGACGCCCAAGGGGAACTCCTTCTTATCTACGACCCACCCTGCATCGGTGAACGTCTTTAAGATGTCAGCGGCGTACATTCCCGACTCAGGATCACCCATCGCTTCCATGTTGAAACTGTTGGGATGCTTCGTCAAAATCGCAACCAATTCCGCGTGCTGTTTCGCCGTGATTCGCCGATTCGCAAACTTCTCGCGAAGCTCGATGTTTTGTTTTTCGACTTGCGCCGCGTGCAAGGACGCTTCCGCAGCGGCTTTGTTCGCCACGGCAGCCGCTTGGTTGGCATGCGCGGCATCGGAACCCGCCCGTGCGGTTTCCATTTCGTTGTTACTTATGCGCAGGTCCGAGTAATGATCTCTAATCTTACCGGTCCAAATCGCGCCCATCGTGGCTACAGCAACGATGATCGCACCAACTATCAGCGCAATATTGAAGGCGTTGAAGAGTGTGTCTGCTGTTTCCGAAGAAATGTTCAGGTTCGGCATGTCAGGTTCCACCTTGTTATTGGCGTGTACTGGTCCCCGTTTGGATGTCCCGCATAATACGATAGCTGCATGCCGCAACCCTAACACCACGACAAACGTGCCATCGTTCCTCGGACAATGAAGGCAAAAAGCAATGAGCAATCCACGCGCATGGTCGCTACTCGCCGTTGATGGCGCCCGACAATACGGCGGCAACACTGGCTATCAGGACGATCCGTCACAGGTCTATCGGTACGATAGTTTCGTCGCCAATCACCAACAAGTCTCGAAGAACGATGTGGTCGTCATTCGTTCATCGTTGGGCGTGCTTGGAGTCGCGCAAATCACCGGCATCGAACTCGAAAAGGGCGAGAAGGAGCGGCAGCGTTGCCCGATCTGTGCCGTCAGCGACATCAAGCGTCGGACGACAATCGAACCGCCGTGGGTCTGCCGGAACCGGCATGAATTTGTGGAACCGGCGCGCGAGAAGGTGACGGTTGAAACATTCGCTGCGCACTACGGTGAGACGTTCCGGTCAGCGCCGTCAGGGCTGACGCTGGATCGGTTGGCTGCCGCGGTTATTCGGCCCAATGACCAGATGTCGATTAAAGAGATCGACTTGGCGCGAATCGAACCGTGGTTGAAAGATGACACCGACTGTAATTCGTTGCTGAAAAAGTTCGTCCGCCAAATCGACATCGACACCGTGGATAACGCTGCGGACGCCGATCCACCGCACTCAGTCATCGAAGCGCGAAGACGGGTCCTTCGGGAAGTGAACCAGCGACGTGGACAGGCAAAATTTCGAAATCGGCTTATTGCCCGATACGGTGCGGCCTGTCAGATAAGTCGTTGCGCATTTACGGGACTGGTGGAAGCCGCGCACATCCGGCCATACGCCGAGACGAATGACAACGGAGCGCACAACGGACTGTTGCTGAGAAGTGACCTGCACACCCTGTTCGATCTCGATCTTTTGGCAATCAATCCGTCAACCCTGACCGTTGCGTTGCATCGCGACGTGCGCGCAGCGGGCTACGAAGCATTTGACGGCATACAGCTTTTCGTGAACGGCACGTCTGGCCCTGATCTGGCCGCGTTGGCCGACCGATGGGAGTTTTTCCAACTGCGGCAAGTACACGAAAATGCATCTAGTGAATCCGTACCAGTGGCGATCCCTGTTGAGTAGCTCACATAACCGGATTCGATTAAGGCTGGAAAAGGCGCTTTGCGAACCGGAGCCGTATTGGTTCGCTTGGGCCATACCCGTAGAGAACCGGGCTGCCACCGTCTAATACACAGCTTCACGAACACTGCTTAGGAATGTGTAAAATCGTGCAGCGATTCGTCGCCCAACGCAGCCTACGTTCACAGTCGTCTGATCGCTCCATACCGTCCTATCAAAATGAAAATAAGCTTCGCTTCTGCGCACAAATCGATTAAGTCATTCCCTATGGTCGAACTGCCTGACTTTGTTGTGTTGACCGGAGTGAATGGGGCTGGCAAGAGCCATTTTTTACAGGCACTTGAAGCGGGGAACCTTCGTATCGAAGAAGCGCCACATAACCCACATACCAGAAATATCCGGCGATTCGATTGGTCGAACATGGTTCCGAACGACAGCGGATCGTTTGCCGGATTTCAAGCCAAGCAAGAACGATCACAAATTTGGACTCAATTCTCGTCCCTTGCCGCACCGCTGTCACCGCAGATACAACAGATTTGCGGCCAATACCCGGTTTTGTCGAAATTCAGCGTTAAACAACTGACTTTGCTCACACCTGATAAGTTAAGCGCAGAAGGATTCACAGAGTCTGAATCCACGGCGATTCTTCTTCAAATTCAGAATATAGCCGACAGTGTCGATCAGACATTAACCCAACAATTTATACAGCATGACCCGCAAAACCGTTCACGCCTTTTGTCGGGAATGCGGGCATCAACCCAACTTCGGCTGTCAGCGTTCGAAGAAGAAGATTTTTACGACAACTTCCCGCTGACGTGGCAACCTGTGGATATGTTCCAACAGTCGTTTGCCCGCCTGTTTGCTGAATACCAAGAGAACCACACTAGAAATCAATTTAAGAAATTTCTCAATTCTCAGGGTGAAAATTATCGGGTATTTACTGACGACGAATTCGTATCGCGATATGGGGTCGCTCCATGGAATTTTGTTAACGGAATTCTGGAAACCGCAAATTTAAATTTCCGCATCAATGCGCCCGACAAATTCGATGAGCGACCGTATGAACCCAATCTCATAGATCAAATCACTGGTATTCGAGTAAAGTTCAACGATCTCTCTTCCGGCGAGAAAGTGTTAATGTCGTTCGCGTTATGTCTATATTACGCAAAAGACAAAAGGCAGATCGTCGAATATCCACAAGTGTTATTGTTCGACGAAATAGATGCACCGCTGCATCCATCAATGACCCAGTCGTTGCTGCGAACGATCGAGACAGTGTTAGTGGATCAACACAAGATTAAGGTAATTTTAACGACACACTCTCCTTCGACAGTAGCGTTAGCACCTGAAGAATCGTTGTACGCCATGCGAAAAGGCGACATTAATCGCTTGGCAAAGACATCGAAGGACAGCGCACTCTCCATCCTGATGGAAGGCGTGCCATCTTTAAGCATGCACTATGAAAATCGCCGCCAAGTTTTTACTGAAAGCCATTACGATGCCGAATTCTATGAGGCATTTTACGAGAAGCTAAAATCACAACTTACGCCTGAGATTTCGCTGACATTCATTGCAGCCGGTGGCGCTAAAAATGGTGGATGTGCCCATGTCCGAGACGTTGTAAGTAAGTTGCACAGCGCAGGGAATGGGACAGTTTTTGGCATAATCGATTGGGACTGCGTTAACGTCAGCACTGATCGAGTTAAGGTTTTGGGTGAAGGATCACGCTATAGCATTGAAAATTATATACTTGATCCGATTCTTATTGCCGCGCTTCTTTTCAGAGAAAGATTTGTATCACGCATTGAACTGAATTTAGCCGAAACCGAAACACATGCTGATTTCAGCCGATTCGATAATGACCGATTGCAGGGAATTGCGGATTTTGTCGTGAATAAGGTGCAACAGCGGGTCACGAATCAGACCGAAACTGGCAGCATCGAGTGTCGTTACGTCGGCGGTAACATCATTCGTGTACCAAGTTGGTATATGACGATGCAAGGCCACGATCTTGAAGGCTTGCTTAAATCGATTTTTGACGGGCTAAAGGGTTTCCATCGGGAAGGAGACTTAAAGCGAGAAATTGTTACGAAAGTGATCGACGAGATTCGGCCATTAATACCAGACTGCTTGCGCAAACTTTTCGCGTCCATACAGACAACGTAAAATAAACGTGAGCGATTAAATCACTTCGACAAACAGTGGTCACTATCGGTCATGTGACCACTCTCGACGGCGTGGTCACGATCGTTGCAACAGCATGCATCGACGCTATGCCATGACCAATGAGATGGTCACCAGTAGTGGTATGGTCACCGCCAATGTATGGTCACCATCAGTGGCATGGTCACCGTCATTGTATGGTCACCATCAGTGGGATGGTCGCCGTCATTGTATGGTCACCATCAGCGGTACGGTGACCGCCAATGTATGCTCACCATCAGTGGGATGGCCACAGACATTGTATGGTCACCATCAGCGGCATGGTCACCGCCATTGTATGGTCACCATCAGCGGCATGGTCACCGCCATTGTATGGTCACCATCAGCGGCATGGTCACCGCCATTGTATGGTCACCACAGCGGTACGGTGACCGTCAGGTATGGTCACCATCAGCGGCATGGTCACCGCCATTGTATGGTCACCACAGCGGTACGGTGACCGTCAGGTATGGTCACCATCAGCGGCATGGTCACCGCCATTGTATGGTCACCACAGCGGTACGGTGACCGTCAGGTATGGTCACCATCAGCGGCATGGTCACCGCCATTGTATGGTCACAGTGGATCGTTTCAACCGCCATATCTTTCGTACCACGCAGCGGTCTTCTGCGCTAACCAACTTTCGTACTGAGCGATGTGCTGCACCAGTCCACGGACATCCGGCAACAAGACAATTGCAAATCCAGCGTGACTACGATCAATCGGCCCAACCATTGCTTGTTCCGCATCACGCGCGTCGTGTGACATCAGGTAGAGAGCGTCTTGTCCCCGAATGCGCTTCGCCGCCCAGTGTGCGAACAGATTCCGGTACGGCCTTCGAAATTCAAGCTCGTTCAGACGCCCAATCGTATCGGGTATGTCTTCGATGGAAGGGTCCATTTGGGAGACCGCCGCCACCACCATTTAGAGGTGGCCGCGCAAATTCGGACAGCCGGATAAGTGAAACGCTCGGGGCCTGAGGCGGCGATAATGCCGACAAAGGAACCTTGAAGATGACGAAGAGAACCCGACGGACGCACTCA
>NZ_JBQEPU010000066.1:0-6021 GCF_052045835.1 Paraburkholderia sp. 22099 | reverse complement strand
GCCATCCGTAACATCCACAAATCCGGACTTTAACCGATCTGGCAGCGCAGATCACCAGATCCAGTCCTGATGCGGCTCGCAGACAAATTTAGTCGCATCAGAAAACCCGCAACCACTTGTAAGCTAACCAGTATTGCATTGAGTTCCCAGACCATCGTTTTGAACCGGGGGAAACCCGATGATTATTTCCTTACGACGGCTTGGAGATCGCACGCGTAGGCGTCGTTCTCGACGTCCCCCGACGAAGGACGGGTTCAGTTGCAAACTTCGGAATCTGGCCTTCCCGGAGTTCGGGATGCCGGCCATTCTGACTTGCGCACCGTGTGTCTTCCTTTGCTACGCCGGATCGTGAGCATGACCGGCAAGACGACCACGACAATCATCCTTCTGCCAGTTCCGGATCGAGAGGGGAATGCAGTCGCCCGGAAAGCAGTAATACGAGATCGCGGCAACAAACAGACCCTCGACCACATGTTGCAACCTCAACTGGCTTCGCGCGCGTGAGACGCACCAGCAGTTCGGCATCGTTGCGGCGCCGCTGACCCTCGTGTCTATGCTGTGCATCAATGGCTGAAGCGCCGACTGCAATTCGTCGAGACTTCTGCCCACTTGTCGAGCAGCCAGCAGCGCCAGCAGAGCTCATCCTGTATGTCTTGATCTCGCAGAATCGCTGCAGACAGATTGAAGTGCACGACAGACGCTCAAGCTCGACCCGCGGCAAGTCGCGGCTCAGGATCGACACGCCGCCCCATCAGTCCTGCAAGAGCGTGCCCATGAAGCGCATTGGCCGTCTTGAATGGATTAACGCGCGAGCGGGGATTACGTAGCAGTCGGCTGGTGCTCTAAAAGGGGCGCGTGCTATAGATTTGCTACAGCGTTGTAGAAATCCATATATCTGACAGGCCTTGCGCCTGTCATTCCACCCCCTGACCTACGGGGTGAACCATCACTAGGTAGCGTGGTTTCTGATGTAGGTCAGCCTTAAAAAGACGGTCAGAAAAGGAGGAGGTACTGCCGTATCAGCAAAGTGTGTCTCCTACGAAGTCGGCGCCACAGTGCCCAGTCGCGATGTGCCAGGCGCCTTCGATCCAGGAGAGGGTCCCGGCACGCGCTTCCATGAGTATGTCCGAGTAATCGGCTGCCTCGGGGGACAGCGGTGCCAGGCAGGCCCACATGAGCCGGCGACGCAGGACAAGCGGCCATACCATGGCAAGCCTGCCTTCGTCGCGCCGGATAATGCAACGCAATGACCTGCCCTTCGGCTTCGCTACCTGCTGCCACGCAGTCCAGCAGAACGCGTACGAAAGGTAGTGCCGCCCCTCCTGCGCGCTTCCACAACGCGTCCCAATCGGGTTGCAGTCTGGCCAATGCACGTTCGTCGGTGATGATCTCGTACCGGGACTCCGGATCTATCATCGCTGCCTCGCAAGAGCCGCATGAACAACCATCTGACCATCGGGTCATCCCGGAAGGTACACCCGCATGCGAGCGGCATGCGTGCGACGGCGCACGATTGAAGGCGCGGTGAAAGGAAAGGCACGTCGTGGTAAAACACGACAATGCAAATCGCTCCTTCGCGGCGCCAGGCACTGAGACAGTATTGCTGGCGCGTGGCAGCGGGCGGCCGATATTTTCGGCCGCAGACCAAAGACATGGTCGACGACCGGAAGCTCACGGCACAATCGGCGCCCCACCCCGAGATGCTTCCATTGGACAATTCGATCGCTTCTGATGCCTGCCATGCTGTGTCGCTCGCATATCATCGCCACCGCGATAGCCAGGTCCTTCCGACGCCAACAGAGCGTTTCAAAAATGCAACGCGCCCTTTAACAGGCGGACTCCAGAAACACCCATCACGTTGCATCGGGCGCGCGCCGCGGCAGACGGAGGTTGGTGCCCGTTAAGTGCCGGTTGCGCGGACACCCATCAGGTGGAACCGGAAGTGCGCCACACAAGACGGATGTCTCAAAACTGGCACGTCTTCGACGCCGACTCGACTGTCGCCGCACTCGTTGCTTATTCGGCCAGTTACCCCGGTTTCCGCAGCGGGCGGTGGAAGTCGTGACGCCGCGCTCATAGCGGCTCTGTCGCTCTGCATGGGGAGAGCCGTCCACTTCCGAGACCAGCATGCCTTCCTTTTTCATTCGCCACCTCTATCCATAGCTCGACGTTGTGTCTCACGCGCTAGCCACGGCACATGGTCCAGACGCGCTGACAGCGCCAGGTTCGCTAACTTTTCCGCAAGCCGCTCGATGAGCGGTTTCCATTGGAGCCAGGTCTGCGGAAATCCGTGGATAAGTACCAACGGACGACCTTCACCTGCGGTGACGTAGTGATGGGCCGTGCCGCTCACCATAAGCCTGTGGTGTTCTATGTTCGGTATCATTGGATCAACTCTTCGATTCAAAGTCGGTAGAGACGGTCAGGTGTCGCCATTTCCTGTCCGCTTCGAGCTTGGCAACATCATTCTGCTCAACGATGCGGGCCGCGTCGCTGCCGAGCAGTAGCCGTAGGGGCGGCTCATCCATTCCCGCCACCTGCAAGACGATTTCTGCGGCCTTCGCGGGATCACCGGGCTGCTTGCCGTCGTAGTCACTTTGAAACCGCGCAGCGACACCAACCGTGGAATCGTATTCCGGCCGGCCAGCGTTAAGCCTGGTTTTCGCACCGGCAAAGTCGGTGCGAAAACCACCTGGCTCGATGATCGTGACCTTGATCCCGAGCGGTGCAGTCTCCTTGGCGAGCACTTCGGAGAAGCCCTCGACGCCCCATTTGGCGGCGGAATAGGCGGCCCGACCCATCGCGCCGATGCGGCCGCCAACGGAGGAAAACTGAATGATGCGGCCCGCCTGCTGCTTCCGCATGATCGGGATGGCCGCTTTGGTCACGTTGATGACGCCAAAAAGGTTCGTCTCGATCTGCGCCCGGATGTCCTCAAGACTTGTGTCCTCAATGGGGCCGATGTCGCCATAGCCTGCGTTGTTCGCCACGACATCGAGCCGACCGAAGGTAGCAACAGCCGCCGCGACGGCAGTGTGCGCCGCGAGAGGATCGGTCACGTCGAGGGCAAAGGTGCGTATCTGGTCGCCATGTTTCGTGCCGAGATCGGCGAGTTGCGCCGGGTTACGGGCGGTCGCAAGCAACTGGTGACCCGCCGTCAGCACGGCCTCAGCGAGAGCGCGACCGAGGCCTCTGGAGCTACCGGTAATCATCCAAACTTGTTTCATCGTCGTTCCTCTTCTGATTTGAGCTAGTTCAGTCAGAACACCGAACGGATCGTGCCGCCATCGACACGGATCGTGGCGCCGCTCACGTAGTCGGCGCGAGGGCTTGCCAAGTAGGCAACGGCAGCGGCGATTTCCTCCGGGCGGCCGAGACGGCCCACATCGTTAGGCACCATGTCGCGCACACAGCCGCGCTCGATTTCCTCCCACGTCGCGCCCCAACCATGCTGCGGCGCGATCTTTTCCAGCAGTTCCTTGACGGAGGGGACGAGGATTGCGCCGGGCGCTACGATGTTCGAGGTAACGCCGGAGTCCTTGAGGTCGCGTGCTAGTGAAACGGCCAGGTTGTGCCGGGCGGCAAGTGAGGCGTTGTAGTCCGGCTGCATCGGGATTGGCTGCCCGGCCAGACCGCCGCCAATCTGAATCACGCGGCCCCAGCCACGCTCGCGCATGCCCGGCACCAGCCGCTGAATCATGCGCACGGCAGACAAGACGTTGACTTGGTAGGTATCGACCCACCTGTCCGGCAGCGCAGTCTCCCAGTTCAAGTGATGGTAGTAGCCGGCGTTGTTGACCAGGATGTCGATGGCGCCACCTTCCTGCGCTTTGGCGGCTACGGCGTCAGCACCCTCATCGGTAGCCAAATCGCCCAAGGCCACTTCCGCGTTACCGCCGGCGGCGACGATGGCTTCGGCAACCGCATTGGCGCGTTTTGCGTCGCGGCCATGAACAACCACCGTCACGCCTTCCATTGACAATAGCGTTGCGGTTGCTTCGCCCAGGCCTGCCGTCGATCCTGTCACCAGGGCACGCCTTCCGCTTAATTTCAGATCCATACAGTCCTCGTCGATTCAGGTTGCCAAGATAATTATACGAGTGTAGACTTTTTGAGATTAAAAGTCTACAGGCGTTTAACTAAGTGAAGTCTTTAGGCAAGAAAGGGGCTGCGACGCGGCAGGCCATCCTGGAATCAGCTCGCCTAGCGTTCACGCAGGCCGGCTATGACGCAGGGGTCCGCGAGATCGCCGAGAACGCCGGCGTGACCGCGATGCTGGTCAACCGCTACTTCGGTTCCAAGGAACAGCTGTTCGAGGAAGTGGTCGAGGCGACTCTATCGGCGCCAGGGATTCTTACGCAGGAAGTCATGAAGGAAGCCCCCGACATGCCGACGCTGTGCCGCAACATCGCTATCGCCTTGGTGGCAAGGACGACGCCACACATTACGCCTATGGATGGGTTCCTCATCCTGCTGCGATCCGCGAACAACGAGCAGGCCACCGCCATCCTTCGCAAGAAGTTCGAGACACATTTCGCAAGGCCGTTAGCCAACCTGCTGCCCGGCGACGGGACGCCGCAGCGCGCTGCGATGTTCCTCGCTGTCATAGCCGGATTTCAAGTGTTGCGGCAGATCATCGAAATGGAGGCACTAATAGAAGCCAAACCTGACGACCTGGTGCGGGAACTTGAAGCTCTCTTTCACGTTCTTGCTTCCGAAAAAGCTCTCTGAAACGCTCGACAACTTGCGGACAACGATCAGCGACTTGCCCGTGGTGTTAGCGCGATATGACTGGCTTCCAAAACACTGCGTGACTGGGAGATAAACATGGTCAACAGGCTTCCTTGGCGCTCCATCTTGAATTGGGCATTGATCGTGTTCTTTATTTTTGGAGAAGCTGGAAATATCTTTGCGCCGCCTGCCATCCTTGCGGATTATCAGCGATGGGGTTATCCAAGCTGGTTCCATTACCCCACGGGGAATGTTTGAGGTAACTGCGGCTATCTTGCTGATTTTCTCCGGCACCCGATTAGTTGGGGTCGGGTTAGGTTGCACATTGATGATCGCAGCTGCGGCAACCGTTGCCCTACACGGAGAATATGCACACGCGATAGCTCCGCTAGTAGTTTTTGTATTGATATATCTCTCAATGGCTGGCTGACGCTTAGCGCATCTCGCCGGCCAGTTCTCCAAGGATCCTCTGATTGATTGCGAAGATAGTCTCGGGAGTCTCCCGTCATCGAATATTCCTAGCCGATCGAGAGGCCGCGTTGTCTTCCAACTTCCCACGACACGCCGCTCCTATGCATCGTCGCGGCAAGCTGTTGTGTCTACGGCGACGATCACGAAAAATGCGGCACGGCGAGCAAGGCGGGCAGATCGACGTTCGGCGCGTTGAGCACGATCTCGACTTGCAGCGGCCCCGTCGCCTTGATCGAATCGATTGCGTCGGCGATCGACTTGGCTTTCGGCGCCGTTGCCGGATCCTTGTGGCGCGACAACGAGAAAACGACGTCGTCCGCCGTGAGCGGCTTGCCGTCGTGGAAATGCACGCCTGGCCGGAGCTTGACGGTCCACAGCTTGTGATCGCTGGTGCCGAAGGCTTCGGCGAGCGCATTCTTCACCTTGAAGGCGCTGTCGAACTCGGTCAGACCGCTGTAAAAGATGAACATGCGCGAGTAGTCGGCGGTGTGCGAGGCCTTGGCCGGGTCGAGCGAATCCGAGAGCGACTGGTTCGCCGTCGCGACCCGCATCACGCCGCCCTGCCGCGGCTTGGCCGCGGCGAGTATCGCCGACGAAGCCAGCGCGGGCCAGCCCGCGGTCGCGGCAGCGCCCGCGCTAGAAGAGTCTTCACAGCGCGCCTGCGTTCGAGGTCGGGGCAATGCGTGTCGAGCGGCTTGGTCATGGTCTGTCCTTTGAGTGATGGTCGGTCGAAAGCGCTCGGCCTACATCGCGACGCAAAGACGATAGGCGTCGTAGATGGCCGTATGAATGTCGCGCGACGCCGCGGCGTCGCCGATC
>NZ_JBQEPU010000065.1:0-6647 GCF_052045835.1 Paraburkholderia sp. 22099 | reverse complement strand
ATCGGTGACCTGCTTAGCCATCTTGGTCGTCTTGACGAACGGATCAAGGAGTACGACAAATATCTCGCACAATTAGCTAAACAGAATGATAGAGCACGTCGATTGATGAAGCTTGCTGGCGTGGGGCCGACGACTGCAACAGCCATAGTAGCCAGCGTCGGAAACGGGCACGACTTCAAAAGCTCGCGGCAGTTCTGTGCATGGTTGGGACTGACACCGGGGCAACATAGTTCGGGGGGCAAGGCTAGACTCGGAAGTATCACCAAGACTGGCGACAGCTACCTTCGTACGCTGCTCGTCTTGGGCGCGAGATCGCTGCTTATGAAGGCAACCGCCCATTCAGACCCAGTTAGCCGTTGGGCCGTGCAACTGAAGCAGCGGCGAGGATTCGGTCGCGCAGTCGTTGCAATTGCAGCCAAGAACGCGCGAATGTGTTGGGCCGCGCTGCGTCTGGGCGACGCGTTCAAGGTCCCGGTCTAGTTGGCACTCCGCGCGTGTGAATTCAGTTAGTCATGACGTCGTTTGTACGGCAGTAAAGCCAGCATGGTGTGACATGCAGTTGTCGATGAGTAAAGAGGTTGGACCTGCGCTGAGGAATGCTCGCTCATGTTGTTGGGCGTAACAGGCACTGCTGTAGCCTAAATCCCCGTTGTATGACTGGAGCCTTTGGCGCGCGTCTTTCATCAGGGACCACTGCCGTTTGGGGCAGTAGAAATGTCCGTTTGTAGACACGCCGTCCACATACCTCGAGCTCATCACAAACGTGCTGACTGATGAAAGCAATCGAAGAATCACTCGATACCTGTCGGCAACGGTCAGGTACGGCAAGTTGTTGCTTGCAAAGCGAGGAAGTCCTTGTAGACAATATGAAAACGGCCGTAGACAAGGTGCACAAAGGCAAGGGTCGCACGGTCAATCCGCGTTTCGCAGTGATATGTTCGCACTACCTGTTCGATCCGGACTTCTGCAACGTCGCCAGTGGCTGGGAGAAAGGCGTCGTCGAGAAGAACGTGCAGGACAGCCGCCTGCGTATCTGGATTGAGGCGCGTGGGCAACGCTTCGGCAGTTTCGCTGATCTGAATGCATGGCTGGCGACACGGTGCCGGTCGTTGTGGGAGCAGGTGAAGCATCCGGACTATCGTGAGCTGAGCGTCGCCGACGTGTTCGAGCAGGAACGCGCCCATCTGATGCCGATGCCAACACCGTTTGACGGTTATGTTGAGCGTGCGGCACGAGTCTCGTCGACCTGCCTGGTGGTGATTGGCCGCAATCGCTATTCCGTGCCATGCGAATTCGCAGGCCAGATGCTCAGCACGCGGCTCTATCCTGGCCGTGTTGTGGTGGTGGGCGACGATGCCGTGGTGGCCGAACACGATCGACTGGCCGACGAAGGACAGGTGCGATACGAGTGGCAGCATTACATCCCGTTGATCCAGCGCAAGCCTGGCGCGCTGCGCAACGGTGCGCCGTTCCAGGATATGCCCGAGCCGCTGCAACGGCTGCGTCGGGCGTTACTACGCGAGCCAGGTGGCGACCGGGTAATGGCTAAGGTTCTGGCGCTGGTCCCGGAAAGCGGTCTGGATGCCGTAGTGGTTGCAGTCGAACTCGCATTGGAGCAGGCGCCGCCCTCCGGGCGCGTGAGCGTCGAGCATGTGGTGAACGTGCTGTCGCGCATGCGCAGCGTGCAGATGCCGCCGAAGATCGATACTGCGCTACAACTGACGACACCGCCGCTGGCCGACACATCGCGCTACGACGGGCTGCGCCCGGCGCTGCAACAGCCGGAGGCCGGTCATGCGTGATCTGATCGCCGAACGCAAACACTTGCGGCTGCACGGCATGGCTGCCGGCTGGGGCGAACTGCTCGAACAGGTGAATGTCGAGGCGGCGTCTTCGCAATGGCTGCTCGAACGGCTGTTGCAGGCCGAGGTCGCGGATCGGGCCGTACGTTCGGTCAGCCACCAGATGAACGCGGCGAAGTTCCCGGTACATCGCGACATCGCGGGCTTCGACTTCGATGGCTCGCCGGTCGAGCGCCAGCTCGTCACGCAACTGGCCGGCATGACGTTCACCGAGGGCGCGCACAACCTGGTTCTGGTCGGCGGCCCGGGCTCGGGCAAGACGCATCTGGCGACCGCCATCGGCGGGTCCGGCATCATGCACCACGGCAAGCGGGTGCGCTTCTACTCGACCGTGGATCTGGCCAACGCACTGGAGCAGGAGAAGGTGCAGGGACGCGCCGGGAGGATCGCGTCGAGCCTGCTTCGCCTCGACCTGGTCATTCTGGACGAACTCGGGTATCTGCCCTTCAGCCAGGCCGGCGGGGCGTTGCTATTCCACCTGCTGAGTCGCCTGTACGAGCATACAAGCGTTGCGGTGACAACGAATCTGGACTTCGCCGAATGGTCCAGTGTGTTCGGCGACGCGAAGATGACCACGGCATTGCTGGACCGGCTGACGCATCACTGCCACATCGTGGAAACCGGCAACGAAAGCTACCGTTTCCGCCATAGCAGCGCCAGTGCAAAGAAGCGTATGCGCTCGCGCGAAGCAGCGCGCAGAGCCGACGGTGCAAGCGCGAACGAATCGGCCTGATCGTCGCTTGCCGCGCAGTGGAAGCCGCTACGGGCTACGCCCTTCGCAGCTTCCACTGCGCAATGCATCCTCATACGAAGGAGGACAACCACTCCGGAAACCCATACACTTATCCACAACCGGTCCTTCTTCAGGCCGGTCTCCACCCCGGCTCAAAGCTCGATCGGCGCGGTGGCTCAAAATTCATTCGGCGCGGACACAGTCTGTTTCGTGACAACCCGGACTGCCAGAAAGTTGCCGATATCCCGGGCGTTGGACTTCTCACTGCAACGGCGACCGTTGCGGCCATTGGCGACGTCCGGACGTTCAAATCCGGTCGGGAGTTTGCCGCGTGGCTGGGCCTTGTGCCCAGACAGACTGGAACCGGCGGACGGGTCCGGCAGATGGGCCTGAGCAAGCGCGGCGACACTTTTCTGCGTACGCTACTGATGCACGGCGCCCGCTCGGTGATCATCCAAGGCAAGCGATCGGCTTGGGTTGACGGTCTGCTCAAGCGTAGACCATTTAACGTGGCAGTTGCCGCTGTCGCTAACAAGTTGGCAAGAACCATCTGGGCGGTGCTGGCGCGACCGGAGAAATATCAGGCTCAGCGACCTCTGTCACTGGCCTAGCTTCAACGATTCACAACGTTCGCAACTTTCCAAAGGAGCGCAAGCAAGTGCTGCATGATGGCTAACAGGTTGGACCGGGGCGAGGAAAACCCGATAAGGAAGATGAACCGTGTGTTCGACTTGCAGATGAGGACCTCGCCAGCGAATTCCATTAGGGCCAGCAGGCAGATACCGGCCTGCGCAAACGGGCCGGACATAAGCGTGCTGCCTAAACCTGACAATCAACATCGCAAAACTGTTTGCAATCCGGGAGGCGTCCACATAAGACCTTCCTTAACTCCACGAAACCCCGGTTATAAAAGATTGTCGATAAGAAAAATTTACTATTAGTCTGCACGAATAGCTTCAGCCTGGATCTTGAGCCGCGTGAACATCCGGAATCCAAGGTTCTTGGAATAATCGACGCCAAAATCATCGCGATTGAATTCGGCGTGCCCATCGATCCCGCAAACCTCGCGCTTGTATAGCGGATTCTGATAACATTTAAAGGAATCGATTGAGATGACTAGCGGACGTGATGCCCCGTGCAATGTAATAACTCCATCAACTTCTACCGGTTGATCTCCGTTGAATTTTATTGCTGAACTTTTGAATGCCGCAACTGGATATCTTTTCGCATCGAGAATCTCCGGACCAACAATTTTCTTGTCGAGGTCGGTGTTGCCGATATCGACACTTGATATTTCGGTTTTAATCTCGAGTCGACCAGATCGAGCCTCCCGGTCAAGGACGACGACACCCGAACTCTTTTGAAATTTGCCTCGCCAAACGGACGCTCCGCCAAAATGGTCCACCTCGAAGCTTGGGTAAGTATGGGTGGGGTCCAAATTGTAGGTGACCGGTGCGGCATAGCCGCATTGAACCCAAAGTATGACAGACGCAGCACAACATAATTTTGCGATTTTCACGAAGCTCCCTGAATCGAAAAAGTAGGTCTTAGTTCCATGTTTCATAAATATTCAAACACCCTCGAATCTCATCGCGAGACTCGATAGAGATTTGTTTGTGAAATAGACTGGCAATCGAAGGCGGATATAGTCGGAAGCCAACGCAGTGCTCGATAGCTCCGCACTGCTCAGAATCGACGATCTGATCGACAAGATCCACTTAATTTTTATAAATTTGTCTGCGAATTTTCTTGCGCGACAATGATTTTCGAGAGACGAGAAAACGCCGAGACCAATCGCAGCACCCTCCTATATAAGACATTTTCTCATTCGATTCTCGATTTACCAGTTGAAAAATCTAGCTGTCGAGTAACAAAGTTATCAGATTCCGTTTTCAGTAGAGATGGTGGTTCAGAGCCATTTAAGCTAATTTAAGGATATCTGCAAGACAATTAAGTCCGGTGCGTGTCCAATGGCATCAGTTGGGGTGTGGTAGTCAATTCAGTAGTGAGACCGATATTCCTGTCCCGCCCATGAGGCGGTCTACATAATCCTCTATCCAAGGAAGCCTTCACCATGGGCAACGCTAAGCTTGAAGTGCTTACTCGGCAGAATAGCCAGCTGATCATCATCGATCATCATCCGCAGATGGCGTTCGGTGTGCAATCGATCAACCGTCGGGTCCTGAAGAACGACGTCGTGGCGCTGGCCAGCGTGCGCACGGCGCAATGCGGCTGCGCCATCGCATGCAACTTGCATGGCCATGCTCACGCGATGGCTTTGAACCGCACGTTACCAACGGGACTCCAGGGCGTTCTGGGGCGCGTCTGGCTGCGCGTGCGGGGCAATCTAAGATGAGCCCCCGGCTTCTCGCCGGCAACCCGCGCTGGGTGAGCGCGCTACTAGGCCTGCCGTGGGTGGCGCCGCTACTGCGCCTGGCGCTGGTTTCGTCTTATTTGATCGGCGGCGTTTATAAGCTGCTGAATTTTAGCGACGCTGTCGCGGAGCAGGCGCATTTCGGCCTGCAACCGGCGGCGGTGTGGGCCGCGCTTGCGATTGTGGTGGAGATCGGCGGTTCACTTTGCGTTGTCGTGCGCCGCTTCACGTGGCTCGGAGCAGGCGGGTTGGCGGCGCTGACTCTGGTCGCGATGGTTGTCGCCAACGACTTCTGGAATCTGGCTGACACCGCTCGCTTCGTGGCCCTCAACAGCTTCTTCGAGCATCTCGGACTGATCTCAGCGCTGGCGCTCGCGACGCGGCTCGATGAACCCGGCGGCTGGCCGGGCGCAGGTCGCGTCTGAGTCAATACCACGCATTTATTCGTTACTTACTCGATACAAATAGGATTTTCGACCATGATCACGCTGCGTTCCACTCTGTTGGCCCTGATGATCGCCGCAGCTGCGGCAACTTCGGCGCCGGCTGCGTATGCCAAGGCCTCGTCGGGTACCGCGCCGACCGCACTGACGCTGGCCGTGGGCCCGCAATATGACACCACCCATGTCTACGTCGCGCCGGAAGATTTCGATCGTTTCACCGACAGCTTCGTGGCCACCTTCGGCGGCAGCAAGTCGAAGCAGGGCGTGTTCCAAGTCACGCCGACGCCGAGCCAGACCATGTCGCAGCTCGTGTTCACGCCCTCCGGTTCGATCTCGGTGTTTGGCTTCAAGACACCCATGCCGTATCCATTCGGTTCGGAACGCACCGGCTACCTCGTGACCGACATGGACGCGGCCGTGAAATCGGCGCGCGCGCGTGGCGCCGACGTGATAGTCGACACTTTCCCCGATCCGGTGGGGCGCGATGTGATCGTGTCTTGGCCTGGTGGCGTGAATATGCAGCTCTACTGGCATAACCAAGCGCCGAACTATGTGCCGCTGCAGTCGGTGCCGGAGAACCGCGTCTACGTCTCAGCGCAGAGTGCCGACAAGCTGGTGCACGACTTCGTCGCATTCTCGCATGGCAAGGTAGTCTCCGACGTGCGTCATGCACCTGGCGTCGAGATCGGGAGACCCGGCGATACCTATCGCCGAATTCGCCTTGAGTCGGGCTTTGGCAAGATGGCCGTGCTGGTCACCGACGGCCATCTACCGTACCCGTTCGGTCATGAAATGACGGGTTACGAAGTGGCCGACCTGGCTGCGACACTGCAGAAAGCCGAGGCCGCTGGTGTGAAGACGCTGGTGCCGAGCTTCGCCTCGGACGGCCGTAACGCGGCGATCGTGCAGTTCCCGGGCGGCTATGTCGCTGAGATCCACGCCGCAGCGGCGAAATGAAGTCCGAGGACACGCTGCTTGCGGGGATCGCCGGCTTCGTCGATACGTTAAGTTTCGTCGCGCTGTACGGTCTGTTCACTGCGCACGTAACCGGCAATTTCGTGCTGATCGGCGCGGGCGTCGGTGGCTACGGCCAGGGCATCCTGCTCAAGCTGGCAGTCAACTGGTTGCGGGTTTCACTCAAGCGCAAGCGGGATGTGAAGAAGCGATGCGGCGTGGGCGCGCAGGAGCGGTTCGAGGGGTGTGAAAAGATCGAGCATTATGCTATTTTTAGCGAT
>NZ_JBQEPU010000064.1:0-6761 GCF_052045835.1 Paraburkholderia sp. 22099 | reverse complement strand
GCCGCGACCAGCGCCGGCCCGCGCGTCACGCACAAGCCCACGCGCCGCTCCGCGCCCACCCCGCGCGCGACCAGCTTCGCGGCCAGCGCCGCCGACCACGCATCCAGTTGCGCATAGGTCAGCGACGCGTCCTCGCAGCGCAGCGCCACCGCCTCCGGCGTGCGCCGCGCCTGCGCCGCCAGTGCCGCGCCGAGCGACTCGAACGGATACCGCCGCAATGCCACCTCAGGACACCCCGCCGGCAACGTCAACGCCCCAACCCGCCGCTCGATACCCTCCGCCATCTGCGCCAGCACCGCTTCATACTGCGACGCGATCCGCTCCACCGTCCCGGCATCGAACACATCGGCCGCATAGTTGAACATCAGCCGCAACCCGCGCCCATCGTCGACCACGTTCAGCACGAGATCGAACCGCGCCGTATCCGTGCCGCCCGCCTCCGGCTCCACGACGAGACCCGGCATCGCCACCGCCGCCTCGCTCGTCGCCTGCTCCAGATTGAACATCACCTGGAACAGCGGCGAGCGGCCGAGATCGCGCTCGATACGCAACGCGTCGAGGACACGCCCGAACGGCGCCGCCTGATGCGCATGCGCTTCGAGCACGCGCGCATGCAGCCCGGCCAGCAGCGCGCCGCACGGCATGCCGCCGTCGACGTCCACATCGATCACGAGCGTATTGACGAAAAAGCCGATCAGCCCTTCCGTCTCGCCGCGCTGTCGTCCCGCCGACGGCACGCCGATGCGCACGCCCGGCTGTCCGCCGTAGCGGTACAGCAACGCGGCATGGGCGCCGAGCAGCACCGTGAACAGCGTCGTGCGCCGCGCGCGCGCGAGTTCGCGCAAGCGGTCGGCGAGTTGCGCGTCGACATCGCGCCGGCAGCGTCCGCCCTCGATGCCGCGCACCGCCGCGCGCGGCCGGTCCAGCGGTAATTCCAGCGCGGGACGCTCGACACCCAGTCGCTGGGTCCAGTACGCGAGATCGTCGGCGAGCGCGCCGTCCCGCCATTCGTTCTGCCATGCAGCGACATCGCCGAAATGAATCGTCAAAGGCGGCAATGCGCGCGACAACGGCGCGCCTTCGCCCGCGAGCGCCGCGCGATACAGCGCCGCGAGTTCGCGAACGAGCAGCGACTGCGACCAGCCGTCCGACACGATGTGATGCACGACGATCGACAACGCGTGACGGTCCTCGTCCAGCGCGATCAGATCGACGCGCAACAGCGGCCCTTGCGTGAGATCGAACGGCTCGCGCGCGGCGGCACGCAGCGTGTCGCGCAATTGCGCGGGATCGTCGAGCGTGCGTTCACGCCAGAGATAGCCCACATCGTCCGCGATACGTTGAACCGCGATGCCGCGCGTCTCGACGAAACGCACACGCAATGCGCCATGCCGGGCGACGAGCGCATCGAACGCGCGGCGCAGCGCGTGAACGTCGAGGCGGCCCGTCAGACGGATCGCGCGCGACAGGTTGTACGCGGGGTTCCGCGGATCGAGTTTCCATAGGAACCACAACCGCTCCTGCGCGGGCGCGAGCGGATAACACGCCGAAGCATCGACCAAGCCGCCGGCTTCATCCGCTTCTGCCACGTCACGCGACAACGGCACGATCGGCAAACGCGCGGGATCGACGCCCTGCTCGCGCGCCTTCTCGCGAAAGCGTCGTCGGCGTTCCGGCGACAGTGCGGCGTATTTGCGCGAGATCGCGAGCGCCTGGCTCGCAGCATCGGTGGCGGCATTGGTATTGCCACCGGCGTTGGCATCGACATTGGCATCGACATTGGCACCGACATTGGCACCGGTATTGGCACCGGCATTGGCACCGACATTCACACCGGTATTGGCACTGGCATTCACACCGGTATTGGCACCGGTATTGGCACCGGTATTGGCACCGGTATTGGCACCGGTATTCGCACCGGTATTCGCACCGGTATTCGCACCGGTATTCGCACCGGTATTCGCACCGGTATTCGCACCGGCATTGGCACCGGTATTCGCACCGGCATTGGCACCTGCACCGGCACCGATATTCGCACCGGCATTGGCACCGGTATTGGCACCTGCACCGGTAGCGGCATTCGCACCGGCACCGGCATCGACATCAGCACCGGCTACTGATGAACCCGGCACGGCAACCGGTTCGTTAGAGGTTGTAGTCAGCATGTTTTCAATTTGCATAGATAGGCATAGGCACGCGGTTCAATCCAGCGCATCGAACAAGCCATCGAGCGCTTGCAGTTCATCGTTCGCGGCCGCGCGCGGCGACGCGTCGCCATCCGCGCCGGACGTAAGCAGCGCGGCGAGCAGCGCCGGCGTCGGGCTATCGAACAGCGCGCCGAGCGCGACCTTCCGGCCCAGCCGCTCCGACAGCCGCGCGATCAACCGCACCGCCGCTAGCGAATGCCCGCCGAGCGCGAAGAAGTCATCGTTCGCGCCGACCCGCGCGAGTCCGAGCACGTCGCCGAACAGCCGCGCGATCAACGTTTCGGTCTCGCCCGACGGCTCGACCCACGCCGCGTCGCTTTCCGGCGCCGCCTCGAAGCGCGCGAGCGCGTTGCGGTCCAGCTTGCCGTTCGCGGTGCGCGGCAACGCCTCAAGCTCATAAAGCGCCGCCGGAATCATGTAGCCGGGCAGGCGCGCGGCGAGCGTCTGCCGCCAGCCGGCTGGCAGCGCGCGCGACGCGCCGACCACATACGCCACGAGCCGCGCCTCGGCATCGCCCGCGCCGGGCACGAGCGCGACGGCCGCGTCGAGCACGCCGTCGCAGGCGCGCAGCGCCGCCTCGATTTCGCCGAGTTCGATCCGGTAGCCGCGCAGCTTCACCTGCTGGTCGATCCGGCCGAGGCATTCGAATTCGCCGTCGGGCCGCTCGCGGCACAGGTCGCCGGTGCGGTACATCCGCGCGCCGGGCGGCCCGTACGGGTCCGGCACGAAGCGCTCGGCGGTGAGGCCGGCGCGGCCGAGATAACCGCGCGCGAGGTTGTCGCCGCCGATGCACAACTCGCCGACGCCGCCTTGCGGCGTCAACTGCCCGCTCGCGTCGACGATGCGCAGCGCGTTCGCATGCAACGCGCGGCCCACGGTGACCGGGCCGCCCTCGGCCACGCGCGCGCAGCTCGACCAGATCGTCGTCTCGGTCGGGCCGTACAGGTTCCACAAATCGACGCCGCGTTGCGCCAGTTGCGTCGCCAGGTCGGCAGGCAACGGCTCGCCGCCCGCGATGCCGACGAGCCGTCCACGCGACGGACCTCGCCAGCCCGATTCGATCAGCAGACGCCAGCCGCTCGGCGTGGCCTGCATGAAGCTCGCGCCGCTGTCGTCGATCAGACGCGCCAGCGCGGCGCCGTCCGCGACCGTCGACGCGTCGGCCATCTCGACGCAAGCGCCGCGCGTGAGCGGCAGACAGAACTCGAGCAGCGAGATGTCGAACGACGGCGTCGTGACCGACAACAGCACGTCATCGCGATGCAGTCCCGGCGCGATGCCCACGCTTGCGAGCAGCCGCGCGAGCGCGCCGTGCGAGACCGCGACGCCCTTCGGCCGGCCGGTCGAGCCGGAGGTGTAGATCACGTAGGCGAGTTGCGCGTCGCTGCACGGCAACGCGGGCGGCGGCAGGATTGCGCGTGCGTCGGTGGCGTCGGCGGCATCGCGTGTGGCGGCGAGCCGCGCGTCGGGTCCGACGTCACGTGTGGCGTCGAGTCGCGCGTCGGGTCCGACGTCGTTTGTGGTGGCGAGCGGCGCGTCACGTCCGACGTCACGCGTGGCGTCGGGTCGCGCGTCGCGTCCGACGTCGTTTGTGGTGGCGAGCCGCACGTCACGTTCGACGTCACGCGTGGCGTCGAGTCGCGCGTTGCGTCCGACGTCGCCTGTAGCGTCGAGCCTTGCGTCGCGTCCAACGTCGCCTATCGCGTCGAGCCTTGCGTCGATCGCGATACGGCCGTCCAGCCAGTTGCCGAGCCGCGCGCGACCCTCCGCATCGGCGATGACCCGCGTGATGCCCGCGTCGTCCAGCATGTCGCGCAGGCGTTCGGCCGGGAACGACGGATCGAGCGGCACATACGCCGCGCCGCTGCGCCACACGCCGAGCATGCTCGCGATCAGTGCCGGCGAGCGGCGCATGCAGACCGCCACGCGCTCCTCGCACGCGACGCCGCTCGCGCGCAACCGCGCGTCGATCACGGCGGACCAGCGCGCGAGCGTCGCGTAATCGAAGGCTTCACCGTTTTGCCTGACCGCGATGCGTTGCGGCGCGCGCGCGGCCTCTGCTGCAAAGCGCTCGTGACACGCGCGCAACGCGGGCCCGGTCAAGAGTTCGGTCAAGGGCTGGGTCAAGGGTTCGTCCAAAGGCTCGGTCACGCGCTCGGCCAAAGGCTCGGTGAAGGGCTCGGTCAAGGGCTCGTCCAAAGACGCAGTCAAGGTGTCAGGCAAGGGCAACGTCAAGGACACTGGCAACGGCTCCGCGTGCGCCGCGCCGCGCCGCGCCGCGAGTTCCCCGACAAAGCGCGGCGCACGCTCGCCGTCGTCGGCCAGTTGATCGAGCAGCGCAAGGTATTGCCGCTGCAATTGCTCGACCTGCGCGCGCGCGAGTCGTCGGCTGTCCCAGTTCCATTGCAGTTCGATGCGCGTCGCCGGCAGGATCGTCAGCGTCAGCGGATAGTGCGTGCGCTCGAACGAATCCACGCGATCGACGCGCAACGCGTCAGCCTCCGAGGATGCCGCGCGAGCCGCGACCGGATAGTTCTCGAACACGATCAGACTGTCGAACAGCGCATCGCCGCTGCGTCCCGCCCACTGCTGCAACGACGACAGCGGCGTGTGGTCGACTTCGCGCATGTGCAGGTTGTACGCCTGCAATTCGTCGAGCCAGGCCGATACCGTCATGTCGCCGGGCACGGCCGCGAACACCGGCAGGCTGTTGATGAAAAGGCCGAACATGTCCTCCGATCCGGCCAGCGACGCGGGCCGCCCCGACACGGTGACGCCGAACGCCACCGACCGCTTGCCGCTCAGTCGCGCGAGCAGCACGGCCCACGCGCCCTGCATCAACGTGTTGAGCGTCACGCGATGACGTTGCGCGGCGCGGCGCACGCGGGCGTCGAGGAGCGCATCGAGCTCGACCGCGAGCTTGCGCGACACATTCGCGGATGCGTCGTGCGGCGCGGCGAGGCTCGCGGTGAGCGTGCCCGCATCGTCGGCGGCGGCGAGCCGCTCGCGCCACCAGTCGCGCGGATCGGGCTGCGCCGCGAGCCATTCGACGTAGCGCCGGTACGGCGGCGGCACGCCCGCCGCGGCGCGCGGCGCATCGCGGCGTGTCAGGCCGAGCGCGCGCTCGTAGTCGTCGAACACTTCGGCGAGGAGCCGCGCGCCGCTCCAGCCGTCCGTCAGCACGTGATGATGCGTGCGCACGAGATCGAAGCGGCCGTCGGGACGGCGGAATACGTTCACGCGCATCAGCGGCGCGCGCGACGCATCGATGCCGGCGGCAAGATCGGCCGAACGCCAGGCGGCGAGGCGCGCATCGTAGTCCGGCGCATCGCGCCAGTCGTGCACCGCGAACGGCAGCACGGCTTCGCGCTGGACGATCTGCAAGGCCGCTTCGCCATGACGCCACTCGAAGCGCGTGCGCAACATGTCGTGCCGCGCGATGGCGGCCTGCCAGGCGGCGCGCAACGCCGTGTCGTCGAGGCGGCCGTCGAGCGTCAGTTGCAACTGGTTCACATAGACGCCTTCGCCTTGCTGCAACTCGCTGTGATACAGCAGGCCCTGTTGCAAGGGCGTGGCCGGATAGATGTCGGCGACTCCGCCAAGCGGCAAGCCGAGCGCGCGCAAGCGCGCCTGATCGAGACCGGACAACGGGAAGTCCGACGCGGTCGCGCCCGGCGGCGCGGCCACGCAGTGCGCGATCAGCGCGTCGACCTGCTTGCCGAACGCGGCGACGATGCGCTCGACGCTCTCGCGGTCGATTCGCGCCGGGTCGAAGCGCCAGCGCAGCAGCAAGGTTTCGCCCGTGACGATGCCGTTCAGGTCGAGTGCATAGTCGAGGCGCGCGCCGGCTCCGTGGCTGCTGCCCGCATCCTCGGAACTGAAGGCGAAGCGCGACGCCGGATCGAACGACTGATCGAAGCGCCCGAGATAGTTGAAGCTGACGGCCGGGCGTGGCCGCGCGCGGCTCGCGTCGAGCAGGCCCCAGTGCAGACCCTTGTTCGGCACCGCGCGGATGCGCTCCTTCACGGCGATGAGCGCATCGCCCGGCGCGGCCGATGCGGCGGGCAGCGCGACCGGGAAGCGCGTCGTGAACCAGCCGACCGTGCGGCTCAGGTCCGCGCCGTCGATCACGTCCTCGCGGCCGTGGCCTTCGAGTTCGACGGCGATTTCGCTTGCGCCGCTCCATGCGCCGAGCGCCTGCGCGAGCGCGGCGAGCAGCAACTCGTCGACGCGCGTGCGATAGGCGCGCGACGCGTTCTGCAACAGGTCGCGCGTGCGGCCGGCGTCGAGCGTCCAGTCGATCGTTGCGCTTTCGACGACGCGCGTGCCCGCGGCGGGGCGCAGCGGGAGTGCCGGAACGGTGTCGAGCACGCTGAGGGCTTGCTGCCACCAGTTGGCTTCCGACTGGACCGCGTCGGATGCGGCATACCGGTGGAGCGCGCGGACCCAGGCGCGCCAGGACATCGACGGCGCGGGCAGCGCGATGGGCTGGTCCTGCTCGGCCTGGGCGTAGGCGGTTTGCAGTTCCTCGAGCAGCACGCGCCAGGAGACGCC
>NZ_JBQEPU010000063.1:0-6802 GCF_052045835.1 Paraburkholderia sp. 22099 | reverse complement strand
GACCTTCAGGCCCGACGTTTCTGAGTGTTGTTCTGTCATAAGGTGTCCACTGAAAATCAGTGGACATAGCCTGCACGCTCAGATCGCTGAGTGCTAGACGCCCATTTCTGCGCGCTTACAGAAAGTGTTCAGCGCGGCGCGTCGCTGGTTGCGGGTACGCACGGAGTTGCCGCGCTGCTGCTCCAGATACTTGAGGAATGTCAGAACTCGCTCGAAGGCGAGGTCCTCGACAGTCAGGGAAGTAATTGAGGTGCGGCGTTGCTCGGATACAAAGCCAGAAACAGGCGAACTGTGTCGCGATAACTTCGGATTGAACCTTGGCGCAGGCCTTTCTGCACGGGGACCATCGCCGACGCAATGCTCGACCATCTCATGCAGCGTCATCACCGGATCACGCTCACCGGTGAATCCCTCAGGAAGGCATCCCCAAAACCCAGCGTCCTGGAGCCCGAACTTGACCAGGACTAACAAGAAAATCTACAATCAACACCGCGCAACGCCCAACCCCGCCGAATCGGTCACGTTCTCGAAATCGGCGGTCACGTTCGCCGAAATACGCAGTTTGCGTTTTGCTTGCGGTCGATGTGAGTCGTAACTCGACAATAAAACGCCAACTTTTGGAGGGCGGACAGATCGAATTTTGACCTTTCTATCCACCCCCAAAGCCTTCTTGCAAATACCCTGCCGAACAAAGTCCGTAGCTCGCGGACCACGCATCACTTTGCCTGGCTGATAGGAGGCGGGGGGATGTGTATATCGCCCAAACCCAGTCCCAGAAGGAAGATGTATCCGTAGATATGCTGAAAGCCCACCTGCTGATAGAAATCCGTAATCTGGGAAACAGCCTGTCCATCAAGCTTGTTCTGCAAAGAGCCGTAATTTCCCCATTGTCTGTAATTCAGAGACCTCGAAGTGGCGCTTATCAGATCGACAAGTGCCTTGACGACATCGGGGGTGTGAATTTGTGGTTCATAGACCTTTTTTACAAGCTCGATACTGTCTGCATTCCACGCCATCGGTACGACGTCCACCGTGTTCCATACGCGTATCGCGTTGGTTCGCATCTGTTCGTCAAAATAACCAGCAAAAATATCGTTGCCCGCCGTCGGCGCAGCAAACGTCTGGCAGTTGTATTTCAGGTTTAGCGCTTGCAAGTCACGCTGATTCTTCAGGTACAGGACAAGCGCGGATGCCAGGGCGCCGCCTAGGCTATGCCCGACAACGTTAAGCACGCTCGAAGGCGGTACCGTCTTGAGAAAGTCAATGAGCGTCGCCCCGTTTGAGTCGGCGGTCAGGATCACGGATGATAGTCCTATGTCTGTTCCGGCCGATATACCTGCCAAGTCGGAACATGACGGCACGTACTTCCGGAATGACACGAGGGTTTCATACAGATTGTCCTCCAGAAGGTCCACGGGGGAACTGAAATCGGTGCCACTGGTCACCACCGAATATTCGCCTGTGGTTCTCGATTGCAGTACTGCAGTGATCTGCGTCGCATATCTATCCGGATCGGGATCGCGAAGCAAGGCGGGCCCCCAAACGATACTGAACTGTTTGTTCTGGGTCATCCTGGAGGCGCTCAGGCCATTAATGATATTCCGGCTAACCTGCGCCGGAGTTGGGTTCTGAATTTCTTTTCCCGAGGTGTAGTCTGTTGCGGAATAGTTAACAAGATACGCTAACGTGAGATTAATCTGCGTTTGTTCAAGATTGATGGTTGACATGATTAATTTGCTCCGGATGTCTTAAAAATTCGACTTCTAGTTTGCAAAATATTGAAAACTGACCGCAACATCTACGTGACCTCGCTGAACCACCGGCCGATTCTAGGCTTGCATACTTCGTTCAGCAATAGATTTATAGGGAATGGGTAATTTTTATGCATTTTGCTTTTCGAAGCATAATGCATAAATTTCAAGTTTTTAATTATCCAAGCGGCATAAGTGCTCCGGGTATACGGATTTTATTTTGCGAGGAGCCACTCGTAGAACGCATTTAAGATGTCAGCGTTGTGACTATAAAATCGCCAACTCAGGACTTCGTGCATCCCGATAACGTGGCGAGCCATACTCAGTATGGGTTTGCCGGACGCGAAATGAAGTCATCACTTCGCTGTTGAGATGCGGCCTTCGGCGCGCGGCCGCCGACGGTGACCAAGGAATATTGCGGCCGACGTATGCCGACCGCATCGGGCAGCACGTGGGCGAGGCCGTGCGAAAACGTGAGAGTACTCGGTTTTCGGGTGTCGCTTTACCCTCCGCGAGTGGCTACCAAGCCAATACAGCGCGATCTGAAGGGTCGATTTTTCGGGAGGCTGCATTCAGCGCGCGTTGTCAGCCTAGTTGGGTCGTCGCGGTGTAATTGGGTGTAATGGATATGCTGTGCGCGGCGGCGTAATTTTGTTGTGCGCGACGTTTAATGTGTCGTGTCGAAAACCAATGCCACAGGAGAAATAAAATGGTTGCTCGTTTAAATCGGTCGTGTGCGAAGGACGGTGTGATTGCTTATCAGGACAGTGAAAGCCTTGAAACGTTTCATTATTTCCCGGCTCGCATTGATCCAGTCAATGAGGAGACGATCAGAAGCTATGAGGTGAAATATTATGGGATCAACGCTCAGCCGTATTTCATCGATGTTGGGAATCGTAACTATCAGAGCGTTGTCGGGGCGGTAGTCAGCGGGCAGGGCATTGCCGAGATCACCAAAAAGCAGCGCGACGCCATAGTGGCCGAGGCAAAGCGGATCTACAAAGTCAGAAATGTTTACCTGGTGCCGCTCGTGCTTGAAGACGTGACTGTCCAGCCCATCATCGCGACGGACGTCGTCGAAATGGGCGGGCGCAGCAGCATCACTTTCCCGGAGCGTTTTCAGGTTGGCACGCAGTTCGGCTTTAACGTCTCTTCAGGCAATAGCCTGTTTGCAGAATTGGTAGGGTTGCAGGGCTCGGACGATAAAAACAAGAATCCAGAAATTGGCGTCAATTTCTACGGTACGTGCGAGCTGCTTGCCGACCCGTGGATCGCTGAGCTCACGGCAGACCTGTCCCAAGTTTGGGAATACACGCGTAGTCAATTCGGAGCGAGCGCCCGGATCGGATGGCTAAATATCGGCAACGCCAGTTTCGACAAGATCACGCAGGACATGCAAAAGAAGGGGATCGTCAAGATCAAATACATTCAAGGTGGCGGTGGCAAGGAGTTCGGCTGGCAGTTGCTGGAATCCACGAAGACCTTATTCGAAGCAATCAACCAGCAGGCTGCTGCTGGAGAGGGATTGTTCAAGTTCGAGCCAAATCCGACGCCGCAGGAGCCTTCGTCGTCTTCGTCGGACGGGTTGGGGGCCGGTCTTTTGCCTTACTCCGTCAGCATCAACATGTCGTTTGCCTCCAATACGTTCAAGCAGTCGATCGAGTTCAAAAACAGGGTTGAGTTCGAGGGACGGCTGCCTGTTGCCTTCAACGGCAATATGGCGCTGGCGCTTCCCTGCAATGCATCGACGCAAACACACTTCTACGATCTGCAATTGAAGGCGACTGGCTGCATCACCAAGGCCAAATCCGATGGACTGCAAGCGCGGATTCGCAAGGAGGTTGCAGCGAAGGACAAGAAGGTTCTCGAATACCTGAAGAAGGTTGAAAGCGGTACGTGGACGATACAGCAATTCTCGGAGATGCTAGAACTGCTGAACACGATCAACCTGACCGAAAGCAAGAAGAACCTCGACCCCGCAAGCATGGAGGTCTTGAGCGAGGAAGAGGCGCTGCATCTGTTGGAGCAGCGGGAGCAGGAGGTCGTTGCATCCTGGTCGACACCGCTCGAATCGCGTTCGCATATCGTCCACGCGGTATTCCCGCCGGATAACCGCAAGCGAGTGTCCAATACGCGGATCTCGCCGTGGAATGGCGTCGGTATGCTGGAGATGCTGTTCCCTGACGGGAAGTCGTATATCGGAACTGCGACGCTGGTGGACGACACCCATGTTGCAACTTGTGCTCACAATTTGTTCGATTCCGCTTGCGGCGGCCGCGCGACAGCGATCCGGTTCTACCCGGCCAACAACGGGAGCGCAGATCATCCGTATGGCAGTTTCGCCGCCAACAAGATCTACTACCCGGAGGCCTTCGAGCAGGACGAACAGGACGACGGCCTGGATTACGGGATTATCAGGCTGGTCAAGGCAGTGCCGGAAGATCTGACCAAGTACACGCTGAAAATTGCTGCCGACAGGGATTTGCAGACGACGGCCATGCAGATCGCAGGCTATCCGGGCGACAAGCAACCGGCGAAAACCATGTGGTCTGGCACCGGGGCATTGACCGAAGTTACGCCGACACTTCTGAGTTACAGGATTTCCACCGCGCAGGGACAAAGCGGTTCCGCGATCGTCGCCAAGGACGACGCTGGCCAGTGGTGCATCTACGGCATTCATGTCGGTAGCCGTGCGGCCGCCAACATCGGCTGTCGAATCAACGAGACAGTCAAGGCCAATATGCTTGGTTGGATCGAGGGCCGGACGGTCGATGATTTTGCCACCGTCGCGGAGGAGTGGGATGCGGAGCCGGAAATGGCCTGAGTCCGGGCGCTCGCAAAGCAATACGTTGCGTTGTTATGTAATGTCGCTCAGCGCCCGGGTGAGCGCTGAGCGACATTTGAATTCACTTTATAAATAGAGGGCGATCATGTCTCCTGATCCGGTGATTGCGCGCGATGATGATGCTATGCCTGCTCCGCAGAACACTCCTCCTGCTTATGCGGTTTTGTATGACGATTTTGGTACGTTTCTTATCGCAACGAAACGGGAGAGGTCGTACTATTACTTGAGCGAAAATGGAGAAACGGTCAATTATCGGGGGATCGATTTGACTGGGAAAAAGGGCGGCGGATTGAATGCTCTGCCTGGAGGAAGAAACGACGAAAATGATACGGAGAAATGCGCCAGGCGTGAATTCTTCGAGGAGACCGGCGTTGAATTGCCGAGGAGCGTCGGGCCTGACAGGACAAAAATAAAGTCCTTCGAAAGAGATGCATACTCGGCTGCGTACTTTCGCGCGAAAACTGGGGAGGTGGCGAGCACATTCAGTGCGATATCGTCGATTTCCCTGCCTAACTCAAGGGATATCGTTGCCAAAATAATCAAGGAAAAATATACGCAGCGATCCCAGGTTATGGATTATGTCGTGAGGGAGAAGTTTTCCGTGTGGCCGCAGGATAATGAGCTCGATTCGGTTGCTTGCTGGAATATCAAGAATTCAAATCAATGGGACAAGATCAAATCGTGGAGGGGGGATCAAGTAATCGGCTGGTATTACGAGGTTCTCAAATATTTGCGGGTCGATATTTTCAATTTGAATGTGTAGGTGCGGGATCTTGCGGGCATGTTACAGGGGCCTCGGTACAGGCGGCATTGGGCTGACGTGAATCGTCATGTCCAGTGCCGCGTATGCGTCCTGACCATGCAGCAGGTATCGCCGGGCGTCGACGAGGAACAGAAGGCGATCAAATCGAATGGCGTGCGTCGCAAGCAGCTTGGCCGTTCCGGGCTTTGCAATGGATGAGTGCTATAGACCACGGCGTCGCCGGCATTGAGAATTTAAACGCACCTAGAATTCCAAGCTGAACGAGCGCCGGCTTGCGTCCGCAACTACAACTTGCGGACGCAACCGATGACAGAGAACGAAGTTGATTTCTTTCCGCTGCGGGTGACCGGCGTGACTGCAGCAGGCAAGAGGAAGTTTGACGCCGAGGGCAAGCGCAGGTTGATTGACGCCTGCCTGCAGCCTGGTGCGTCAATTGCCGGACTGGCGTTGAAGGCGGGTGTGAACGCGAACCAACTGCATAAGTGGATTACGGCATAGGAGTTAAACACGCGACGAAATTTCGAAAGACTGTTTCGTGTCGGAATCGGCCGCAAGATTTGCGAACGCGAAGGCAATACCCAGGGGCTGCCGCTCGCGGTGGCGCAGGCGATCACGCAGTTGCCAGCCGGCGGTGTCACGCCGGTCGCGATTGCGACCGGTGACGGCAACAACGCGATGCGCGTGATCGTGAAATTTGATGCAAAACGGCCCACGCAGGTCCCGTCATTCGACCAGGCGAAGGACACGATCCGTCTGCTGTTGCAGGCGCTCGCGCTGGAGAAGGCCGCCGCGCAGTTCACCGGCGAGCTGATGAAGCACGCGACGATCCAGCAATGACGCCGGGGCGGCGATGGTCGGCCGGACGAGGGACGGCACCGTGAAGTCGTCGGTGCGGGTCTTCGAGGAGAGCGTGCCGCTGTCGCGGTCGCGTGCGGTCGTGGACCGGCATCATGCAGCTGTTCGGCTTCGCGAGCGAAATGCGCCACTCGCCGCAGGAGCAGCGCATCCGGGAGTCCGGTGTCCGGCGTGCGAGCGGGCATTCAGGGCGAACGCGCTGGCGCGGCCGAACATCTGAGCCATCCGATGCGTGCACCGAAGGCTTTCGGTGTCCCGGTTGCCGCCATCCGCAGAGCGGGGTCTGCAGATCAGAAACAGGATTCTGCAGGAAGCGGGAACAGTTTTTTTTCAGGTTAACGTAAATTAGTGATCCTGAATTTGTCATAAAAAGAATTATGCAAAATCCCAAATGTAGTAGCTTTATAGATGGAATGGTCGCCTCCCGCCTTAACGGGCCAACCGACGCCGCAGCAACCCCGGCGACGATGTCGAGCCCGAGTATCGTCTCCGTTGGGATATCCCGTTAAGGAGAAAGCTGATGGAACCCACGACTATTGCCATCGACCTGGCCAAGCGCGTTTTCCAGATTCACTACGTCGAGCCTGT
>NZ_JBQEPU010000062.1:0-8589 GCF_052045835.1 Paraburkholderia sp. 22099 | reverse complement strand
CGGAGACGATACTCGGGCTCGACGTCGTCGCCGGGGTTGCTGCGGCGTCGGTTGGCCCGTTAAGGCGGGAGGCGACCATTCCATCTATAAAGCTACTACAATCCGTCCGGGTGATAATTTGTCTTATGTCAAATATAGAAATGGGCGCCAAGGTTTAGGTGGTCGTCCCGTTTGTTTGCATAAACTTGTTTCCGTCTTTTGCAGAAATTTGTTGTTGGCGTATCTGCCAACGGCCTGCCCTGTCCGCGCTTCGGCCATGGTCACGACTTCGTTGGCTGCGGGAACAATATTATGCAACTGCGATTTGTACAATATTGTTCCCAGCTGGCTCATGGCTCCCGACTGCCCGCTGGCGGACGCGAACAACTTTACGCAAACCAACGGCAACAGCCCCGTACCAAAGGCTCAGCTTCTCCCACTTTGCACCGGCAAACTTAGGCGCGAGCGCTGTCATCGGCATTCAATTCGGCGCTTCACTTGGGGCCGACACACTTCAAACGTTGGTATGGGGAACAACTTTCTGAAAGACCTCTTGAAGCAAACTTGTTCTCGAAGTCTCTGCCAGCCCCAAATCGACTATCCACTCGCGGGAACAAAATTACGCGCACCAACGGCATTGGCCTCGGCCTTTCCACGATGGCAGATAGCGGAGCGGTCGAAGAAATGATCGTCATGACCGGCAACACCGACTTGATTCCGGCGCTCAGACTTGTTCGCTCCCGTGGTTTTCAAGTGTCAGGCGTAGCATTGCCAAATTACGCCATCATTGGCGAGCGGAGGCAGCATCTCGACCTCTTCCGCTCCGTGGCCGCCTGGTAACCCTCACTCTCTGGCCGCTCCCACCAAAGATATAGGCCAAAGGGCGGCCAGCAAGCACATGCATCGTCCAGCAACATGCGAAATGGTGGGCAGGACGCTCGCCGCCCTCAATCACGCAAACTCGCCCGATATCGCAGAACCGTCTGGTGCCGAAGGCAGAGCGGGCGACCAATAGACGCCCCACTACCCGGATTGGTTTGGAAGGTTCTTCGAAGTGGAAACTATCTGAATTCACTATGCCGCCACTGGCGGTTTGAATTCACCGAATGCAATAAATATGGTCGATTCCCCTCGAAGCGTTGCATTTTTTCCGACTCAGATCGAACATGCACCTCGAAAAAGATTTTCTGGCCGCCCCCTGCCGGATGCGGGCGGCCGTAGCCGATCCGGCCCGGTGCTTCGAACTTCTCCGAAGCGGACGCACGTGCGTTCGAGGCAACTTCATCGAAGATCAATTGCAGGAAACTGAATGCAGAGTCGTTCTGTCTCATCTGGCGTTCGCCGATGCAAAGGCGAATGCTCCTCGCGGATATGACTCGAATGGTGACCCGTCGGCACAGTACCCGAACTTGCCCACGACAGATTTATCATCGCCGTAGATTCTGGAAATTACTTCGCACATTCTTTTCGGGTGAAGATTGACGATTCCAAACGGCGGAGCGTTACTCTGGACGAGGCGTTGCATTAGTGCGAGTCGTCCTTTCTAGCGGCCCTTGAACTCGGGCGTTTTTTTCTCGACGAAAGCGCGCATGCCCTCCTTCTGGTCTTCCGTTGCGAACAGTGCGTGAAATGTTCGCCGCTCAAACAGGAGCCCTTCGCGCAAACCCAGTTCGAGGGCGCGATCGACCGCCTCGCGGGCGACCATGGCAGTCACCTTGCCGTACCCGGCGATCGTCGCGGCAGCGGCGAGCGTTTCTTCCATCAACCGATCGGCGGGAATCACGCGGGCGACGAGCCCCGCGCGCTCGGCCTCGTCGGCCGCCATCGTGCGTCCCGTCAGGATCATGTCCATCGCCTTCGCCTTGCCGATCAGTTTCGTCAGGCGTTGCGAGCCACCCATGCCCGGGATCACACCGAGCCTGATTTCAGGCTGGCCGAAGACTGCGGTTTCGGCGGCGAATATCATGTCGCACATCATCGCCAGTTCGCAGCCGCCACCGAGCGCAAAGCCCGATACGGCGGCAATCTTCGGCGTGCGTAGCGCCGCAAAGTTATCCCAGCCAGCGAAAAAATCCTCGTTGAACATGTCCATGTAGGATTTGCCCTGCATCTCCTTGATGTCCGCGCCTGCCGCAAAGACCTTCTCGGAACCGGTTAGCACGAAACAGCCCACCTGCGGATCGCGATCGAGCGTTTGCATCGCGCAGACAATCTCCTCCATCACTTCGGAACTCAATGCGTTCATCGCTTTGGGGCGGTTCAGCCGGATAACGGCGACCCGATCCCGGCGTTCGATCAGAATGGTCATGCGAACCTCTCAAGAAAAAAATGGATGATCTGCGTTGCACCAGACACGCCGTCACGATCAGGAGTCCCAGATCGCGCCGTAAGCGGGAATCCCCCGGCTTTCCATGCCGTAGACGACTGCATTCGTGAGTTTCTGGTTTGCAATGCAGATCACGGCCTCTGCATTGAACTGCGTGTAGGCAGCGTAGGCGAGTCGAACCATGTCGGGCTTGCCTTGCGTATCGGTATCCCAGATGATTGCGCCCGGCTCTGCCTGAAGAATCTCATCTAACAGTGCGTCGCCATATGTCTCGCGAGGGCTCCTGGTCGACCAGACAAGCCGGGCTGGCACCCGTTTCGCCAGCAGATGGGGGAGCACCGGTCCAATGCCGCTGCCGGTCGCGACATAGACCACGCGTGTGAAAAGGGTTTCGATGTTGGCCACCCCGGCAGTGGGGATTCCTTTGACCCAGACGTGCGACGGCGCGTCGTCGATGAACGATCCGCTCCAGTCTCCGGCGCGGGAAACGATGAGGCGAAAGCCGTTCTCCCGAGGCGCGGGGATGTTGGCGAACGAATGCCATTCGAACAGAGGATGACGACTCACGGCGGTCGACGATCCGGGGAAAGGCGTGACGCCGTGGTCAAAGCGGACTATGGCGGCATGAGACGATGGCGTGTCGATCCTGACCGGCACCTTGCGCAGCCGCGTCCACGGAAGCGCAATGCTAGTCGTGAGGACAGCAAGCATCCACCATCCGGGCGACGAGAGCAGCGCGTGCGCGAGACCTGCGCCGCCTCGCTGGTCGTTGATGAACATGACGCTCTGCGTCCAGAACAGTAGTAGTGCGGCCCATCCACCGAAGCGGTGCGTCTTTTCAAAGCTGTTGTGGAAGCGGGCGCGAATGGCGGGCAGCGCCATCAGTACGATGACGAGCAGAATCGCGAGCAACGCATACGTCACCCAGACGATGCCGACCGACACGCCAGGCAATCCGTTCGCCAGATGGAACGTCAGGGAACCCGCGAAAACTGCGAACCAGACCGTTGCGGCCGCAGCACAGCCGCTGTGCAAGCCCCCGAAGTGATAGACCTTCGCGAGCGTCCACCGGATCGACAGCGGCCAGTGCGTCGGCGCCCGCGTCGCCAGCCAGAACAACAGATTGATCACGTACTGTTGACGGATCAGAATCGCGATCGAGAAATTCACCAGAACCAGATTTGAAATCGGGCCGAGCGCAATCCCGTTCCTCGTCCACCACGTTCCGCGTGTCACGCCAAACGCGAGAAACGCCAGGTTGATCGCTCCCACCAGACAGACGAGGCGGTGATAGTGCATCAGAGCCGGATGCCGCGCGAAGCGGCGCATGACGCCCTGTGGCATCGGCAGTTCAGCGTCGAGAGAACTTGCCGTCATGCTCTCACCTCGCAAAGCAGTGACTCCTCGACTGGACTGGCTTGCCGCTGCTGTTCTTCCAGTCGCTCGAGGGCAAGGTTCAGAAGTACGCGTTTGTCCACCTTGCCCCGACTGGTTAGTGGAAATGCGTCCATTGCGACGATCAGCGAAGGTGTGCAGTAGTACGGCAGCGCCGCTGCGACCATCTGACGCGCAACGTGAGTGTCGACAGAGCGGGGACAGACGAACGCGGCGAGATTGCGGCTGTCGAGCTTCAAGGCCACCGCATGCGTACACGACGGCACCGATTCGAGAACCGCGGACACGGAATCCAGCTCGACCCGAAAGCCGCGTATCTTGACCTGATCGTCCACTCTGCCCAAGTGCTCAAGCTCACCGTCCGGCGTCCAGCGGCCAAGGTCCCGGGTGCGGAACATCAGCCGTCCGTTGCCAAGAAATGGATCGGCTGCGTAGCGCTCGGTGGTCAACCGGGCGTTGTGCAGATAGCCTGCAGTGACACAATCGCCGCCTGCCCACATTTCGCCCACTTCGCCGATCGCACAGGGCTTGCGATGCTCGTCGAGGATATAGACCGTGTTGTTGGGTGTCGGCGTACCGATAGTGAGTCGCCCGGCCGACGGGTCATAACGCTGCACCGTATTGACGATGGTGGTCTCGGTCGGGCCGCAGGAATTGTGGAACGCGCAAAAGGCGGCCCATTTGTCTGCGAGCGGTTTCGGGCAGGGTTCGCCCGCGACCGCGACGACCTTGACGGTGCGGCACTGGTCGGCGTCCAGGGTGGCGAGGATTGACGGAGTCGAAATGATGACATCGACTTCCCTGGCTACCTGCGCGAAGCCTTCTCCGCGAATCACAAGCGTTGCGCCGTTTGCCAGTGAACCCAGGATTTCCCAGGCCGCCATGTCAAACCCGATGTTGAGCATCTGCGCCACCTTGACGCCGGGGCGCATCCCGAGAGATCCGGGTTCGGTCAGCAGGATGTTCGATACATTGCGATGTGTGACCTGCACCCCGTTCGGAACACCGGTCGTCCCGGATGTGAATAGAATGAAACACCGGTTGTCGGCATTGACATCACTCGCGACGGAGAGAGGAGCCGCGATATCCAGGTTGTCAGCTGCAGGTTCGTCGACATATTCGTCGATTGCGATGCACACGTGTCCGTCAGGCACAGGGACCAGGTGCTTTAGCCGGCCGAGCGTCAGGATCACCTTCGCCGAAGTAACATTGATGATGTGGCGAAGCTGAGTCTGCGGAGCCACGCCAGCATCCTGTGGCACGTATGCAGCGCCAGCCTTCAGCACGGCAAGAATGCCGATTACCATCGATATCGAACGCTGCAGAAAGAGTGCGACCGCGTCGCCCGTCGATACGCCGTGACTGACCAATGTGGCAGCCAGACGATTCGCCTGATGGTTCAATTCGCCATACGTGATCCTGTTTCCAAGATGCTGCACGGCAATGGCGTCGGGCTGCGCCGCAGCGTATTGCTCGAAAGCGTGATGCACGCAAGCGTATCTGGCCTCGACGTGCGGACCCTTCCCGAACCATTCAAATAGCAATTGATCGGCTAGCGACAGGTTGCATATTGCTTCCCTGTTAAACACTCGCGATGCTTCATACGCAGATACGTCAACAGACTCGGGGCGGTGTCCGGTTGCATTGGCAAAGCTGTCTGGCGTCGTATGCATAGTCAGGTTTCCATGGTTGCATTCGTGGAGGTCTTCGTTCCGGCGACACGCCGATCAATGAGAACTGTCCGTAGGTGCTAACCAGCGATCCAGATGTTGCTTCAATGACAATTGTTGAGTATTCCGGGGACGGTTTTGGCGAGTCGATAGGAGCTGATGCAGGGCCTGTTTAGCCGCTGCCTGAAACTCAGCTTCCCTAGATTCCGCTCGATGAATGGACACATTTTCACACCCGGGCTTGCTCCATTGCTTAGCTCACGCGATGGTTAGCCGCACGGCGGCGGACGGCAGTGCGATGGTCGATAAAGTCGGTCCATTTCTTCAGTGTTGGTGCGTGCATCAGACGATCCGCCGGCGCAACAGCCATGCTGCCTGGGCGAGAACGAAAGGGTTTGTTGCGGGCACGTCGCAGTGACCGGCACCGGTGCGTGCGCCAGCGGACCGGCATCGTGTGAGACCCTGGGCGCATCTGCCAGCAAGAGCGCAAGGCGACCGTAGCGCTGGAGGACGGTTTCGCGGTGCCGGTCACCCAACGATGGTCCATGAGGCGATGCTCGCGCTGGGCGTTGATCTGCAGCAGCCTTATCGCGGGATCGTGTGGATCGTGCGCGAGGTGCTCGTTCGGCCGATCCCTGTGGGCGCGTGCACGAGGTGCTGCAAGGGGACGTGCAGCAGACCGGCGCGATCCATCGCAACCAAAACGCTGATCATCTGGTACGGACAGGTGGAGACGTCTTGCCAGAAGAGGACGCAGCACATCAAGCGCGGTTGGTGCACTCCGCGGGCGCTGCGCAGATGCAGGCCGCTACTTCATATGCTCTTCGTCGTCGCCCTGTGCTGCTGACTGTGCGGCGGCCGCTGCGCGTACGGCGTCCGCGAAGCGCTGCAACGACGACAGCGAACCGCATACGCTGTGATATGTCTCCCGGCCGATCTTTGCATCGAGCAGCAACTGCATACCGGCGTTCTTCGCGATTTCGATAATATCCATTGTCATCTCCTTCCCGTTTCGCGGCTTTGGCTAAAGCGACGTTCAGGCATCGGCGACGTCAGCGCCCTGTTCGCGGGCATCGGACTGCATTGCGCATGAAGGTCGTGCCGCGCCAGGTTTCGGCGCGCCCGTCTGCCCATCAGGTGGGCTGACGGACAGGACGGAATCCAGCCTGTAGCCGAGCGCATAGACGGTCTTCAGATTCAGTCCGGATGCGTGCGATAGGCGAAGCTTCTTGCGCAGCTTGTAGACGTGCTGCTCAATGGAGCGCGAGGCGACGTGCTCGCGTGAACCCCAGACGCTGCCGGCAATCTGCGCCCGGCTCAGAAACCTGCCTGGATTCGAGAAAAACAGCCAGGCTATCGTAAATTCGCGCGGCGTCAGCGGTATCTCCACGCCATCGAGAGCCACCAGGCCGACATCTTTTCGCAACACGTAGCTGCCCAGTTCAATGGTGTCGGCACTTGCCGCCCGATGTGTCTCGCGCTGAAGCACGACATGCGCGCGCAGACGCACCTGTTCCAGGTCGTAGCGGTAGGCCACATCCGTGGCGCCGGCGTTGATCCAGCCTAGCATTGCCGCCCAGTCCGGGAACGGCGTGAGGACGACCACCGGCGTGCCCACAGTCGCATCGCTGTTGCGCGATGACTGAAGCACGTCGAGTAACAGTGAACTGTTCTGTGCATCGATCAGCACGAGGTCATACATGGTCGCACGCGCTGCGCGCAGGAAATCCTGTCCAGCGCTGAATGGCTCGATCACAATCGGGTCGCTGGCAAAACATCCGGTCAGATCGCGGGTCAATACAGGGTCTTCGGTCACGAGGGCAAATCGCACTACATTGTCTCCAGTCGGCCTGGTCCTTGAGAAGTCTTAGACGCAGGCCGGTTCAATTGTTGGCTGACGGCGCAGTCTTCGCCGCTCCAACGTTCCCGGTCAGTTGGGGCGCTCATTGATGTTCCCTGGACTTTTTCGTGCGACCAGCCGTTGTCGGCTGTCTGCCCCGTCGATCGCGCTTGCCGCGTGACCCTGCCTCGCATCGAGGCTCTGCTCCGTAGGTGCCATCCTGATCGATGCGGGATGCATTCCGGTAGAAAATAATTGAGCCTCCTGCTGGCGTCCCTTGCTGCACGCCGGGCATGCCATCGCGTCGGTTCCATGAGGCGCGGCGCATCGCGCCGGAGATGTCAGCACATCCCTACCGGGGGTTGAGGGCGTACTGACAGTAGAAACCGCCTTTCCTGATCTGATATTTTTTGCCCGCAACAAGCAACTGTGCGATCTTTGCATTGCGTCGACCAGCGTGACGGCGCTCACCGGTTTTTCGCGTCGTTTGCGACTTTCTTCGCGCCCGGCGTCACTTGCGGTCATCTTTCCAATTTCAAGCACGACGACCTCATGTCACCTGCGCTGGCCGCGCTCTATCGCGAGTATCACCGCCGACTTGCGCGCTTTCTCGGCCGCTTCACGCGGCGCGGCGAGTTCATGACACCACTGACGTTTGCTCCGGAATTTTTCCGTTTGCGTTTATCGGTTAGGATTGCACGACCCGATGGGATGCATTATGCATCGCACCGGGTCGTGCAGATGGCTGGACGCCCAGTCGGTCAGCGTCCCAATCCACCGGAACTGTGAACCAACGATATGGAGTTGCGGCGTGCTTTGCTCCTGACTTGCCGCAAGGCGGCCGGTTTATCCGTAGGCCGGGTTCGATGGTGCCCGCTGTTCGTCACCTTCGCCGTGTTATCGTTGCCCGCCGCGGCTGCGAGCGATGACTGGCAGTTCGAGGCAGGTGTCACCACGAACAAGGTCACGCGCGGCATGGACATCGGCAACAGGCAGCCGTCCGTCAGCGCAGGGGCCAACTGGTATCCGGGCAACGGTTTCTTTGCGGGCGCGTCGGCTGCGTCGCTGCGCTCCGCCCGCCGCCCCACCAACGGCGCGGAAGTCGTCGTCAACGGTGGATATGGTTGGCGCCTGGCTGGCGACTGGAGCGCCCAAGCCATGCTCTCGCACTACCAGTTCCTCCAGGGATCACAGTCCTCGCGCTTCAACTACGACGAACTGGTGCTGACCGCTGGCTGGCGCGACTCCGTGTTCGCCTCCGTCGCGCTCTCGCCGAACACCGGCTTCGGGCCGTCGCCGAGTTCGCGCGCCGTCGCCTACGATCTGGTCGGCCGCCTGCCGCTCGTGCACGGCTGGACCGCGACGGCCGGCATCGGTTA
>NZ_JBQEPU010000061.1:0-8599 GCF_052045835.1 Paraburkholderia sp. 22099 | reverse complement strand
CGCCTGCACCACCATCTTCCTCAGGTGCGCCTGCGTCGCCTGGTCCAGTTTTCGGGCATCAGTTTTCGTCTTCATACCCGTATAACGCGCAAGGCACTATTTGGTGCACCCGTCAGTAACTGGCTGCGATAAATCATTCAGTCGCTGTTCGATGGCGTCCACGAGAACTCCCAGCATCTTTATCTTCAGTTCACCCCTTTCCGTAATGCCCGAAAGGAGGACATCTTCAAAGACACGAGACGCAGCTGAGCATGCTGACGCGAACCAGTCTGCATCCCGGATTCGGCTGGCTTGGTCGATACGGCGGTCCATGTCCACGAGATAGTCATTACGCGTACGTAGTCGCTGGTCAATCATGCATTCACCTTCTGTTTGTCGGAGAGCGCGGTCCAGGCTTCGTCCATAAAAGCCTGGATGCCAACGTCCTTGGCCTTCCAGCCACGGCTCGCGGCCGTGAGGCACTCCTCAATACCGCCTGCAGTACCACCGAAATGCCAGAACTCGCCGTCAGTGACCGCGAACCGATCGTGCGGAAAAGGAGCTTCGTTGGATTTCATGCCATCGAGGTAGACAATTTTAGGAACCCGTTGCACCTTCGCGTAGGCTTTCTCGATATCGGCCAGCAGCGACCTACATCTGGCATTTTCCTGCGTATCGCCAATCAACAGTAAAGTCTCGAGGCCGCGCGAGGTCGCCGGCGTTAACTCTTTACGTAATCGACGCATCAGACCAGATGACATGTGCCGATCGAATATGAAAACAAGTCTGGACCGCCGCACTACCTCCCAGAATACGACGCAACCGAGCAGTTGATCATCGTCGCCCACCTTCTTGTTGTGCATACGTCGCCTGGATATCAGGTCCATTTTTGGGATGGTCTGACTATCAAGCTCGGAAACCGGGTCCTCATGACGCAGCGATGGCCAGATCAGCTTCGGCGGCCCATCAACGGGCGCGTTAAGCAGTTTCGGATTGTAGACGGCAGAAAATACGTTGATTTCTTGCGGCGCTTCGGCCTTAGGTCCGCGAAAACTCATGACTCGCCTCCAGCTTTCCGGTTGGCGACCCATTCTGACAATTTCTTCGTGCGCTGCGCGTCATGGATGATCTCGTTCAGCTTGTCAACGACGACTGAGGGTTCGGGCACTGAAATCATCATCCCTGCACGGTCGCCGATGGAGTTTAGGGAGTTGCCCGTTAGCCAAACCTTGTCATCAATGACGAGAAACCGATCGTGGACTGCGGGCGTCCCCGTCATGACGCGAACCTTGATGTGCGACATGTCCTTTCTGCTTTCGAGTTGACTTAGCAGTACCTCACCGGCCTCTCTCACAGCGTCAATCTGATCCGTCTTCTTCAACTCTTCGCCACTCGTCAGGATGAGGACATCCATGTCGTCATAGGCGGTCGCCAGAGCAAAGCCAAAGAATTCAGTCGTGGCGAAGTACGGATCAACGATCCACACCCGTTTGCGCGCTTTGCCGATCAAATCCCGTATGAATGTCGTGGCTTCGCTGTGACTACCATGAAACCATTTCTGACCGAGACGCGCTGCTTCGTCGGCTCGCTGACGGTCAAATTCGCTTGATCGGAGCCGGGCGGGAATACCACCGGCTAGCACGGCGTCACGTCGCGTGCTCGACCAGCCTGCCGTCTTCATAGGCACGTCGTAATGGTCGGTCTCGCCGTTCTTACCCGGGATGATGACTCGCTTGGTTGCGCCGACGAGTGAGCCAGAGATGTTCACCTCCCGGACAAACCCGAAGGGCTCCTGCCAATCCAAGATGCCGCGTTCAGGGCACGAAATGATCAGTTCGACCTGCTCAGTCCAGGCGTTGTGAGGAATGACGAAATAAGGCTGTTGAACCGTGATTCGATGCACTGCGCATATTCCCGTAGGTCGATGTTCCGTCACTGCACCCGGAAACCAGAAATCAGGCACAGCTGGACTTTTGCTTGACGCCGCATTGGGTATGTTATCCGCGCTCGGTCGTTCCGAATGCTGTGCGATGGTTACCAAGGGAAATTTGGCTTCGGAGCGTTTATTCAGAAGTCGCGGATTTTCGCCGCTGCCCGACCCCTGCGCTTTGTAAGTTGGTGTGCGTTTCATTGCGGCTATGAACGGACGGTCGAGGTCGTCGTCCAGTTCGAACGGCCACGGTCTCATGCCGCTTCGCTCGATGACCGGTTTGCGGCGAGCGAATCGCGTTTGGTGCTGCCTCGACCCGCCCAGTAAGCTCCATTCGTCTCGCCACTACTCATAGCGATTCCGCTACAACTGCGAACCGGCCCTTGTTTCGCCCTTCTGTGGGAAGATCCACGAACTCTGTATGAATGATTTTGAAACCTGCCGTCTCCAATAGGGATACAGTGGTGGTTGGAGGGTGGGAGTCGAAAAAAAAGAGCGACCCAAACATACTCCCGGTGAAGCATGGATGCTCTGATCCACCGACCGTCAGCATAAACCTTCCTCCCGACCGGAGTGCATCACACGTTCGACAGAAAATTTTGAAGTGGTCCTGCCGAGGGATATGGAAGATGGAATCCCACGCAATGGCAGCAGCATATATTCCACTAGGTCTGAACGCCTCGATTGATGACTTCAACAGTTCACCGCCCGGAAGGTTAAGTCTGGCAATCTCTAACATACTTTCCGATTGGTCCACGCCGGTAAATTGCACCCCGCGCGTTAAAACATACTCGCCGATTGGAGAACCAGTCCCGCACCCAAGATCGAGGACTCTGTCGTTAGCTGCAACTCCTTCAAACAACAATTTTAGCAATCTGCTTTCATTCTCGCTGAGTTCCCTTCGTATCGTGGCCCAGCTATTTGCAATGCTGTCGTAACTTACGCGGTTGAGTGCCCTCGCCGCTTCAGATCTACATGAGAACATGGACATTTCAAACCGCCGTTTGTCGTTGATAGCGAACAGGAATGGTTTTCGGGCCAGTAGATCCGCAAAGGCGCTTGTGCTTGGACCTTTTTCTCACCGATTGAGCTTTCTCAGAGTTCCACAACTCGTCCAGCGACCGCAATTCGCAGCATCCAATCAAGTTATCAGGGTGCGCAGAATAGTAGCAAGGATAAACATTAAGTTTCCTGTCGATATAAACGCGTGTCGCGGAACATACACACTCCATGGTGCATCCTGTCCCTGCTTCCGGCTCCCAATTCTTCGCATTGCCTGATGGCGTGAGTATTTCTAACGCCGGATTACTGATAGACAATTCTTTAAGGCCAGCGTAAAATTCATTTAATGATTCAACGTACGCGGCATCGTTTAGAGCCAAGTCGTTTTCATTGCGCGGGACGCGGGGGAAAAAGCGAAATGTGCGAGTCCTCGGGGCGAAGCGGTCGATCAATCGCGTTGCGGTCGAAAAAGTTTTTTCGGTGAGCACTGCTGAAATGCAGATTGGCAATCCCACCGCAGAGCAGTTCGCGATAGCCGCCATTGCTTGCACAGCTCCCGCACCTCTCGATGAATTACTCACAACCGCGTCTGGGGAATCTAGACTGATCGCAACAAGTGCATTTGGAGCTGCATCAACGAACTCAGCACAAAATTTCTCCCTAGAGAAGCGAATCCCGTTGGTGTTTATCACGAGACTACGAACAGACCGGGAGGCTGCGGTAGTTATCTTTAAAAAATCCCGATGGAGTGTAGGTTCGCCCCCGGATAGCAAAAGCGAAAACACCCCAATTTCATGCATTTCCGCCAAGAGAGTTAGCGCTCTGTCCGTTGGAACGTCGGGTTGCCCCAGCGGAGCGGCGGAGCAATAGCTGCAATCGAGTTGGCACCGTCCTGTTATTTCGAAATCAATGTGAAGCGGCGCCGACAAGTCGCAAGTCGCGAAATTTTGACTCATGAGTTTGCTAGTTCTATGTGCTCCACATGCAACCGAAGCAAATCCGTCAGCCGATCGGAAGAGCCTCGGTCGGAATCGAATGTCGCTAGAAGTTTGTCCAACCTCTCATCTTTGCTAAGACCACTGAGAAGTTCGAACGCCGGTTGGTCGGCCGCATAGACCCTCTGAGTGTTCGTACTTATCAGAACTCCTCCCCATGGTTCTGGCCGAAGGACATAATTGCACTCCCGCTGTGTATTGGACGGCGGCGTCTCTTGATCCTTGCGCTTTTCATCATCCTCCCCCGTGTTCTCATTCTCACGCGGCTCACTGGGCTGAGGCTTATTGGGGTGGGGGTGGGGGTGGGGCTTGGGCTTGGTCTTGTCCCCGCCACCAGACCCTCCTCCCGCAGGACCGTGCATCCAGCCAAAGTAGGGCGACTCTCCTACCAGCCCGCGCTGATCTTGCGAGACATGGTGTAATAGGATTTCTATCTTCATTGTTTCCTCCGCATGCATCTGGCTAACTAGGGAGTGCTCGACGATCATGAGCAGACAAGTTTCGTGGCGCCATCGTGGGTCATCTAGAAATCGTGATAGGTGGTATTTGAATGATCATTACTGGAGCGATGGTTACTCTTTTCTATTTCCGGACTACGTTTGGCCGGACGCAAAGGTCGAAATTGACTTCATCCTCAGCAAGTGCGACTTGTACGGCAACTCTTGCATAGATCTTTGCTGCGGAATTGGCCGGCACGCCATCGAGTTAGCAAAGCGTGGACTTCGGGTACGAGCAATTGACTCAAGCGAGTACTTGCTCCTCAAAGCGCGAAGAAACGCGCGCGGTCAACAGATCGATTTCCTACGACAAGATCTTGAGCGAAACTTCGGCGCTCGAAGCTTCGACCTAGTCATAAACCTCAACAGCTCCTTCGGGCAGTTTTCCAGCCGGAGACAAAACGTTCAATTCTTGTTAAACATGGGAAACGCTGTATCGAAAGGTGGCTACCTAGTGTTGAGTTGCGTTACAAAAGAGATTGTTGCTAGGAGTTTTAATAAAATCGGCAAGTACAAGCTTCGAAACGGTCAGGTAGCTTATATTCGGACAAAGAGTCACGACTATTCAGAAATACAGGGGATATGGACCTTCGTCCGAAGAGGGAGTCAGTCGTCTTATCTCATAAGATATCATCTCTTTAATTCGTCATGGTTTTTGCATACTCTTATGCGAATCGGTTTTACCGCAATCGATTGTTACGGCGATTTTGACGGTCGCGTATATAGTAGCGTGGCCAGTGAAATGATAATCGTCTGTAAAAAACCAATTTAGATGTCCGCCGACAGACGCGTCGGTTTCGATCACGAGTCATTTATGCTAAGCGAAGAATAGGACTTTTAGTCGTTTTGTTCAAGGAAAGGGATTCTCAGCCGGCAAATAGATGTTGTCTTCCCCCGCGATGTGTGCGCGCCAAGACCTGTTAGACGGTCATTGCTGACACAATCGCTCGCTCAGCGTTGGGAAAAACCATCAACGGCGACTCCGGCCGTACGACCGGCCTCTTTCCGGGAGCAAGATGCCAATGGCCGCTTTGCGGCGTTGATTTCGAAGCGCAGATGGACTCGGCCCGACCCACTCCGGACGCGGAACGATGCCCCACCTCTTCGGCAGCTTTAAGCTCAAGCGGCCGTTCGGCTCGGAAGGTAGCCGAACGCGCCCAAGGCCGTCCCTTTATTCTTTAAAGCGATCGCGTAAATAGCGCAAACGCCCTTCAAGTAGTCGAATTTCCTCTTGAAGCCTGACATCCTTCACATTGGATTGCAGATGATTCTTCAGTGTGTTGATCTCTTTTTCAGCTAATCCTAACTGCCTCGGACGAGCTTTCAGGTATGCCCACGCACGTTGCATAGAGCATCGAGCTGATGCGATACCGAACTGCTGAGCTTTGGTAAGAGACGTTTCACATTCCCGCACCAGTCCTAGCCTAGCCTCGATGAGGCCCCGTGTATACCAGACTTCCCCCTCGCTAGGCAACAATTCAACAGCCTTCTGCGCCTGATGGAGAGCCGCCTCGTTATCGCGAGCATCATGAGACAAGAAGAAGGCGAACCGATTAAGCAACCATCCATTGGTACTATCGGTCATCACTGCTGCATCGTATAAGCGTCTGGCTTCCACGAGGTCGCCTTCTTGTCGTGCCCTATGAGCCGCTTTAGCTTGTGGAGTTCGGAATGCCTGAGGAAAGCGGTCACCGGAGAATCGCTGCGCCTTTTGTACAAAAGCAGAATAGTCAGCGCGCGCCCTAGCAATTTCTTCCGTGTTGGGACTCTTCGCTCCAGCTGAGGTCGTTACTTGCTTGTCACGGGCATATTCGAGAAAATTCTTTGAGAAAGCAATCTGCAAGGAACCCTGTACGTTAATCATGGAGGCGATACCCCCTGATTCTTGTAGCGCCGCCTCGGCAATCTGAGCAGACACGCCGGCTACGTCCGCGCAGATTTTCAACGACTGATCGTCATGCACGTCTCCAATCCGAGTCATAAGCAGCAAAAGGCGGCGGACGTCCTGACTAAGACGGGCCCACGCATCGGAAAATAGGAACTCCCCAAGATCTTTGCGGAGCATCGTCGCTACCTGCGAAGCGGCTTGATCTATCTTCTTTAATGCCGGATCGACCAATGCATTTGCAAACGCGGCGAGAACAATAGGCCGCCGTTCAAGCTTTTTCACGGACTCGAGAATGTCGGTATCGCTGGCTTTCTTAACAATTTTAATATTTAACTTTTCAGCGCGATCGCGCAAAAAGGCAAGGGCCTCACGCTCTGTGAGAATATCCACGGCGACAGGATATGCCTCAATTTGCTCCCAACGCCGAGACGTGAGCATGACTCGGCCTACGCGCCTGGATATCTCCTGCAATTCTTTGCGGAGAACGGCGCGTTCCTCCTCGCTTTCGATAAGCGTTTCTGCATTGTCAACAACAATTAAAATCTCTTTTCTTTCTAATTTTAATTCTGATTTAATCTTTGACTGTAAGTTGATCGCCGCCTGCGGAACATTGAATCGGTAGAAATCCGTCGATGGATATTTTCCGAAAAACAGAATATGCAGGTGCGCCAAGAGCTCTAAAAGATGTGGCTGACCAGCTGCAATGGGTTCAAGGCCATTCAGCCCCCATTGCCAGCGCTTTGCCGTGTAGAACAAGATCATTTGTGGCCGCCAGTCTACGTCCACTTCTTCGTCCAGAATCCGATGTAGGAATTCAAGAGCCAATGTGGTTTTCCCGTAGCCCCCATCACCATGAATCAGGCACGCACGTGAATCGACGTCATTTAGCCAATCCTTAAGTTCAATTAACTGAGGATCGCGGCCAGTGAATGAGTCTGTTGTGCGATCGGGAAGATAGACAAACGGTTCCCACGAATTATTCCAAATTATCGGCGCAGGCAGAGAGCGACCGGTCACATCACTGAATGGACTGACCGCCTCATAATTGAACTCTTCTCTCGAATCCCCATCCTTGGCGATTTGACAGAAGGCTCTCACACGCTCTGTACCTAGAAGTTTAACGCGGCGAATCAGGGCGGGTTGGCCAGCCCACCCCCTGATGAAGTCCAAGCGAAGTCGAAGTCGATCTGGTCCAATTGCCGCTTGTACCCCGTCATCGGCGAGAATCGGCGTGACATTCGCAAGACAATCAATTACAAACCGCAATGCATCGAGTTCGACATCTCGCGCATAGCCACCAACGAGTCCATGTCCTTCTGCGCCGTTGTTTCGGATCGAGACGACCCCGCGCAGCAGTCCCAATAGTGTCCGAGGTTGATCACCGCAGATTTGCTCCGCAGGCCTGCCGTGCGCGGAAGTCGCCAGGATACGCGCAACACCGACCCAGCCTAGCTGTTCAGCGGAAATCAGAAGCGCTTCCAAGGCGTCAACTAACGAACCATCCGCAGGCGCTCGTAGCGCATCAAGGATAACTTGATCGGGTTGAAATTCGATGGCAGGTTTTTGCTGGGAAATCCATTCAAGCAATCCGTAGTCAATTTGTTGCAGAAGCAGGCGAATGCAAGAAACTATTCGCACCCTGCATTCCACGTCTGACTTACATTGCTCAATCTCCAAAAACATACTATCAAAGTGATTTTTCATGGCCCGAAATATTTTATTGAAATATACCGATTTGATCCTTTAAATCCAGAGGAAGATAATTCGGTATTTTCTATAATAGTTTAACGTTGATCTTCAAGCAGACTGCTTGGATGCCGGTAGAGTTTAAGATTTCTCGTGCAAATACGCAACCAAGCATAGCGGTAACTATATGTGTCGAAGGTTTTGCGAGCGGCGACCCGTCGGCGTCGTCAAGCGAATGTCCGTTGTCCGGGCAAGGCAGCCGCACGAATGTCCAAACGATGACCGCGACGATTGACTTTTCCTGGCCAGGTTGGGTGAGGTCGCCAACGGCCGCTTATGGGCACTCCGGTTCGCATAAACCGAATCCACCCGACTGACCGGTTTCGAGAAGGTCATCTGACCGGAGTGGGTCGATGAACGAAACCGCTCGCGCGGTAGGGGGCTGCGGTCCGACGCTGGAGGTCAGGGAGGGGCCGGTCGCGCGGTTTATGTTGGCGAGTGAGGCAACCGGCACATCACGCTGACTGGCCAGGCCTTCTTCAGCGAACGGATCACCTCGAGGAGCGATCCAGTTCCTTGACGAAGAAGGCCGTGGACTTTTTTAGTATCTCGCGCTCCCTTT
>NZ_JBQEPU010000060.1:0-10724 GCF_052045835.1 Paraburkholderia sp. 22099 | reverse complement strand
CGATGGGGATGGGCTCGCGCCCCTGCGTTCGACATGGCTGACTGGCTCCGTCAATCTAAACGCGCCCATCATGCTTTGGAAAAATCAGCATCGGGAAACGGTCGGGCCGAGTCGCTTACGACAATCGCGCTCTCAAAAGGGTTAAGTGATGCGAGCGTTCTACGTCATCCTTCACGGACGAAGCGGGCAAAAGGACGGACCGACCTCAATGCACCGCGTTTTCAGGCTGCGCACGGTGACAGGCAAGGGTCGACGATTTTCTGCTAGATGAACTCGAAGTCGGACGCCGGCACTCCAATTTCGGGCAGACGGTCCCTTGCTGTCCGCACTACCGCTTCGGCCAGCCGACGGACGGCGAACGAGCGACTTTTCCCGACCGGATAAAGAAATCCATACTCAAGCGGAATCTTCACCGAAAGTCGCTTCATCGCGAGGCCGCTCGCTCCACTCGAAAGCGCAACGAACGGGTCGGCCAGCGCGACGCCGAGACCTTGCGCCGCTAGTTCGCAGGCAATGAGTCCGTTGGTCGCCTCGAAGCGGATGTCGGGCTTCCTCTTTTCCTCGCGAAACATCCGGTCCAGACTCTGGCGCAACAACGACCTGGAATGCGTCGCCACCAGCGCCGTGTCGTACAGATGCTTTGGCTGAATGACCTTCAGCCTGGTCAGGGGATGCGTCGCGGCCATGACCACCACCACGGATGTCCGCAGAAATGGTTCGGACTCGACCGCCGGACTGTCCAGGGGAAGTATCCCAACGCCAATGTCGAACTGCTCCTGCGTAATCCACGTTTCGATATCGAGCCGCACGCGAGACGCAACCTCGGCTGTCAGGTTCGGTATCTCCCGCGCCACCGACGACAACGCTGGCGCGACCAACGCCTTTGTCACATGCGGGGCCGTGAGGATGCGCACGTGGTCAGAAGAACCGGAGCGAATCTGCTCCGCCGAGCGACTGAGCGACTGCAGTTCGCCCATGACCCGGTCCACTTCCTTGTAGAACCGCCATCCCTCCGGTGTTGCGCGCAGCCTTTTTCCGGAGCGGCTGAAAAGCGCGAAGCCGAGCGATTCCTCGAGCGACGTCAGCAGCCTGCCCACCTGGGGCTGCGTTCGACCCAGCCGGTCTGCAGCCAGCGTCACCGACCCGCACTCGATGAACGCCCTGAAGGCTTCCAGTTCCTTCACGTTGAGCACGCGGCTCTCCTTAAACTATTTTCGCATGACCACAATTGTTTTTCGCATTTGACGCATATTAGCCGACCTCGTTTAATGACATCAAGCGCGCAGAGACCAGTGCCGTGCGACACGTCGGAAGCTCTTTCTTCCTGGAGAAGGCCGGGTTTCCGCTTTGGAATTTCTTTCGGACCCGGCGCACCCGGAGATTCGAGCAGTACCTGGAGATGAGGCATGTCCAACGTCGCAGCGCGACTCGAGCGTTTACCATTCTGCGGCTTTCACAGAAAGCTGCTCTTCATGGGAGGACTCGGCTATACCTTTGATGCGATGGACTCGTCATCAATGGCGTTCGTTCTTCCTGCCATTAGCAAGGCATGGTCGCTATCGTCCTTCCAGACCGGGCTGATTGCCAGCAGTACGTACACGGGCTTCTTCTTCGGCGCGCTGCTGGCGGGGCTGTGTGGTGACCTGCTCGGCAGACGGTTTGTGATGATGACCGCGCTCGTCATCTTCTGCGTTGCGTCGCTAATAAGTTCGCAGGTGGACCACTGGCAGGCGTTCTACGCGATCCGGATTTTTGCGGGCTTCGGTGCTGGCGCCGAAAGCGCTATCGTTGCGCCGTTTCTTTCCGAATTCGTTGCCCGCAAGTATCGCGGGGCCTTCACCGGAGCGCTCGCCGGATTTTTTGCCATTGGATATGTCATTTCGGCAATTCTGGGCAACCTGATAATCCCTCACATGGAGAACGGCTGGCGCGTGGTCGTTGTCATTACCTCGCTGCCCATCTTCATTCTGCTGTGGTGGCGCCGCGCGCTTCCCGAATCGCCCCGGTGGCTCGAGAGCCGCGGTCGGCTCCAGGAAGCGAACGCCACTCTCGACAGGATTGAGGCGCAGGTGCTGAAAGAGGGGCGCTCGTTCGAGCCGGTGCCCGAATCCATCCTCAAGCCGGCAGCCCCCACGGTCCAGGCATCGTTCTTTGGCAACCTCGCAGCAATCTGGTCCAGGAAGCTTCGGCGCACGACCGCAATGTCGTGGACGATGTGGTTTGCCATCGCCTTCAGTTACTACGCTTTCTTCACCTGGATTCCCAGCCTGCTGGTCCAGCACGGCATGACGATTACCAGAAGCTTCGGATTCTCGCTGCTGATGTATATCGCCCAGATTCCGGGCTACCTGTCGGCCGCATATCTCAACGAACGCTTCGGCAGACAGGCCACGATTGCGGGGTACATGGTCCTCGGCGGCGTCTCTGCCGTTGGGATGGCATTTGCCAACGCTCCCTGGCAGATTGCCTGCGCGGGTATCTGTCTGTCGTTCTTTATGAACGGCACGTTCGGCGGTATCTATGCCTACACGCCGGAGATTTTCCCGACCTATCTTCGGGCGACCGGCGTGGGTACGTCATCTTCTTTCGGTCGCATTGGCGCCATCATCTCACCCATCATGGTCGGGATGATGTATCCGGTGCTCGGATTCGCCGGCGTGTTCGGTGTCACGACCTGCGTACTGCTCGTTGGAGCGCTAACCGTGCTGGTGTTCGGTGTTCCAACGCGAGACCTGGCACTTGAAGAAATCTCCCACGGGGATGGCACTCCGGCGCCGGGCGGGTCGCTCGCAGACGTGCGCCGAGGCGACGCATGACGCCGGAAAAGCTACTCGCGGAACTGGCGGGTATCGCGTCGGCTCACGCATGCGTCGAACAACCGCGGGCCACCCTGCAAGCGCTTGACAGCGCGGTGAATAGCCTCGTTGGCCGGAAGCTTCTGACAGTCCTGACAGTCAACGAACGACGCGGCACGGTCACGCGGGCATTCAGCAATATGGGCGACAGATATCCGGTCGGAGGGCACAAGTCCATCGCGCAGGCGCCTCGACTGCGTGCTGTCCTTGGCACCGGTGAGCCGTTCGTTGGCAGGTCGAGGGACGACATTCTCGCTAACTATCCCGACGCGGACACCATCTTCGCCGCGGGGTGCGGAAGCATCCTGAATTTCCCGGTACGTTGGCGGCAACAGGTCGTAGCGACCGTGAACCTTCTCCATGACGAAGGATTCTACGACGACCATCACGTCGACCTGGTCCGTTGCCTGGCTCATGCCGCTCTTCCGGCGTTGCTGCTTGACACACCCAACTGTCCGGACAACATCAATAACACTCGCACCTTCTAACAGGAAACCGACATGTCTGACCGCGACGACAAGGGCACAGCATGGGTGGTGCCGCCGAGCCAGTATCTGGCGTCACGCCCTGAGATGTTCGACCTTCCGGCTGCGCCGCTGTCGCAATACATCACGATGCGTGACGGCTGCCGGCTGGCAGCGGACATCTATGTGCCACAAGGCGAACACGCCGCAGAACGATTCCCCGCCCTCCTTATCTTTACGCCTTACTACCGGCGATTCGCGACTCATGGCGATGTCGCGGAAGCTGCGCCCGCCGCAGCCCGATACCGTGACTTCTTTGTTCCGCGAGGCTATGTCGTGGTCGTGGTCGACGTCCGTGGCACAGGCGCCAGTTTTGGTACGCGCGATGCCCTGCGCTCCCCAACTGAGCGGGATGACTACAGAGAGGTCGCGGAATGGGCGATTGGGCAGCAGTGGTCCGATGGGGTGCTCGGCTCGACTGGCATCTCGTACGTCGGCGCTGCTGCCTGTTTCCTGGCAAGTACCGGTCATCCGGCCGTGAAGGCGATTGCGCCGCTATTCGCTGTGTCCGACATCTATAGTGAGCAGCTCTATCCAGGTGGTCTGCTCTCGAAGGTCTGGACCGGCGCCTATGACCGCCTGATGCTTGCCATGGACCACGACCGGCGCGACCTGCTTGGCGCATTTTCGTACTACGCAGACCCCGGCCTGAAAGGGCCGCATCCCGTGGACGTGGATGTTGACCGGTCTCTGCTCGCTGCGGCGATTGGCGAGCATTCGAACAATTTCAGTCTGCACGATGCGGCGGCTGAATTTTCGTTCCGCGACGAGGGAATGCTGCACGACCCATTATTCAATCTTGCGGTGTGCAGCCCATATCACTACCTCGACCAGGTGCCGCAGGATGTGCCGATCTACTCGGTATCGGGATGGTTCGATGGCGCCGGGTACAGCAATGGGGCGATTACCCGGTTTCTGACCAGACACAACCCGCGTGACAGGCTTCTACTTGGAGCGTGGGACCACGGAGCCCGGACGAACGTCTCCCCGTGGCGTGAGGAGGCCGCGCCTCAATACAATCTGCTGGCCGAATTGCTTCGCTTCTTCGATGAGCATCTCGCCGGCAGGGATACGGGTCTAAGCCGGGAAGCGCCTGTGCACTACTTCAACATCCACGCAGAGAAGTGGGAAAGCGCTCCAACCTGGCCGCCAACTGAACACACAATCACGCTTTTCCCGACCGCGGGCAGACTTCTCACCAGCGCGCCGGCTGAAGAGAGCGTCGACACCTATCAGGCCGACTTCTCGACAACTACGGGCGCAAACACCCGCTACGAGCGCCTGGGCGCGGCGGGAATTGTCGACTACTACCCGGACTGGAGTGAGCATTGCTCCCGGATGTTGAACTACGATACCGCAGTGCTCGACGAGCCCCTGTCCATGATTGGGCACGCCGTAGCGAAGCTGAGAATGGCTATCAATGAAGGCGATGCGTCCATATTCGTGTATCTCTCCGAGGTCGCCGGGGACGGTTCGGTTTACTACATCACCGAAGGCATGCTGAGAGCGATTCACAGAAAGGTCGCTCCCGCGCCAGCGAATTACCTCACGACGTGGCCGTTCCGGACGTATCACCGTCGGGACTCCGCGCCGGTCGAAAAGAACGTGGTCGACGACTACGTCGTGCCGTTACTGCCTGTTGCGTGGACTCTGGCGAAAGGTAGTCGTTTGCGCGTCTCCGTGGCGGGAGCTGACGCCGGCCATTTCGTGCAGACGCCGTACGGCCGGCCACCTCGATTCAGACTCGCCACAGGCTCGGGCGGAACGTCAATCGAGGTTTCGACAAAGGCAGAGTGACTGTCCAAGATTTCGTCCGCACCCCCGCAATTCATTGCGGTAGTTGACCCTTACATCCGCTGGTATAACACCAAGAGGATTAAGGTCCCGCTTGGCTCACTCAGCCCGCTCGAATACCGGGAGAGTCTCCGAATTGCGGCATAAAATCAGTTCAGGATTTTTGCCGCACCCCCATCAATCGCCGCGCCCAGTGTCAGGATGCGCTACAAGACTCCATATCGATAAGACAAGGATGGCGATTGGCGAAATATTCGAGAAACGCCGCCCGATTGACAGGCTTGTTCACGATCTAGCCGGTTTCTGGAGCGACCCAGTGCACCCGCATTACGTTTGTTGCGATGTCCACTCACCCACGATCGTATGCGTCATGATGGATCCTCCGGCTGAGTAGGCCAATGGTCACCGATTTCTATTCGGTAGCCATCGCTGGCCACCGATGTACCGCTGACGCTGCATGTAGCGATGGTGGGGGCGTTCATATCATTCACTTTGCTCTTGGGATGCGGCCTTTAAGCGCGGCCGGCGACGGTGGTGAAGGAATATTGCGGGCGATGTATGCCGACCGCATCGGGTAGCAGGCGGCCGAGGAGCCGTCATTGGACTGAGCGTGCTGGATTGGCGACAATCTGAAGCATCGAACTTTGGGTACTTCGACATGGTCGTTAAATTCATCCTCGAAATCATCGATACGAACACGGCGTGTCCTGCAAAAAGCTTTGCGATCGAACTGCCGGATCCGTCTGTCCTTTCCTCTTTGTTGGGGGACGAGGATTTTGAGGCACATTGCGTCTATGAGTTAGACGCGCACGATACAGCTAAAATCTCATCGCATTTCGGTTTCCCGACCGGGGAATCGGTCTCAGCAATTCTGAGACCCAGTGATTGGCTTGATGAACTTCCTTACCAGATCCACACAAATCGGGAGCTTGCGCTGATGCTTGACGGCGCGAAACCCTTTGCCGCTTTCTGCGAAGAATATCCAGCCTTGACAGATGGCAGTGGAATTCCAGAGCGGCTGTTCGACCGTTATGTCGCAGTTGGACGTTTTGTAAAGAGAGAATACGTCGAGACAAAGGTCCTCGAAGGCTACCGTACAAGGCGCGTTTTGTATGCACGACCTGATGAAGCGTGGCGGATCGACGCCTACATACTTCTTTGGCACACAGGAGAAGTGACTGGCTGGAACGAGTCACTTGAACGCATGGAGGGGTTCCTTCTAGGTTACGAGGAGTGGCAGACAGACGCGTACATCCTCGCGTCCAAGGCGCGAATGGGTGCAAGTCAGCAAACCACCTCATGACTGGCGATGGTAGTAACTTGACATCCCCTCAAGCGTATGCTCGCCAGTGCGCGATCAGTCGGGGCCGGGTATAAAGCGCTGCCAGTTGGTCGGCATTTGTCGGATTGGACTTCCGTCGATCTTATATACCTCGATCTCCTGACAGCGTCCTTGAACAACGTGTAAGAGCACGCTGATTTGTACGCCGTCTGTGTCAGGACCGTAAAGCTCTGTTGGCACACGTGACGTGACCGGGGCGGAAGCCGATTCCTCGACGCGCAGCTCGAAACTGCCATCTTCGTCGATTAGCCGAACCGTGCAATGCGTAAGTTGATCTTTCACTTCCGCGGAAAATCGGCAATCGTCAATTCGGCCATCAATTGCCTTTCGAGCTCGGTGGGGCGTCGAAAATTGTTCACATCGGTGCTTCGATACATTTGACCTCCCGTCGGCAGACTCCGAGCGTGGAACGCACGCAAAAGGTGATTCTGTCACGGCAGTAGCGGCGAATTTTGCGGTCCCAGACGGTACCTTCCACACCTCTCGTAGCCGTAAACACTATCTGATTAACCCGGTCGGTCAAGTCCGTCCGCTTTGGAGAAAGCTTAAGGACCGTTTCGGGTCGGCTAGAGGCTGTCATATCATACCGTCACCAGCGGCCGCGCCATGACAACCCTCGTCGCAAATGAAGAAACAACGATCGACGCCAGAAAGAAGAATCAGACGCCTTTCAGCGCGGCGCGCACAAACGGGACGAACCGTGACGTAACAGGATTTTTCTGCGCATCCGCCCACACAAGCCCTACGCGCCATTTCGCGTGTCTTCCACGAAGCGGTAGGACTGTAGCGTCCCGAAGCAGATGTTGCGCATGCGAGGGAACGAACGCGACGCCAACTCCAGCAGCGACAGATGCCAGGACAGACTGCACATCCTCAGCCTGTTGCGTCACGTTCGGTACAAAGCCCTGTTCGCGACACCATGCGTCGACTTGAGCCGCGAGTCCAGGCCCACGCGCACGCCGCAAGGCCAGGAAACCCATTTCATTCAGCTTGCCAAAATCGGCGGGAAGACGCACGCGCTCAAGGCATGGGGGTAACGCCAGCGCCAGTGTCTCGTCGATGACACGAAGAGACGAGAGGCCCTCGACCGAGGGCACCCGCATAAAGCCCACATCCAGCTTCCCCGCCAAAAGGCGTCGGGTTTGCTCAGCGGAAGACAGGTCGCTCAACGCGACGGCAATGCCCGGATACTGCCGACGGAAGTCGGCAATGATCTGCGGCGCGATCATCAGCACGGACAGACAAATGCCGATCCGCAAATGCCCACGCCTGCCGCTGCCCGCCTCTCGCGCACGCGCGAGAATCTCGTCCGCGTCGCAGACGAGCGCTTGCGCATCGGGTAGGAAAATTTCCCCGAACCGCGTTAGCTCCGCGCCATGCCGCCCCCTTTCGAACAGCTTCGCGCCCAGGCTCGCCTCCAGCGCGCCAACCTGTTTGCTCAACGCCGGCTGACTCATATGCAGAGCCTCCGCCGCGCGCCCGAAATGACGCAACTCGACGACCGACAAAAACGTTCTCAGCAGTTTGAGTTCCATTCCGCGTTGTTATCGTACGGATCAAATCATTCATTTTACTAATCGATGATGGAGTCGTTCAATACGGGATTAAATCTTTTCACACGCAATGACTCATGGCCTCGACAAACCCTAAGCGTCACCCACATCGGCTGGCCCGCACAGATGTCCCAGTTGACGACCGCGCTGGCGATCCCGATCCTACGCAGAATCTTTTGGTTGGTCGGCAGCGCCGCCCTCGTCGCCCTCGTTTCGCCAGCGTACTCTCGGCAGACGATGGCCACGTTCAGGCGGGCGCGATCGCCGTGACCTTCGCCGTCGTCTCTCGCAAACGATGGCCGCGCTGAACCAGGCCGTTCCCCGAGGCCGCGGTTCATGATGGCCGTCGTGCCATTTGACGTTCTGCCGCAGCGTGAAGGTGTATTTCAGACCGTCCGGGTTGACCGTCCATGCGGTGGCCAGTTGCGGCTTCGGGCGCAGATCGAAGTCATACGCGAGCAACCCCTCCAGCACCTTCGAACTCGCGACGAGCGCGGGATCGGTGGTCCGAAAGATCGACACGAGCACGGGCGGCGCCGGATTGATCAGCATGTTCAGCGTGCCGCCCCGTTTCGGCGTCGCCGCCCTGCGCGAAAGTCAGCGCCGGCATGCCGGCGGCCGCGAGTGCCGTTCCCGATGAAATCAGAAAACCGCGTCGATTCAGCCCTGCCATGTGATTCAGATCCTTCTAGCCCATGGTTGGCCGGTCACGATAAAGCCGCTGCGGCAGCAAAAGAACCGGTCAATGCACCTTCGGAAAGCCGTGACGCTGCGCAAGCAGATCGAGAATACGGCGCGTGTCCGTCACGAAGCGCTTCTTGCCCAGCGCCTGGGCATCGGCGGGCGCGGGTTGCTCGTCGCCGAAAATCAGCACCGGCAGACTCTGATGCTCCGCATCGAGCGCTTCCACCACCGCGGCGCGCGGACGCGGGAATGGCAGGCGCCGAATATCGAGGCGCGCGCTGAGCGTGGGGTCGCTCGCGAGCAATCCTTCGATCGGCGCGCCGTCCGGGCAGATGAAACGTTCACCGGGACGATCCGGATCAGTGAAGCCAGGCTCCAGCAGTAACAACAAATCTCGGCTCATGGTCGTATAGGCTCGATGAGGGGTGAAGGGATGATGAGTGAATGAAAAGCGGCGAGCTCGCACCACCGCCTTTGAAACGGCTGCAGGAATTCTGCTGAAACTCAGAACACGCGACCTTCGGTCAGATGCGTCGTCACACCGTTCAACTCGTAATCGCCGATCACACGCGCTTTGTGCAGCAGCGGGTTGTGGCTGAAGATCGTGCGCAGATTACGCCAGTGACGATCGAAGTTGTGCGCGCGTCCGGTCGCTGACGCACCGCCCACTTCGAAGAGCCGTTCGCCCGCGTAGAGCGCGAGCTTGCTCACCACCAGTTGTGTTTTCGCGGTGGCTAGCGCGCCGTCCAGCACCAGTTCTTCAGCGTTGGCCGCGCCGCTGCGGATCGCATCGGCGGAACGGTCCAGCGTGCGCGCGTTCTGCGCGACCAGTGCGTCGATCGACAGGCTGTGCGCCGCCAGATCGCCCACTACCTGCTGCACGAATCCGTCTTCGCGCGCCGACGGTGCCGGGCTATGCAGCACCGGACGCCCGTATTGCGTCACGTAACGCCGCGCGTTCGCGAGAATGTTGCGGACGATGCCCGCGGCGACCGCCACCAGATGCAACTGCCGCAGCGCGCTGCCATGGCGGCCAGCGAGGCTCGTGTAGCCGCGCGTAGCAATCTCATGAGCGAACACCTGCACGTTGTCCAGCACGAGGCTGCCGCTCGCGGTCATCCGTTGGCCCATGCCGTCCCAATCGTCGACCACCGTCAGCCCTTCGCGCGCAACCGGAACCACGATCGACACCTTCTCGTCGTTCTCGTCCTGCACGTTGATCCGCGCATAGTCCGAAAACGCGGTGCCGGTCGAATAGTATTTCTTGCCCGATACGCGGAAGTGCTCGCCGTCACGCACGAGCTTCGTGACGATCTCGCCAGGCCGCGACGTGCCCAACTCCGTCGACGCGCCGCCGAAAATCGCGCCGCCGCGCACCCGCTCGATCTGCGTATCGTTGAAATCGGAGCGCGGCGACAGCAGCAATTGCTCGGTCAGATCGTAGTGAATCCGCAGCGCGTGCGCGACGTTCGACTCGTGCGCGGCCAGCGTTGCGATCACATGAATCAGATCTTCGACGGAACCGCCGAGGCCGCCCCACTCGGCCGGAAAACGCAGCACGCCGAGACCGGATTCACGAAACACCGCAAAGCGGTCGAACGGCAACTCGCGCCGCAATTCCCGTTGCGCGGCGTCTTCGCCGATAGCCGACGCGAGCGTCGGCAACGCGCCAAGCGCCGCATCGAGTTTCGCCCGCGCTGCGATGTCCGGAGAAACCTGCATGCGTTGATTCCTTGTAAGAGCGCACGGGTGACAACCGATGCGACGGACCAGTATAGGGACCCAGCGGATCGCGCAAAACCAGCAATTCAGGCTATGCATATGCGCGATCGTGAAATGCGAATCGCCGATAAGGTGCGTAATTCGTGGAAGCTGGACACGCGTTTCGCGTGAAGGTGGACAGCGGTTTCGCGCGAAGCTGGACGTTCGGAGCGCAGCGACGCGGGGGTTTCGATATTTACTCTGACTGCTG
>NZ_JBQEPU010000059.1:0-11989 GCF_052045835.1 Paraburkholderia sp. 22099 | reverse complement strand
GATGGGGATGGGCTCGCGCCCCTGCGTTCGACATGGCTGACTGGCTCCGTCAATCTAAACGCGCCCATCATGCTTTGGAAAAATCAGCATCGGGAAACGGTCGGGCCGAGTCGCTTACTTTCGTTCCGAGTGCCTCGCCGAACGTCTCGATGGCGCGCTGATCCGCACCGACGGCGGCAGCCGCGAATCGCTCGACGATACGCACCGGGGGGCCGCCGAACAGTTCGATACACTCGTCCCGCAGGTCAAGGGGCCGTATCGTGACCCACAACGGCGGCGGCGAATTCCTCAGCGTCGGCGGATATTTCACGCTGGCCGACGGTCAGGCCGATCTGCTTTTAAACGTGCTCCCCCCGGTCATCCACGTTCGGGAGGAATTAGGCCCGTCAACGCTGCGATGGCGTATCGAGCACATGAGAGAGGAGTTGCGCGAAGCGCAGCCGGGCAGCGGCATCGTCGCGCAGCAGTTGGCTACCCTCGTGCTCGTGCAAGCGTTGCGGTTGCAGCTTGCAGGCGCGCGTAACGAAGCCGTCGGCTGGCTTTTCGCGCTCACGGATAAACGGAAACGCACGGCGATCAACGCCATGCACGAGACGCCCGGGGCGAAATGGACTCTACAAGCGCTGGCCGAGCATGTCGCGCACGAGTTTCGCCATCCGGTTCAAGGAATTCGTCGGGCTCTCGCCGACGGACTATCTGACGCGTTGGCGTATGACCTTGGCCACTGCCAGGCTGACGCACTCGCGCGACTCGGTCGCTGAAATCGGCCTCGCGCCCGGGTACGAATCGGAAAAGTCCTTCAGCGCAGCCTTCAAACGGATTATGAAGTGCGCCCCCCCCGCCAGTATGGCCGCCGGCGGCCCCCGTACGCGTGAGGGCGAACTGCGACGTCACGCTCTGCGGCATTGCCAGCGACTTCCTGCTAATTTACTCCCCTCAGCTGTATTCATGCGCTGTGACGTGCGCACAATGCGGACGTTCGCCGATTAGTCGGGATCGCGCTGCGGACGGTGCTGTGTGCTTGCCGGGCATAATAGCGGCAGACCGGACATGGCTCGCACGTTCGCCTTTGCTCCTGCTTCGGATCTCCTGCGCCCATCCCACCGGAATCCTTCTTCATGCAACGAAACGACACCGCCTGCAACGTCCCCTAGCCAGCGCTAGCATGAAGCACCGGCCGTTCACACGCATCTGCTGGCGAACGCCGGCATCGCGTTCAACGGTGACCATCCGCTGAATATCTGGGTATCCGATCCTGACGTCTAGGCGCCTAATCGAAGCCAGCGCGCGGTCTGAAGGCCGATCAGGAAGAACGATTATTTTGCGGGCGGCGGGAAAACTGCATCCCGGAACTTTTTCTTGACCCGCACGATTGCCACGCCCCTGTTGCAGCCGCGGCCTGCGGGTCTTGTGCGTGCCGTAAAATGCGCCGACAGACTGAAAATTATTCTATGGAACCGACTCCAAGACAACGCAAGTCCAAGCAGTCTGGCGGTAGGCGGCCGATGACGCGCGACATGTTGTTGCCGCTCCCGGCGACGATCTGGCGTCGTCGCTCACTCGAGCACCATCTGGCTCTTGCCGCGTTGCGCTCCGGGAACTGCAATATCGAACTGATCGGCCGGTTGTTCAGGACCGTGTACCTCGCCTATTTCGTTCATGCGACGTTGAATGGTCGTCGCTCCCTCGGATCTTTCCGGATCTCCGAGGCAGCGCTGCACGCTATCGCGGCGCGCATCAAGGCCGCAAGCGACTGGTCGCTACCTGAAGCTGACGGGCGAGCCCTTGAACACGTTTTGTCGCTGCACGACGAACAGCTCTCGACACTCCCCTCGCATCGGATTACACAAGCCAATGAACAGTTGAACGTTTTTCTTGCCACCGACGCGTTGTCGCCGATTGCGCCAAACGACGATGAAGACATCTGAATCGCCAGGTCCCCGACGCACACGTCGGGCCATCGTCCGATACACAGGAAGAACTCACGCCACGCTGCCTCTGGGCCACGATCTGGATTTCAGACCGAGCACCCTGCCAGACCGAAGGACACCGTGCGTCGTGAGACCAGTCAGCTTGGTGCGGGTATATGGACAGGCGATCCGCCCGCGCCTCCCCCGGGCGGCAGGTCCCTTGCGAACGAGTCATTGTCCCGGGTCCGGGTACCGCACAAGTAAGTAGCGCGAGCACGTCCGATAAGGCCGTGAAACTGCCCGGGCACGGCTCCTCCCGCTTCCTCGATATGTATGCTGGCGTCGTGCAGTGCCTTTCTGGCTATGCGCCCCGCTGCAACACTTTGCACAGGCGGAGTCTTAACCTCGGAATTTCGCCGGCCATTGGAGCTCCCCTCTCTCTCTGCATTCGCCGGAAGCCGGCTGCTCGATCACCAATCGTCACGCCAACTGCTGATAGAATCAGTAGCACAGAGAATATCCGTCGGAGCGCGGCTGATCATGGAGTACCGAGTCAGTTTTGAGCACAGTCTGGCAAGCGCCCCCAATGACTTTATCGCGCGTATCACCTCGCATCGGGTCGACGACGTCCCCGCGAACATTCCACGCGCCTGCTCGCCGAATTCATCGCAGACCTGATCCTGAAACGGTCACCCCAGATCGGCAGGATCCGTGACCTGAGAATACTGTAGCGCTTCCCGGCCACACGGCCAACTGCTCCGCCGCCCGGTTAACGCCGCGCGGCTGTTTCCCTGCCATCGTCTGCGTTGACGTAGGTAACACGCTGCACCGGCTGCAACGGAAATTTCGGTCGTGCAATCCATGTTTCTTCCGCGGGTCGATTACGTCGGCCCCAGCAACCGTATCGACGATGCCCCTGATGAACGCCCTTGATACCTTCCCGGTGAAACATGCCAATGTCCTGCGTCCCCGCAGCCGGATTACTGTGCGGCGGTCGCCCGTTCACGGCAGAGGGGTGTTCGCGACGTGCGCGCTTGTGGCCGGCGAACTCATCTGTGAGTACCTGGGCGAACGGATCTCATGGGACGAGGCTCTGCTCCGTCACCCGCGCGATCCGGCACAGCCGGATCACACCTTCTACTTCGACGTCGGCAACGGTACCGTCATCGACGGGGCGATCGGCGGTAACAGTGCCAGATGGATCAACCATGCATGCCGTCCCAACTGTGAAGCCGCGGACCGCGACGGCCGGATCTTCATTCGCACCGTGAACCCGGTGCCCGCCGGCGAAGAACTGTGCATCGATTACGCGCTCTTCGTCGAAGGACGGCACACCCGTCTGCTTCGGAAGCGGTACGCCTGCCACTGCGGCGCGCCGGACTGCCGGGGAACCATGCTGGCCAGACGGGAAAGCGGTCATGGAAAGAGCATATTTCAGCGCCTGCCCGTGAGCTGGTCGAGGACAGTGTGCATGCGGATGTGGCAACACGGGCCGCAATCCACATTCGAACGACCATCACGGACACGCTGATCGACGCATAGCGGGAAGCTCCCGATGCTGCTTCGTCATGGAGCAGCGGAATTCACAGGGCGTCGTGCCCGACGTGAACCTCCCGGGCAACGCCGGGGGAGAACACTGACACTTCCGGCATGAGCATGGTCGACACCGCCGATCCCGTCCGGCTGCCTGCGAGCGCGTTGGTCAGGAGAATCCATGTCGCACGCGGGCTGTGCTTCGCACAGCCCTCCCCAGAGTTCCCCCGTGCGGGCGATGCGCCTGCCTCCCGATCTGCTGAACCTCGAACGCCAAAGACGTCATCACGATCTGCCCGAACGCCGCAAGAATCTGCGTCAGCATGCGAACCCGGTCGGTCGCTTTAGGTCGCATTCGTGTGCACGCTTTAGCCACGCGTGAGCAATCGGCATGGGATCTCCCGCCTGCTCACTGTTCAGGCCACTACTTCGCAAACCTCCCAGCGAGTCTTGATGATTGCGCCCACCCGTACGGCCTGCGCGCCCACCGATCGCGCGCGAAATGTCACGGTGACGCCCTGCGCATGCGCGAACGGTCCAATCTCGACCACCATGAGTTCGTGGTCCCGGAACCTGATACGCGATCCGGCGAACGCGCTGGTCCGTGAACGGCTGGGCGCCGGGCCATGCGGTTTCGGTGTAGCACCCTGGGAATGCATACTCAAACCCGCGAGCAGTTCAACATCGGCTGGCAAAGGCATCGGTCGTAAGGGTCTGTTTTCCAGTCCGGCATTCTAGCAACGACGCGGGCGATGCCGGCTCTGTCGGCAGGTACAGGCGCGGGCATAGGCTATCTGTTCGTACATACCTTGAAGATCTCGTCGCAAAGGGGCGTGTCCAGCCGAATGTCGCCACCGCCTGTCATGGCGTTGTCCTCAACGACCAGTGTCAGTGGTTCGGTGCAGCAGGCTGTGTTATCGCAGTCCTGAAACCCTCACTGGGCGCCCCCGCGCCGCGCTGCGGGCGGGCTTTCGTGCTTCGCACCGGGCCGCCGGCGGCGTCCCGGCCCTCCCGGGCTTCAATCCCTGGCGCAAAACCTCAACCCCCGACACCCAAGACCTTTAACCCCCAGTCAGGTGAAGGCCGCAGGCGGCCTCCACATTCGCGCTCGCCGCGCGGCGGCTCATCCCGGTGAAACCCGACGCTTCGCATCCACCAGTCTCCTGGGTTCCCGCCCGACACCCGCGACCGTAGCCGATGGCGGGCAAACATCAAGGGGCGAGGGACCGTGTTGCCCGCACCCCTCCCTCGCCTTTTTTCCTTGACGTTTGCCCGCCACCGGCTCCTTGAGTCGCACGGGCGCGAACTCAGGAGACTGGCGGCGGTAAAGCCAACCCCGGGTTCCACCAGGACGAGCCCAACCCTTACAACGGGGCGGAATCTTGGAGCCCGGTCAGCGCAACACCGATCAACCTCTTTTGTTGTGGAGAGTGCCATGCAACTCGCTTCCTCTTTCCGTTACGGCTCGCCGATGCTCCGCTCCGACTCCCCCCTGTCGGACGACCAGATCCGCCGCGTCGCCCCGTCCATCTTCGCGGACGGCAAGCACGAAAGCCGCTCCGAGCGCTACACCTACATCCCCACCATCAACGTGCTGCGCGGCCTGCGCAACGAAGGCTTCCAGCCGTTCATGGTCTGCCAGACGCGCGTACGCCACGACGACCGCCGCGAATTCACCAGGCACATGATCCGCATGCGGCACGCCGACGAAATCACCGGCGAAGAAGCCAACGAAATCATCCTGCTCAACTCGCACGACGGTACGAGCAGCTACCAGATGCTGGCTGGTGCCTACCGGTTTGTCTGCCAGAACGGCATGGTGGCCGGGGACACCGTGCGCGATATCCGCGTCCCCCACAAGGGCAACATCGTGCAGAACGTCATCAACGGCGCGTTCGACGTGCTCGACGGCTTCGACCTGATCCGCGAACAGAAAGACGGCATGAAGACCCTCACGCTCGAGCACGACGAACAGCACGCGTTCGCGCGCTCCGCGCTTGCGCTGCGCTACGAGCCGACCGACGCAGAAACGCCCGCTCCCATCACCGAAAGCAGCCTGCTCGCCCCGCGCCGCTTCGAAGATCGCCGGGACGACCTCTGGACAGTGTTTCAAAGAGTCCAGGAAAACCTCACCAAAGGCGGGCTACATGGGCGTTCGCGCAGCGGACGCTCCATGTCCACCCGCCCCATCACCGGCATCGACCAGAACGTGAAACTGAACCGTGCGCTGTGGATGCTCGCCGAAGCGATGCGCCAGATGAAGGCGTAAGTACCGCAGGGGCGGCGTTTCCGCGCCGCCCCCCAATTCGATCAGGACTCCTCTTCGGGTCAAGTCCTGATGCGTCCAGCAGCATCCGACCCGGAACCTTCTTTCCAACCTTCTGGAGTCAGTCATGCAAGCCCAAGTTGAAGCCGCCGTGGCAGAAGCCACTGAAACCGCATCGCCGCTCGAAACCAGTTTCGGCAACGAGCAGCCCGTCATCACCGTGCCGTATTCGAGCCTGCGGCCCTCGCCACTCAACGCCCGCACCAAACCCCTTTCGGGTATTCCGGGCCTCGCCGCCAACATCCGCGCCAAGGGCCTTTTGCAGAATCTCGTCGTTCACGAAATGAAGGGCGGACGCGGCAAGCAGCGCCGCTACGGTGTCTGCGCGGGCCAGCGCCGCGAGGCCGCGCTCGACCTGCTGTTCGAACAGAAGCACATCGCTGCGAACTATCCGGTACCGGTGCGCATCGTCAGCGAAGGCGAAGCCCTCGCCATTTCGCTGATTGAGAACAGCGAACGTGAAGGGCTCGACCCGTTCGACGTGCTGCGCGCGTACCGGATGCTGGCCGAGGAAGGGCGCAGCGTCGATTACATCGCTGCGCTGTTCTCCGCGTCGCCGCTCACCGTCAGGCGCCGCATGAAGCTCGCCAACGTGTCACCAAAGCTGCTCGCGCTGCTGCGCGAGGATGCGATCACGCTCGACCAGCTTGCGGCCCTCGCGCTCGCGGACGATCACGAAACGCAGGAACACATCTGGTTCGATGCGAACGACTGGCAACGCCAGCCCAACTATCTGCGGCAGGCCATCACGCGCGCCGAGATCGACGCGAGCCGCAGCCGGCTCGTGCGCTTCGTCGGCGTTGCCGTCTACGAAGCAGCGGGCGGCTACGTTCGCCGCGATCTGTTCAGCGACGACGAAAACGCCGGGTACATTGCCGATGCCGAACTGTTGCAGAAGCTCGTCGCGCAGAAGCTCGACGCCGCCGCAGAGGAAGTGCGCGCAGAAGGATGGGGCTGGATTGAAACACGCGTCGAGCGCGACTTTCTCGAACTGAACCGCTATGGCAGGCTGCGTCCGGTCCAGCGTCCGTACACCGACGACGAACAGCGGCAGATGGACGCGCTCACCGCGCAGCAGGACGAACTCGCCGAAAAGCTGGAGGCGCTGTCGGAGGATGACGAAAACGCCTACGCGGAAGCGGACCGGCTGAACGACGAGATCGAGCGCGTCAATGCCGCCCTCATCGGGCTCGAAAGCGTCGCACTGGTATGGGACGAACAGCAGATGACCGAAGCCGGTGCGTTCGTCATCGTCGGGCCGCAGGGCGAACTCGTCATCGAGCGCGGCCTCGTGCGCCGCGAGAACGCCGACGCGCTCGAAGCCGCAGGTGCGCATGTCACCGGCACGCCCGAAGCCGAAGCGCACGATGCGGTGTGCGCAACAACCCCGAAGGTCAAACCGGTCCACAGCGCAAAGCTCTGCCAGCGCCTCACCGCGCACCGCACCGCCGCCATGCGCGCGGAACTAGCCGCACAGCCCGCCGTGGCGCTCGCCGCACTGCTGCATCACCTGGTCCCGAAGGCGCTGCCCGGGCACTTCGGGCACACGTCCGCGCGTGACTTCCTCGCCCTGACCGGTACGAACAATCACGACGGACTGCTGCGCGCCGCAGACGACCTGGACACCAGCCCCGCATGGAGCGCCATCGAGACCCAACGCGCGCGATGGATCGCGGAACTGCCCGCGAAACCGGCCGACCTGCTGCCCTGGCTCGTCCAGCAGGATCCCGGCACGACGCTGCTCGATCTGCTCGCGTTCTGCACCGGCACCCTGCTTGATGGGATCGCGGGCGAAGAAAGGCCGCATGCAATCAACGCGCTCGTAGGTGCGCTGAACCTCGACATGACCGGGTACTGGACGCCCACCCGCGCCACGTATTTCGACCATGTCAGCAAGGCGCGCATTGCCGAAGTCGTCGCTGCCGCCGTATCGCCGAAGGCCGCAGCCGACCTCGACAAGATGAAGAAGGCTGACGCTGCAGCCGCCGCCGAACTGCGGCTCGCGAAAGTCGCCTGGGTGCCCGAAATCTTCACCGACCGGGAAATCCCTGCCGCACCCTCATGGGAGAGCCGCGACGACGCTGAGGATGAGGATGAGGCCGGGACCGACGGTGCGGACACCGGAGCCGATGCGGAAGAAACGCCGGAAGGCGAGGACGCCGACACGGAAACAGATGCCGGTCACGGCACGGAACACGTCAATGACACCGCGCCCGATGCGTGCGCCGCGCCCGCCTCCGCTAGCGAGCAGTCACCGAGGCCTTTCCCGACCGCTGACAGCATAGGCACCGTGAGTACCGGGCAATCCGGCCCGCTCGCGGCGTAACCCCGCCCCCGCCCTGGCAACGGGGCAGCGCAGGCGGAGCGGCACCCCATCACGCCCTGCCGCCTGCGCATCCCACCTGAACCGGAGAGTCCGTCATGTTCAACCATATCCGCATGGTCGTGCTCGCGACCAACGCCGCGGGTTCGCCCGATCTTTTCCTCACTTCCGTCGAAGCAACCAGCACGCAGTACCAACACGGGCGCCATTACGACATGGCATTGCTGCGCGCCCGCGATGAAGGCTACAGCACTCCGATGATTGCCTTCGACCAGCACGACGCGGCGGCTCGCATGCTCCGCCGCGCCGCAGCGTTCATCGACGGCGACGCCGCCGGGGCCTGATCCGCGCAGGCAGACAGGCCGCCGCCTGCCTGAACCGGGAGCCTGCCCGCGCGGTGCAGCCGGTCCGGACAAAAAACCCTTGAAGTTCCTCCGAAACAACGCGTGAATGATGTCGTCACAACCCAACCGGGAGATCGCCGTAAACGCTTCTGACCTTCCCCGCAAGGCAGCGGCTTGCCGAAATCGCCACAAGGATACTTTGCGTGGAAACCCTCGAAACCCGCCACTCCAACCGGCTCGATTTCTACGATACTGCAGTCTGGTCCATCAGGGCAGCGCTTGAAGCGGCTTACCAGGCCGGTGTCGCTAGCGCGAAATCCGGTGCAGCCTGAACACGACCCCAGCCGCTCGCCATTCGGGTGGTCTCCAATACGACAGGTGCCGAAACGCAGACCGTCCGGGCTTTTTCCGACAGTCGTCACGGTCGCCGCACGCTCGCCGCCTTACCGACGAAGTTCACAACAGCCTGACCTTTGGACTGACCCTGTCCGACGCCGTCGCCAGCGTCATGCAGAAGCAGCCGGCCAGGAAAATCAGCAGCAGGATGTGCCGCCAGTGGGGCTTCGCGCACGGCAAACCCTGACTGACGCGCTTCGTGATTCATTGCGGCTTGACGGAAGGTGATCCCGGCGCGACGTAGCCTGTCCGGGCAGACAGCAGGCCGTCTGCCCGCACCCAGTGGTCCCCTGCCCACCACCCTGCCACGCCGCCGGCGAGAGCCGCCAGCAGCATCACCGCCAGTCCGCCAGCCACCAGCCCGTAGCACGCCCTCGCGAACCGCCGCACAGCGACCCGCTCGAATGACACAAGCGCCGCATCGAGCCGTTGCCGCTGTTCACGTGCCGCGACCGCCGTCGCCGCGACGAGCCGGTTTCCGGCAGCACGCCCAATCCGGTTCGCCGCCCGCTGGGTGAGCGTAGCGAGCGCCTCATCGTTCAGCGCAGCAAGCGCTGCCCGGTAGCGCACCTCGTGCTCGGCGGTCATCTTCTCCGCCAGTGTGATCGTTTCCTTGCAGCGTGCAAGCGCGTCGCGATGCTGCACCATCAGCGCCTGCGTCGCCGCCTGCGCTTCGGCGTGCGCCGCATCGACGCCGCCCGTGCCCGCCTGCCGGATGCGCTCCGGCATCGCCTCGTACAGACGCACGTAGTATTCGAGCGCCGCCAGCACTGACCACAGTGCATCGTTGTCACGCAGGTTCAGCGCCGCCGACACGCGGCGCATGCGCAGCAGGCTTGCGTCGTCCGGCAACTCGCCGCTCACTTCGAGAAACAGCCGCGCGAGCGGATCAGGCGGGCGGGCGCCCCGCGTACGCCGCTCACGCATCGCCTGTCACCTGCGCGAACATCGCGTCATAGCAAGCCCGCCAGCGCAGCAGTTCCGCGCGCTGCCCGATGGGCAGCGTCTCAACCGCCTTGCGTACCGACAGCCGCTGGCTGCGCAGGTCATCCGCAACGCGGTCGGCCAGTTCCGGAAAATCCAGCGAGCGGCCCTTCGCCTCGGTAGTCTTGCGCAGCTTCGAATCGTGATACAGCACGAAGCGTTCAGCCGTACCGTACAGGCCATTGCGCACGACATGCACGGTCGCATCGGGGAACGTATCGCTGAACTGCCGCAGCAGTTCAAGACTGTCGCGCTGCCGGTTGATGACCCAGAACACGACGAGCCGCCGTCCGAGTTCATCAAGCGTACTGCCCAGTGTCGCGCCGTATCGCGTGACGCCGTCCTGATTGCGTGCCGCCGTGCTGACCACCACGACCGCATCGCGATGCGCGTCGCAGTAGTTCACCATGTCGATCCAGCCGCCCGCCGTGTCCAGATCGAATGATGCGCAATCGATTTCATCGTGCACCGCGCGCATCACGTCCGGGTTCGATGTATCGTTTTCCACCAGAACCGTGTTCACGCCCCGGCGTTGCAGGTGATCCACGAGCGCAAGCGCAACCACGCTCTTGCCGACACCGCCCTTGCCTCCGCCGACGAGATAGATGGGATTGACTGTCATGTCGACTGTCGTGTTCATGGCGGCTCCCTACAGATCGTCGGTGTCGGGCCGGATTGCAAATCCGAGCGTGCCCTGCACCGGCGTGGGTTGTCTGGTTACGGTCTTTCCCCCGGCCTTGCGGACCCGATTCCTGGGCGGCGGCGCATCGCGCTGACGCACCGCTGCGACGCCTGCCTGCCCTGCCGCGCGCGCGCCCGGTGAAGGGCCTGCGCCATTCCCGGCACCGCTGCCCCTCCCGGCTGTGCGCAGCGCGTATCGGATCGTTCCCGCCGTGATGTCGATGCCGTGCGGTTTCGCCTGCTCCGCGATCTGCTCCAGTGTGTAGCCCTTCGCCTGCGCCGCGCGTACGCGTGCGCGCATGTCTTTCATCGCATCGCGCACCGTGACGCCATGTTCAGCCTCGGGCTTCTCAGGTAGCGCATCGAGCGCGCGGGCGAACGCCTCCCATTGCGATTTTGTATAGACCCTCGCGACAGGCATGAATCACCCTCCTGCGCACACCATTACGCATCACCGTTCGCACCACCTCCACACCATCCTGCGCACAGCGGGCACACGCGTCAACCACCCTTTTCCGCATGGCAAGCGCACATGGGAACACCTGGGAAGCGACGGGAACCCGTGAGAACAACGCACTTTTTCGCGTCTGTCGTACGCGTGCGACACATCCTTCGTTACGCATCCCGGCTTACTCCTGACACGCATGCTGTTCGACCGGCATCGTCCCCGGTGACGCACGGACGTCGACCAGCAGTACGCAGCGTATGCACATCGAACAAGGGGAACTCAGGACGCGCACAAGCGTAGCGAATCGAACATCAATGCGTCAGTCACGCGCACAGCCTTCGACACCGTCAGCGAAGCTGATACGCACGCAGCCGTGCCGACCCTGAACACGTTACACGCGTGCTCATTCGAAAGACATGCACACAACGGCACGAACGCTTTACGCACGCGATTGACACCTGAACGCGAAAGCATCACGCACGGGTTACGCATCCTTTAACGCACAGGCATGCGCATGCCGTTTACTCCAGAAGGAAGACCTCTGCGCAACGCCTTTGCTCACCCATTCGCACACGATGGTGCAGGGCCTGAACGGACGTTTACGCGGCGACGGGAATCTTAACGCAGAACGTTTACGCGGGGCGACAAAATGCGCACTGAAAACACGGTATTGCAGGATAGGCTATCGCCGGTTTTGGGCGTCATGTGCAACGCACTTCTACTAGATGACCATGGTCGCGACCTCAGTAACCTTTCGCTTGCCAACAAGCGCCCTCGCATCGACGGAAATTCCGTTGCGTATTCCGGTAATGTGATCGATCAGATCAACGAGAATATGGCGAACTGTATTCGTGGCCACCGGAATAGCTCGCCGTCTCGAGCGGAGTTAAGGAGCTGAGAAGTCGTCACAGTTATGCCATTTTGGTGTCGAGGCCATTTCAAGATGTCGTGGCGGCAGCCAAATACAAATGTCGTGTTTTCAGGGTTAAAAGGTCGGTCTTTCATCGGTTACTGATCACCCAGTGTCGAAGGATCCGCCGTGAA
>NZ_JBQEPU010000058.1:0-14362 GCF_052045835.1 Paraburkholderia sp. 22099 | reverse complement strand
GACGACGCCGGGAAGCGGCATGAAACGCGTCATGGCGAGCGCAAGGAGTGCGCCCGCGATCGCCGCGCCGATCACGACGCGGACGCCGCGGCGTCGCCGATCCGGTAGAGGTGGAACCGGGCATCGCCGTTCGCGTCCTGCAAGACCGGCTGCGCCGCACCGCGTGCGAACGCGGCGAGATCGAGCTGACCGTCGTTCAGCGAGTGCGCACGGCTTGCCTCGAAAAGATCCGCCACGGCGATCGTCCCGCGTTCGACCACGATCTGTTCCGCTTCCATCTCGACGAGTTCATCGGTCAGTTGATGCCGGAGGATTGCGCGCAACGCGCCAGCGTCGCCGCGCCGGACTTCGACGAGCTCGAGATGCGCCCGAACCGGCACCTTCCATTTTTCGAGATTGCGCATCCACACGGCGTCGTCGCCCTTGCCGCCTGCTTCCTGCGCGGGTAAGGCGTCGAGTATGGCGAGGCGCACGTCTAGGCCCGCCGAGACAAAGCGCTCTGCGCACAGGTAGGCATTGTGGCGGCCTGTGCCGTCGTAAATCAGCACGCGCCCATTTTTAGGCGGCGTGTCCGACAACGCATCGACCACCGACCGGCACCACTCGCCGCCCGGCAGCGCATCGAGGTCAGGGACGCCGCCCGTCGCCATGATCACCACGTCGGGGCGCCGTTCGAGCAGGTCGCCGAGTTCGGCGTAGTGGTTGTATCGTACCTCGACGCCCAGGCGTTCCAGTTCGGCAAGCCGCCAGTCGATGATGCCGATCAGGTTCCTGCGCCAGCTTCCCGACGCGAGCAACACTTGCCCGCCCGCACAGTCCGCCGCTTCCAGCAGGGTGACGCGGTGGCCGCGACTTGCAGCGACGCGTGCCGCTTCCAGGCCCGCCGGCCCCGCGCCGACGACCAGCACCCGGCGCGGATCGACGGCCGGCGCGATGGTGTGCGGCAGGAATGTCTCGCGCGCGGTCGCCGGATTGTGGATGCAGGTCGCCTTCGTGTTACGGCAGTGCGAGCCGCCCACGCAGGGGCGCGCGGCGTCCTCGCGGCCTGTCTCGATCAGCCGCACGAGATGCGGCTCAGCGATGTGAGCGCGCGTCATGCCGACCATGTCGATGAGGCCCTCGCCGATCGCATAGCGCGCAGTCGCGAGATCGGCGATCTTGGCGGCGTGAAATACCGGAAGCTGTACCGCGCGCCGAAACGCTGTGGCCTTGGAGAGCCACGGCGCCGAAGGCATGAACATACCCGGCATGCTGTTGACGATCAGCGACATCTTCGTGTCCATCCGGCCGTAGACGACATTGAAGAAGTCGAGAAGGTCGCTTCCTTGCAAAATGCGCGCCATCTCCAGGCTTTCCTCGAAGCTGCAGCCGTCCTCGAGCGCGAAGCGCAGGCCGACGGGAAACGCGTTGCCCACTTCCTTGCGGATCGCCTCGTGCACTTCGATCGCAAAGCGGCACCGGTTTGCAGTCGAGCCGCCGTAGCGGTCCGTCCGCAGGTTGACGGTCGGGTTGAGAAACTGGCCGATCAAATGGCCGCCTGCGTGCGTTTCCAGCCCGTCAAGACCGCCCTCGAGACAGCGGCGCGCGGCGCGTCCGAAATCGCTCACGATGCGCCTGATGTCGCTCTCACTCACCGCCTGCGGAATAGCGCGATGCAGCGTTTCGCGACGGGCCGACGGCGCGAGCATCGGCAGCCACGGTTCGGTGTAAGGGTCGCCGCGGCGGCCGAGGTGGGTGATCTGACACATGAGCGCGGCGCCGTGGGCGTGCACGCGTGCGGAGAAGCGCTGCAGGTGCGGCACGACTTCGTCGACTCCCATGTTGATCTGCTGGAAGGTGTTGGGGCTATCGATGCTCACGTTCGATGAACCGCCGAACATCGTGAGCCCGATGCCACCTCGGGCCTTTTCCTCGTGATAGCGCTGGTAGACTTCCTGCGGGAATTCGCTCTGGATGAGGCGGCTCGCGTGGCTCGTGCTCATCACGCGGTTCTTCAGCACAAGATGATTGAGCGTCAGGGGTTTCAGCAGGGGATCGGATGAAGCGGCTGGCCGCGCGTCTTCCGCGTTACGCTCTGTCATGTCGGGGACTCTCTGGATGGGTCTGCCGACAAGGTAGGATTGACGTTAAAGCGCGTCAATTTACATGTTCGTCACCGCCGATAACATGGTGTTAGCAGATGGGTCTTCGACTTCCTTCGCTTCAGGCACTCCTCGTTTTCGAGGCCGCCGCCCGACATCTCAGTCTCACGCGCGCGGCCGCTGAATTGAACGTCACGCCGGTCGCGGTGAGCCGTATGGTCGCACGTCTCGAAGACGCGCTTGGCTTCAAGCTTTTCGAGCGAACGAAGATCGGGCTTGTGCTGACCGACGAAGGCGCAAAGCTTCAAGTCGCGGTGGCTTCGGGCTTCGGCGAGGTCAGCGACACAATCGAAGAACTCAAGAGCCACCAGGAACAGGGCGAGACGGTGACGCTCTCCATCTCGAGCGGCTTCGCGTCGCAATGGCTGCTGCCACGCCACGAGCGCTTTCACGATGCGTTTCCTGAGGTGAATCTGCGTTTGCAAGTGATGACAAGCCGCCTGTACGGCCCGCTGGAAGGCGCGGATCTGGGCATTCGGTTGCATAAGCCCGGCTCCGAGCACGACGCGTTCTGTTTCTGCCCGGAGGTGATCATCGCCGTGTGCAGCCCCGGTTATCTCACGCAATACGGTCCGCTCGACGCGCCGCGTCAGGCGGGGGGTCACACACTGATTCACCTCGAACCGACCACGCACGCGTGGCCTGACTATTTCGAGCTCGCGCAATTGGCGAATCGCGCTTCGGCGAAGCATGTGAGCTATTCCGATCCGGGCCTGGCGTTACAGGCCGCGATGCTCGGGCATGGCGTGCTGCTCGGCTGGCTGCTTGCGATAGCGGCGCCGCTCAATATGGGCACGGTGGTCCCCGCGTCGAAACGAGTGGTGGAGACGGGTTATAACTACGTGCTCGAATGCCGCACGCATGAGCCGTCGGCTTCGGTCCGGCACGTCGCGCAATGGCTCATCGACGAGATGCGCGCGGAGTTGAAAAAGGTTGATTACGTGCTTGCTTCGGTAGAGAGAGTGCGGCGTGGCGCGCCAGGTTGAAACTTGCGCTTCGGGGATAGGGTGTGCGACGAGGCGGGATAGGGCGCCGCAATCAGCGATTCAAGTTGGCTGAAATCAACAGCCAGTGAAACCATGATCGAAGAGAAGTGCGCAGTTCTACAAAAAGGTCGTGCAGATACTGCTTGAAAAGAGCCAACCGATGACTGACGGTCTCAAGCAACTTCGTCTGTCAACATTGCCGGTAGCAGTCGCGCAAACTCACGCATGACCTTCGAGGCCGCACCGATTGACGATACGGATGGAACCTCGCGTCTGATACACGAGTCCAGCCGACTGCAAGCGCCTCGCCGCGTCAGTCACCCCCCTGCGGCGCACGCCGAGAAGATCCGGGATCCGCTGTTGCGTGATCACGAGCTTTTCCGATCCGGTCGCATCCATCGCCTTCAGAAGCCAATGCGAGAACTGGTTGCTCACCGAATGATGCCGGTGGCAAGCGACGATTTGATCGGGAATCAGTGATCGCCTGTGTGCTTCGGCCACTGGGCACCGCACCTCTCACTCAGAAACAGGCGAAGCAGGCGGGTAAGCTGCTCAACGTGCACTGGACAACGGTCTACCGTCTTCGGCGTCGGTTTCTCGCCGATCCGGTCGCCAGTGCGGTGAAGTCACGTGCGCGTGGTCCGAAGACTAGCAAACGCCGCCTTGGCAGTCCCGCCAAGGCCGTCGTCGACGAGGTCTTCACGGCGTGGCCACCAAAACAGCGTCAGCTAGCCCATCCATTGAGCGATCTAGTACTCGAAGTGCGCCGAAGGTGCGTGCTGGCCGATGTGCTTCCGCCGAGCCGCACTACTGTCGCCCGATGGTGGGCCGATCATCGGGAAGCGCAGGCCCTCGATCGCGCGAACGCCCCGGAATCCGCCGTGCCACCGGGTAACTTTCTCGTACGAAACCCGCTGGACGTCGTGCAGGTTGACCATACCCAGACCGACAACCTGGTGGTCGATGGACTTCTGCGCCGCCCGCTTGGCCGACCGTGGCTTTCATTAGCCGTCGACGTCGCGACGCGTTGCGTAGTGGGCTTCTACGTCGGCATGGATCGCCCGGGCGCTGCTACCGTCGCGCTGCTGCTGACACGGGTTGCGCTACCGAAGGCAGAATGGCTGAACAAACTTAGTGTTCAAGCCGATTGGCCGATGCATGGCGTGCCGAGAATCTTGCACCTAAACAATGCCGCCGAGTTCAAGAGCCGCGCGTTGCGCACTGGATGCTCGGAGTATGGCATCGAGTTAATGTACCGTCCTGTTGGACGGCCGCACTTTGGTGGCCATATTGAGCGGCTAAACCGCACGTTGATGGAGCGTGTGCGCGGTCTGCCAGGCAGCACGGGATCCTCACCAAAAGGGCGCAAAGCGCATCCCCCCGAGAAGCAGGCAGTCTTGACCCTGCACGAATTCAAGCAATGGCTGGCACTCGAAATTTTGACCAGCACTATCACCACAGCGCACATCGAGGGTTGGTTGGGGCGACGCCGGCGAGCATCTGGGCGAGTTTGAATGTCGCTGCACCCGTGCGAACGCTACCCCCTAACCCCGACGCCGCTTTGCGATTTTTGCTGCATTTCCTTCCGGTGGCGCGCCGAACTATTCAGACGGAGGGGCTAACGTTGTTTTACGTCCGCTACTGGCATCCGATCTTCTCGGCGTGGCGCGAAGACCGGCGCTCGGTCACCGTTCGCTATCATCCCGAGGATCTCTCACGGGTACCGGCGCCGCAAAGCCAGCGACAAACAGAATGAACGCCGGCGTCAATCACACAACGACAACCACGACGGAGCAGCGACAACCATGGTCAACTAACCGCCGGCAATCACCTCGGCCGACTGGCCAAGATGTTTATATGAACGCCCCCTTATGCGCCAGTTTTCGCGTGCGTTGATTTGACAGGATAGGCTGCAGCTTTATATACGGCCTTCTTGCAGCCTGATTCGCTGCGGGCCCCGATGAAATCCGCTAACTCGCCCCTCATTTGTCGCGTGAGCTCGAAGCTCGAAACATCTTTCAGGTTTAGCGAGTTCCGGTCCGACCTGTCTTGTCATCACACTCGTTGCCAACGCAACCTTCGACGTCACCCTGTAAAGTTTAACTGCTTCGTTTTGTCCCAACTGCGTATTTCGGCGAACGTGACCGCCGATTTCGGGAACGTGACCGATTCGGCGGGGTTGGGCGTTGCGCGGTGTTGATTGTAGATTTTCTTGTTAGTCCTGGTCGAGTTCAGGCTCCAGGACGCTGGGTTTTGGGGATGCCTTTCTGAGGGATTCACCGGTGAGCGTGATCCGGTGATGACGCTGCATTAGACGGTCGAGCATTGCGTCGGCGATGGTCTCGTCGCCGAACCGTCTTGGCAAGATCGATTCCGATAGTGACAATAGGCATGGACTTCCCCTCTCACTGGTGTTGATGAACGTTCGAAACTTCATCATGGCACGTCGATGCCGACTCGCGGCTTCCGCCGCAGCCTCGGGACGCGGAAGTCCCTTTCATTCACTAGGTGGGAGCGCTCATTCCAATTGTCGCCGCCCAATAGCCCTTGGTCGCGCCCCGGAGGCGAATACCTGGAACGTTCCAGCGCACCGGCTGGGAGTAACCAGGCTCGAATGAGTGGAACGTAGGTCGACTTCAAAAATTATATTGGAGGTAAAGCTGGCTGAAGTTTATGCCAGGGTTCGGATGTTTCAGACCTGCGTTGGACAGGTGTTGAAATCGAAAACCGGCCTGGTAGTTTTGATTCCGGCCAAACTGCGCGCCGATACCTACCATGTCCGCGAACTGGAACGACGACGAAAAATCACGGTCCGGTGTCTCGTCGACGTGTGAAAGTAAGCGGACGCCGACGCCCGCTTCGATGTAAGGTCGGATCCAGCCAGAACTTTTGACGAATCGCAATACAGGACTCACTCCGAATTCCCAGATGTTCGAGTGAGAGGCTGGCTTCTCGCGAATATCCCAACAGGCGACGTGCCCTTCCCCCAGAAATGTGAAGTGATAGCCACCAATCTCCCACCATCTCAGCCCCGGATCCCATACCAGACCGATATCTACTTTACGCACATCGTGATCTGCTACACCCCCCGCCAGTTGCAAGCCGAACTGGTCTGCCTCCGCAGTCCGCGAAGCTGCCGCGGTTGCACCGATAAACGCACACCATAACAGTCGTTTCCGCAATACGCTCATGTCAGATTTTTCTCTATCCTGCAAACCGTGTCGAATTGACGATCACCGATGCAAACTCGATTGTTCCCGGCAAGGCTTCAACGTGACGATTCACATCCGGAAGTTTCCACAGCAGTACAGAACCCGATAACCATATCGTCTCTTGCGCTGATCGAACACCGCCCGGATTCGGATCGTTCCCGCACAGTTCGTCAAACCGTTCGTCAAGTCGAACAGGACCGACCTTGTCGACACTGAGGCCATCGCCGAAGCAATTTCGCGTCTCGTCATGCGCTTTGTCCAGCCAAAGACCGAAGTACGCAACTCTACCGACAGGTTCTATATCGTGTACGGCAGCGGCTTACCTCGTCCGACACATGCCATTGGTTCTATCGGACGACGAAAACGGGATGACGCCTGCGTTACCTGTTCGAAGTACGCAACAAGTATTTGTGCCTACCAGAAAGGACCAAATCTCCTCGCTGGTTGTGCACCGTAACCTTCGTACCGACGGTACCTTTGTCACCCAGCGGCTTCAGTTCGACAATTTCCAATGCTGGAAAAAGTGTATCACCGGCATGGACTTCGACTAAAAACTCGCAGGATAACTCAAGGAACGCAACGAATACGTCGCCAAACGTATGCGGTAGAAGGGTCGCACCTGGGGCGGTGAAGGCGAGAACCTGCAGCCCGTGCACGACCGGTGCTCGGTGGCCGTAACGCTTAGCGTATTGCACGTCATAGTGGATCGGATGGTTGTCACAGGAAACGGTCTGGAACGCGCTGGCATGTGCATCCGTCAGCGTGCGACTCGGTGCGCGGAAGATCTCGCCGATCTTAAGTTCCTCAAAAGTACGGGCCGGAACGATGCGAAAATCCGTCGGATCAAACAGTGTCGACATACTACCTCTCCTAACTTGGGTCACCGTGCTAATTCCCACCGCTTTGTGGGTCGAACTACAGCACGGTGGAACTCGGGTAACCAAGAATTAACACACGCTTATTCATCCTCGTGCTCCAAATTGACCCGATGAATGGACCGAAAAATCAGAACGACAATCTTTAACTACCTTTCACAAAATGCCGAAAAAAGCAGCGATTCCCTACGTCAGAAATGCCAACACTCATGAACGCGACCAAACCATCCCACCCAAAAAGACAGTCTTATTAATCTTGTCCGTTTGAAAACCCTTGGCAAGCCGCTCGTGAGCGTGCGTCGCGCCACCAACGGTGCAATCGAGTACCAGATCGTCTGCTACGTCGATTCACAGCCTGCTGTCACCAGCATTACCTCCAACACCTGCGCGAGCAGATGGCGCAGTGGCTCGTCCGGCCACGGCGCCGCGCGTAGCGGATTCGTCCCCGAACGGCACAGCACGGCAGTCGACAACCCGAACATGAGCGCAAGAAATGCAATCCGCGCCTGGGTCGTCCTTGCGGTCCATGAAACGCAGGCGAGAAAATCGAGGACCAGGATGCCTGGCCCGAACGGCACACCATCGGTCAGGGTCGGCATCGTGGTCCTCGCTCGCTTTCTGGTACGGACCCCGGGTGGTCAGAACGCGAAGCAGCTACAGCCGAGCGCGCCCCAGACGCGTTGAATATTCATGCGCTTCCTTCGACGTGCCGCCCGATGCGTCGGCGACCATGTAGATTTCGTAGTCGCCTTCGTCCATCGCGCACAACGAAAACGTGTTATTGCACACCTCGTCCACAAGCCTGCCACCACGACTTTCTTCCGACCGTTCACGGCGAGCGAGTCACGCACCTTCTGGTCGTCCCACGAATTCATGGACGTGCGTTCGAGCACCTTGTATCCCGGGAATACGTCCAGCAGTTCGGGGTAGGTGTAGCCCGAGAAACTTTCCGATTCCACCGTCGTGATGGTGGTGGGGATGTTGAATACGTGCGCGGCCCTCGCGAGTTCGACCACGTTGTTCTTCAGTACCTGACAGTCGATGGACTGAACGCCAAAACGCCATTTGCGGCTAATGGTCGATGAAGATGGTCTGCGATTTTGCAGGCGTCAGAACTTCGAATTTGGGGTTTGACATGCCTGTGTAGTTCCTAAGAGTTTGGTGAACATGGGAAGACATCCCGTACTCGCTTGAAGTGCGAGAGAAACTGAGACCGAGTCTATCGACGACTTTTCTTCGAGTCCTTGTCGAAACGCTTAAATATTCTTAAAAGATAGCAGCCCCAAATCCGTGGGACGGCGCGTGGTGAGTTCCGCCTCAGAACATTTCATAACTTCAGCAAAACTTTAAGTGCGGGCGTTCCTACACTTCAATCTGCCGTATTCAGAATACTCACGTCGTACCCGTCGACCCATCATAAGGGATCGCCATGAAATCATCACTTAAGGCAGCAGCTCATTCGGGATGACGATGCGGAATTCGTGACGCCCAGCGACACGCTCGCCGAGTTGCGCGGGGACAATCTGGCGCTTTACAGGCCACATGCGCGACACGCATTCGCTATGCGACGAATACGGCGACGTTGCCACAGCGAGCCTGCTCGAAAACTGGATCGACGAAGCCGTTTCCTGCGTGCAATGGCGCGAACGGTGCATGGCCCGGGTGCGCCGCAAATGCTCCAGCAACTCCTTCTTCAGGGCACCCCGATCTTGCATGAAGAGACTGCGATAGATGGTCTCGTGTGACACGTGGCAATCCTCGTTGCCGGGATACGTGCGCTTGAGCCAGCCGGCAATCGCCGTGTTCGCCCGTATAGCGGATTTCGGGTTTGTCGCGCTAGCTATGCTGCAGTAAGGTTCGAGTTGCCAAAACTTTGATTGGGCCCACGATGAAGAAGACCGCAACACCACGAACGGCCCTTGCTGCTGGCGTTGCCCAGGTCCTGCAGCGGTTGCACTATCCGCTGGACGTGATCTTGTTGTGCGTACGGTGGTATTTTGCCTATTCTCTGAGTCTTCGGAATCTTGAGGAGATGATGGCTGAGCGCGCCATTGGCGTGGATCATTCGTAACGTAAAGTCAAGTATTTGAACAACGTGGTCGAACATAACCATCGGGCCATCAAACGCATCACTCGGCCAATGCAGGGGTCCAAGGACTTTGACTGCGCGCGCATTATTCTCGGCGGCATTGAGACTATGCACATGATCAAGAAAGGGCAGATGACGTGCTTGTGTAAAATCCCCGCTGTCCGCCGCCCAGCAGTACTATTCGCTCGCTTCACAAGGCATCCTTTGGATATTGCATTTGCCCGTCCCTCCCGCACTACTGCGACACAACCCATCGTTGATATGGCGCGCGATATTGCCCGAACAGACGCTGACGCTGCGCCGCGTCGAAGAGCGCGAACAACATCACCGGATGCGTGAAATGGCCCTCGTCCTGGCGATGATCATAGCGATCCACCGCGCCCGCCGCGAGCGGCGGCTCGGACGCATTCGCGTCCTGCGCGAAGTCGCCGAAACGGTTCGGCTCGTAGTTCACGTTACCGCCGAGGTTGCCGTCGGTGCGCATCGCGCCGTCGCGATGGAACGAATGCGGGTCCGGCACGCGCGACGCATTCACCGGAATCTGGTGATGATTGATGCCGAGGCGATAGCGCTGCGTGTCGCCGTACGAGAACAAACGGCCTTGCAACAGACGGTCCGGCGAGAAGCCGATGCCCGGCACCACGTTGGCCGGCGTGAACGCCGCCTGCTCCACGTCCGCGAAATAGTTGGCCGCATTGCAGTTCAACTCGATCGTGCCGACGTCGATCAACGGATAGTCCTTTTGCGACCACACCTTCGTGATATCGAACGGATTGAAGCGATACGCCGCGGCTTCCGCTTCCGGCATCACCTGAATGGCGAAACGCCATCTCGGACGTTGCCCGCGTCGATGTTCGTGACCAGATCGCGCTGCGCGCTTTCACGGGCCTGCGCGAACACTTGCGCCGCTTCGGCATCGGTGAAATTTTCAACGCCCTGCAGCGCCTTGAAGTGGAACTTCACTCAGAAACGCTCGTTGTTCGCGTTGATGAACGAATACGTGTGCGAGTCGAAACCGTGCATCTGACGGTAATTCTGCGGAATGAGCTTGCCACCGAAAGACGAATCCCTTGCTGAGCAGGTAAACTCAAGCGAGGAGAAGAACGATGACAAGCAAGGCAAAGCGAGCGCAGTACACGCTCGAGTTCAAGCCCGAAGCGGTCCGGGCCAGGGCAAAGCATGGCCGCGGTGGCGGCGACACTGGGCATAGTTGAGCAGACGCTATACAACTGGGTGAAGGCTGACCGGGAAGGCGAGCTGGCAGGAGCAGGCATGAAGCCTGTGAGCGCGGAGCAGATGGAGCTTGCGCGGCTGTGTGCAGAAGTGGCTCGCCTGACGCACCGCGCAGGACAAGCCGCACCGAAGCCGCGTGAGCGCCGACGCACTGCTTGCGCAGATGAGGTGATTGACTGGCTGGGCTTTTACAATGCACGCCGGTTACACTCGACTACGTCATCGGCATGATATTCGAGAAGAACTGGTACGCGGCTCAGCAAGGCGAAGCCGCATAATTCCCCCAGCTATGGGATTCGTCAAACGGGGGCAAGGTCACTAAGCATGCGCTCGAATCGATCTCGAACGTCCTGCACCGTTAAGAACGTTTCATGTTTTTCTAAAGACTTAACGCGCACTGATCAATAGACTTCGTCGTCGTGATAGAGAAGTGGCATCCGCCGATTGCGACATTCAACGGCGCCCGACGGGGACGCCATCACGCGAGCAACGACAGATGATTCACGAAATCGCTTACGCACTAGTGCCGTTCTTCTTTTCGATGGCGACGGGCTATCTGGCTGGCAAGCTCGCTCGGGGCGCCATGCCGTTATCTTCGATCAACACCATGCTGGTCGACTATGCGCTGGCGTTCGCGCTGTTCCTGTACACAGCGAAGATGCAGCGCTCGAGCCTCGACAGCCACCTCATGCTGATCCTCCTGCTGGTGGCAGTGATGCTGGTGCCGTACTTCGTGTCGCTTGCATTGTCGCGTTTTCTTTTCAAGGCAGCACCGTCGAATGCGGCCGTCCGGGCGGTCACCATTGGTATGCCGAACTTTGCCGCGGTCGGTCTTCCACTTTTGCATAGCGTCTACGGTGAAGCGAGCGACTTGACCGTCGCGCTTGCGATCACGACCGCCTCGGTTGTGATGTCGCCGGCCGGGTTGGTCCTGCTAGAACGTGCAAAGACTCGCGATAACGACAGCCCACACTCCAATCTGCTGGCAAAGGCGTTGATCACGACATTCGTGAAGCCGATCGTGATCGCACCACTTCTCGGCGTGCTGGTTTCACTGACGGGTTGGCAGTTGCCGGGACTCATGGTGCAGTCGCTCAATATTATTGGAAGCACGACAGCGGGCCTGGCGTTGTTTTCGACCGGGTTGATACTGGCGTCACAACCCTTCCGGCTAGATAAAGAGGTATGGGTCGGCGTGGCGCTCAGCAATGTGATTCAACCGCTGATCGCGTTTTTTCTGGTCGTGGTGTTCGCGCTGCCGAAGCCGATTTCCGGTCAAGCCATTTTGCTTTCCGCGATTCCATGCGGTTCGTTCGGCATTCTGTTCGGCTTGTCGTACGGCGTACAGGACACCCCAGCGGGCACGACGCTGGTCGTCTCGAGCGTCTTGTCGATTGTCACGCTGACCGCGACGATCTTCCTGCTCGGCTATCTTTGACTCGCGTTGCCAATGTTTTGCGGCCAGAGTCCCTTGTTCCGACAGGTCGCTGCGCGCCATCACTTATGGGTTATAAGCAGTCCGTGCCTTTTCTGGACCGTCTTGCACTGCCGCCAGACCAAAAAATATCTGATTCTCGGCGGCAATGCGGAAAAACCGCTGAAGATCTAGCGCGAACAGCCCTTCATTCCACGGAGGAAATTCGTGCGATCACAGAAACCAGAATCATCGCGTTGGCGTTCGCTGGAACCGCGTTGCGCACCCTCGGCTTATAGACGAAATCATCGCGGTGGATCACCGCCCCGCTCAGCGCACAGCGCCCTTTTTTCCGGGCGCGGCAACTGATCCACACCTGGTCGGCGTAGCGGCAGCGTGTTGCATCCTGCCAGAGAATCGCGATCGACGTGACGGACAAACGTTCGATCACTTCGACCTGTATGTGCGGCGACGGCGCATACGCAGCGATGCCGGGCGCCGGTCGCGTAAGGTACGCTTCACCCGCACCTTCATGGTGAAAGCCGGCCAAAAGCGCATCGATCACATGATCCCACACGGGAGCACGGCTGCCGTTGATCACCTCGGCCACTTTCTCGCGCGGAGCGCGAGACCTTTCATGCCTGACTCGCGCGTCTTCCCAAACAGCTTCAGCGCGTTGCTCCAGTTGGGTTTGGCTGTGCATCATGCTTTTCCCGATCAACCCGCCGCGGATCATGCACCGCGGCCGAAAATGTCACCCATCATGCAGCCGTGGCCTTCGACCGTCTGGCGGACAATCAACTCCCAGTCCAGCCGCGCAAGAAATCCACCAGCAGTTCATTGACCCGCTCCGGCTGTTCCTCTTGCGGCAAGTGTCCGCAACGCGCGATCGGCTCGGCGCGCAGATCGGTCGCCATGCTTTCCCACACCGCCTTCATGTCGAACATGCCGCCCACCGCGTAGAAGTCCTCGCCCCATAGCGCCATGGTCGGACAGGCGATTTTCGTGTCGGCATCGACCAGATCCTGCGCGACGTCTTCCGCGTTCGCGCGGTAATCGGCCATCGCGCCGCGCACCGCGCCCGGCCGCTTGTACGCCTTCACATAAGTCTCGAAGTCCGCGCCTTCGATGGTGTGCGGGTTGTAGCACCAGTCCGCGAAGAAGTGATGCAGCCACTCGGCTTCCTTGCCCGCGATCAGCGTTTCCGGCAGGTCCGCCACCAGATGGAACAGGAAGAACCAGTAGGCGCGCGCGGTCTGCGGATTCATGTTTTGCGCGACCACCCGCGTCGGCACGTTGTCCATCACGACGAGCCGGTCGACCCGCTCGGGGTGATCCTTGGTGAGACGCGTCGCCACGCGCGCGCCGCGGTCGTGCCCGACGAGCGCGACCTTGCCGATACCGAGTTCGTCGAGCAGACGGACGATATCGAGCGCCATGTTGCGCTTGTCGTAGCCCGAACCGGGCTTGTCGGTCTCGCCATAACCGCGCAGATCCGGCGCGATGACGCGATAGTGACGAGCCAGCACCGGAATCTGATGGCGCCACGCAAAGCTCGTTTCGGGAAAGCCATGCAGCAGCACGACCACCGGACCGCTACCGGCATCGAGGTAGTGCTGCCGGATGCCGTTCGCACGGCGCGTGTGATGCGTGATGTCGATCGCTTCGCTTTCCATTTCCGTATTCATCTCGTGTTCCTCGAAGTAATGAGCGCGCGAGGCGCCGGTGCTACTGACCGGGCGCCGCCTCGTAGTTGACCGGCACCCAGTCATACGTGCGCCCGTTTTTCCTGACGTGTCCAAGGCCGGGGAACGCGATATGCGCCGCGCCGATCAGATAGCGCTGCTTCGCGGCGAGTTCGAGCACCGCGCGGCGCGAGCGCCGCGCGTCGGCCGCGTCGGTGTCGTATTCGACGGAAGCGACCGGGTTCTGCAACTGGATCGACGCGACGTGGATGATGTCGCCCCACACCAGCAGATCCTTCGAATCGCTTTGCACGAGATAGCCGGTGTGGCCCGGCGTATGTCCCGGCAACGCGATCGCGCGGATGCCCGCGTCGAGTTCCACGTCGCCGCTGAACGGCTTGAAGCGTCCGGCTGCCGCATAAGGCGCGACGGAGGCGATGGCGGCGTCGAAGAACGTGCTGAGAAAAGCCGGCGCCTTCGACTTGTTGGCCGGATTCAGCCAGTAATCCGCTTCGGTTTGGCTCACCCGCACGAGCGCATTCGGAAACGCCATCGCACCGTTCGACACGACACCGCCGACGTGATCCTTATGCAGATGCGTGAGCAAGACTTCGTCGACCTGCCCCGGTTGATAGCCCGCCGCGCGCAGGTTGGCGAGCAGCTTGCCGCAGCAATCGCCGTACAGCACGCCCGCGCCGGAATCGATCAGAATCAGCTTCGAACCGGT
>NZ_JBQEPU010000057.1:0-14391 GCF_052045835.1 Paraburkholderia sp. 22099 | reverse complement strand
GCACGTTCGTCAACCATGTCTCCGGTCTGTACACGGCCGGCAAAGAGAAGTAGGTGCCGCCCCGCACAGGGGCAACGCTAATAGACCACTAACAAATCAAGCAAAGGCCAACAAAGCAACAACCACCACCAACAGCGCCGCGCAGGCAAAAAACCCAAAAACACAATCACAACCTAAACTTCCCCACCATCTCCTTCAACCCCCGCGCCTGATCATCCAGCGACCGCGCAGCGGCCGTCGCCTGTTCAACGAGCGCGGCATTCTGCTGCGTGCCCGAATCCATCTGCGTCACCGCGAGGTTGATCTCCTCGATCCCGGCGCTCTGCTCCGACGACGCCGCCGAAATCTCGCCCATGATGTCCGTAACCCGCTTCACGGCCTTGACGACTTCGTCCATCGTCTGCCCGGCGTCCTGCGCCAGGGTCGAGCCATTGCTCACCCGCTCGACGGAAGCACCGATCAACCCCTTGATCTCCTTCGCGGCCGCCGCGCTGCGCTGCGCCAGGTTGCGCACTTCCGCGGCGACCACCGAAAACCCGCGCCCTTCCTCGCCCGCCCGCGCGGCCTCGACCGCCGCGTTCAAGGCCAGAATGTTGGTCTGGAACGCAATGCCCTCGATCACGCCGATGATGTCGCCGATACTGCGCGCGCTGTCGTTGATCTCGTTCATCGTCGCGACCACGCGGCTCACCACCTCGCCGCCCTTCTCCGCGATCTCCGACGCGTTGTTGGCGAGCGTGCTCGCCTGCTTCGCGTTGTCGGCGTTCTGACGCACGGTCGACGTCAACTGCTCCATGCTGCTCGCGGTGCGCTCGAGCGCCATCGCCTGCTGTTCGGTACGTTGCGAGAGGTCCTGATTGCCCATCGAAATCTCGCCCGAGGCGGTCGCGATCGCGTCCGCGCTCGCGGCAATGTCGGAGACCGTCGTCGCGAGACCGCCTTGCATGTCGTGCAGCGCGTACAACATGCTCGACCTGTCGTTGCGGCCGAGCGCGATCCGGTTCGTCAGATCGCCCGCCGCGATCCGGCTGGCGATTTCCTTCGCATACGCGGGTTCGCCGCCGAGTTGACGGGCAAGGCGTCGCACCACCCATTCGCTGATGCCGAACGCCAGCACGATCAGCCCGAGCGTCATCACCGCGATCATCACGAACGACGAGTGATAGATGAAGCCCGACGCGTCGATGGTCGCCTTCGCGGCCGTGCCGCGCTGCGCGACGAGTTCGTCGACGAGCTTTTCGAGCTTGCCGGTCTCGACCAGCAGGGAAACGTCCTGCGTGCCGACCTGCCAGTTCATCTGCGACAGATCGAGCGGCTGCGCCTTCACGAGCGTCACGAAGTCGCGCAGGTGGCCGCTCCATATCGCGACGGCGGCGGCGAATTTCTTCTGCTGATCGACCGCCTTCGCGTCGGATGAATCGACGTACTGCTGCAGCGTGCCCAGTTGCGCGCCGAGGCCGGCAAGGCCCTTGTCGATGTCGGCGCCCAGTTCGTCGCGTTCCTTCGCGGTGGTCGCGGTCAGCAGCGTTTTTTGCGCGCGGCTCGCGCGCAGCATGTAGCCGCGCGCTTCCTCGGCCGCGCGGCTGGCGACGTGGCCCTGGTCGTAGATCGATTGCGTGGAGGCATTCAGGCGGCTGATCTGCGTGAGCGAGAACACGCCGATCAGCAGCGTGCCGATCAGCAGCACCGCGAACGCGAGGCGCAGCATTATCCTCACCGGCAAGCCCTTGAACCGCACGGCGCGCGAGCGGCCGCCCTGTCCACGCGACGGCGACTTGCCAGCCGCTTGTGCATCCGGTACGAACCCCGCGCCCGTCTGGCCGCCTGGCGAAATGACTTTCATATTTTCCCGTCCCCACGAGTTCGGACTGCCGGAAAGGTCGATTCCGGCAGGGCTGCTTCATTGCTGCTTATCTCTCCGGGTCTACGGCATCAACCTCCGCGATCTTTAGCGTCGCGTCGAGAAAAAGCCGCTTGCGTGTCGCCCGGTTTCAGCGCGCCGCCTGGATGAGCGACGCGACCGCGACCGTTTTATACACGGCCAAAAATCGCTCCAAGCGCACTCCGAGCGCATTTATCCGGCCACTTGCCACACCCGAACGGTCATGGCAGCCGATTCGCGGCGAGCACCGCGGCGGTGCGGCCCGCTCGCGTCTGGGCGCCTTTTTCGATGCTCTTTAGGGTTGCGCATGTCCGATTCTCGACAAAGCTTGTCCTTACAATTCACTCAAGCCACATTAAACTTCGGCAATTAGCTCGCAACGCCAAAGGCCGCGTCGATATGCCGCGACGCCCCGCTCCCAGGCATCGCGGCGTTGCAACGTGGCCGCCACCCTTTCTTTTCTGAACTCACGTATGGAAACGAGCCTCGACAAAAGCGCCCTCGCCGGCGCGCAAGCGCCCGCCAAAGTGCAACGCACGGTGTATTCCGTGCTGGGCGCGATCAGTTTTTCGCATCTGCTCAACGACATGATCCAGTCGTTGATCCTCGCGATCTACCCGATGCTGAAAGACAACTTTGCGCTGTCGTTCGGGCAGATCGGCCTGATTACGCTGACTTACCAGATCACCGCGTCGCTGCTGCAACCGCTCGTCGGCATCTATACCGACAAGCATCCGAAGCCGTACTCGCTGCCGGTCGGCATGGGTTTCACGCTCGCGGGCCTGCTGCTGATGTCGGTCGCGCCCAATTTCGGCGTGCTGCTGGTGGCCGCGGCGCTGGTCGGCTGCGGTTCGTCGGTGTTCCATCCCGAATCGTCGAGGGTGGCGCGCATGGCTTCGGGTGGCCGTCATGGTCTCGCGCAGTCGCTGTTCCAGGTGGGCGGCAACGCGGGTTCGTCGCTCGGGCCGCTGCTCGCCGCGTTGATCGTGATTCCGCACGGGCAGCGCAGCATCGCGTGGTTCTCGGTCGCCGCGCTCGTCGCGATCGTGGTGCTGACGCAGATCGGCCGCTGGTACAAGCAGCATCCGTCGGTGAAGAAGGCGCGCGGCCAGACCGCTCACGCCACGCTGTCGCGCAACAAGGTCATGTTCGCGATGGGCGTGCTGATCTTGCTGGTGTTCTCGAAGTACTTCTATCTCGCCAGCATCAACAGCTACTTCACCTTTTATCTGATCGACAGGTTCCATTTGCCGGTGCAGGCCGCGCAGGTCCACCTGTTCGTGTTCCTCGCGGCGGTCGCGGCGGGCACGGTGATCGGCGGGCCGATCGGCGACCGGATCGGCCGCAAGTACGTGATCTGGGTGTCGATTCTCGGCGTCGCGCCGTTCACGCTGCTGCTGCCGTACGCGAACCTGTTCTGGACCGGCGTGTTGACGGTGATCATCGGTGTGGTGCTGGCCTCGGCGTTCTCGGCGATTCTGGTCTACGCGCAGGAGTTGATCCCCGGCAAGGTGGGCATGGTCGCGGGGCTGTTCTTCGGTTTTGCGTTCGGCATGGGCGGGATCGGCGCGGCGGTGCTCGGGCAATTAGCCGATGCCACCAGCATCACCTACGTGTACAAGGTGTGCTCGTTCCTGCCGCTGATCGGCGTGCTGACGGTGTTTCTGCCGGACGTCGAAGGCAAGCGCGCGAAGGCGTGAGCGTTTGTTTTCGGGGGGTGCATGAGGAAAAGGCGCTGCGGCGCCTTTTTCTTTGGTGCTGGCGGGTGGCGCGGCGGGTCTTGCGGCGCTCGCCTTGGTGCTCGGTGCTCGGTGCTCGGTGCTCGGTGCTCACGGCTCACGGCTCGCGGCTCGCGACTTACGGCTCGCGCCTCGCGGCTCGGTGCTCGCGGCTCACAGCTCGCGGTTCACAGCTCGCGGCTCGCGGCTCGCGGCTCGGTTCGACGCAATCATCATGGCCCGCGTCTCGCTCATGGTGAACCCGCGTTGTCCGCCGTGCCGGGCGTACCCTATGCTTGCGTGGACACACACGCCTTGCACTCGCGCCGCGCCACATTCGGCAATACGGCCGCATGCCGACTCGACGTCCGTCCATTCACGCAGCAGAAGGATCGCCGCAGATGACCACCTACCGCGACTTCCACCGCCGTTCGATCGAGAACCCCGAGGCATTCTGGCGCGACGAAGCGCGGCGGATTCACTGGGAGACGCCGTTCGACAGCGTGCTCGACCGCTCGAATCCGCCGTTCGCCCGCTGGTTCGTCGGCGGGCGCACGAACCTGTGCCATAACGCGGTGGACCGGCATCTCGCCGAGCGCGCGCAGCAGAACGCGCTGATTTATGTATCGACGGAAACCGGCATCGAGCGGCGCTACACCTACGCCGAGCTCCACGCGGAAATCAACCGGATGGCGGCGGTCATGCGCTCGCTCGGCGTGAAGCGCGGCGATGTCGTGCTGCTCTATCTGCCGATGATTCCCGAAGCGCTCTTCGCGATGCTCGCCTGCGCGCGGCTGGGCGCGATTCACTCGGTGGTGTTCGGCGGCTTCGCGGCGCCGAACCTCGCCGCCCGCATCGACGACGCGAAACCCGCGCTGATCGTCACCGCCGACGCCGGCGCGCGCGGCGGCAAGGTGATCGACTACACGCCGCTGGTGGACGAAGCGCTCGCGCGCGCGGCCCACAAGACCCCGCACGTGCTGCTGATCGACCGGCAACTCGCGCCCGAGCGCCTGAACGCGAACTATCTGGTTGCCTACGAACCGCTGCGCGGGAAGTTCTTCGACGCCCACGTGCCGTGCGAATGGCTCGAATCGAACGAGCCTTCGTATGTGCTCTACACGTCGGGCACGACCGGCAAGCCGAAGGGCGTGCAACGCGACGTGGGCGGCTATGCGGTGGCGCTGGCGGCATCGATGGAACATATCTTCGAGGGCCGGCCCGGCGACACGATGTTCACCGCGTCGGACGTGGGCTGGGTGGTCGGCCATAGCTACATCGTCTACGCGCCGTTGCTCGCAGGCCTGACCACCGTGATGTACGAAGGCACGCCGATTCGTCCTGACGGCGGCATCTGGTGGCGCCTCGTCGAACAGCACAAGATCAATCTGATGTTCACCGCGCCGACCGCGTTGCGCGTGCTGAAAAAGCAGGACCCGGCGCTGTTGAGGAAAGCCGATCTGTCGAGCCTGCGCACGCTGTTCCTCGCGGGCGAGCCGCTCGACGAACCGACCGCCGCATGGATCGCCGATGCGCTCGGCAAGCCGGTGATCGACAACTACTGGCAGACCGAAACCGGCTGGCCGATATTGGCGATTCCGCGCGGCGTCGAGGCGCTGCCGACCAGGCTCGGTTCGCCCGGCGTGCCGTCGGCGGGCTTCGATCTGAAGTTGCGCAATGAACTGACCGGCGAGCCTTGCGCGCCCGGCGAAAAGGGCGTGCTCACGCTGGGCTATCCGCTGCCGCCCGGCTGCATGTCGACCGTATGGGGCGACGACAAGCGCTTCGTGAGCACCTACTGGTCGAGCGTTCCGAATCAACAGGTGTATTCCACCTTCGACTGGGGCATTCAGGACGAGGACGGTTACGTGACGATCCTCGGCCGCACCGACGACGTGATCAACGTCGCCGGCCACCGGCTCGGCACGCGCGAAATCGAGGAAGCGTTGTCGAGCCACGCGGCAGTTGCGGAAGTCGCGGTGGTCGGCGTGACGGACGCGTTGAAGGGTCAGGCGGCGCTGGCCTTCGTGGTGCTGCGCGACGCGCAAGCCCACGCGAACGACAAGGCGCGCACGAAGCTGGAAGCCGAACTCATCGCGACGGTCGATCGCCAGCTCGGCGCGATTGCGCGGCCGGCGCGGGTGGTGGTGGTGTCGATGCTGCCGAAGACCCGCTCGGGCAAGCTGCTGCGCCGCGCGATCGCGGCGCTGGCCGAGGGACGTGAGCCGGGCGATTTGCCGACTATCGAAGATCCGGCGGCGTTGCAGCAGGTGCGCGACGCGCTGGGGAAATCCGATCAGACGTAACCGACGACCCAACCCGCGGCGACTCAACCCGCGCTACGCGCCGCCAGAAACCGCGCCAGAATCGCATTCGAATAAGCTCCGGCGATCTCGGTGAGAAACGATACGAACGACTCCGGCGCGTGATCGTCGGCGGTGTCCGAGATCGTGCGCACGACGGCGCACGGCACACCGTACTCGTGACACACCTGCGCGATCGCCGCGCCTTCCATCTCGACGGCAAGCGCGTCCGGCAAGGCCGCGCGCAAGGCTTCGACGCCCAACGCGCTGGCAATGAACTGATCGCCGCTGATAATCAGCCCGCGATGCACGCGCGGCTCGCGCGTGCCAAATCGCGCTGCGGACGCCGCGCCCGCTTCGGCCACGAAACGCTCGCACGCGGCGGCCAGTTGATCGGCAAGCGCCACATCGGCGGCAAAACGCGACACGCCCAACAGCGGCACTTCAAAACGTGGAAACAGCGGCGACGCGTCGAGATCGTGTTGCAGCAGCGCATTGGCGACGACGATATCGCCGATCCGCACCTCGCTGCCCACGCCGCCCGCGACGCCCGTGAACACGACGGCCTCGACGTCGAACGCATGAATCAGCGCGCTGACGGTCGCCGCCGCCGCGACCTTGCCGACGCGCGCCAGCGTCACCACGCACGGCGCACCGTGAACGGTGCCGAGGTGATAGTCACGCTGACCATGCGTGATGGTGCGCAGACCGGATTCGGCCCGCATCGCCTCGATCAGATCGCCGAGTTCCTGCGGCAAGGCGGCGAGAATGCCGAGCGGACGATGCGACGCGCTCGCGCCGCCGCGATCGGGATCGACACCGCCCGCCGCCCCAGCAGCGCTCATTCGACCGCCTGCAATTTGGCGACCGCGAGCGCCAGCCACTTCTCGCCGTGCCGCTTGAATTTGACCTGCGCCTTCGCGTCGGTGCCGCCGCCTTCGAGCGCGGTGATCGTGCCTTCGCCGAACTTGGTGTGGAACACCTGCTGACCGACGCGAAAACCCGTTTCCGCCGCGCGCTGTTCGTTGGCGAAGGCCGGCAGCGGCGCGGGCGTGGACGAAGCCGCGCCCGTGTAACCCGGCCGCGCGAACCAGTCGCGCCCGTAACCGGCGTTGTCCGAGCGGCCGCCCCAGCGCGCGCCCGCCTCCACTTTCGGCGTGAGCCACTTGAGCGTTTCCTGCGGCAATTCGTCGAAGAAACGCGAACGGATGTTGTAGCGCGTCTGGCCGTGCAGCATCCGGCTTTGCGCGAACGACAGATACAGCCGCTCCTTCGCCCGCGTGATCGCCACGTACATCAAGCGCCGCTCCTCCTCCAGACCGTCCGACTCCATCGCGCTGTTCTCGTGCGGAAACAGGCCCTCTTCCAGACCGGTGATGAACACCGCCGTGAACTCCAGACCCTTGGCCGCATGCACCGTCATCAGTTGCACCGCTTCCTGACCGGCCTGCGCCTGGTTGTCGCCGGCTTCGAGCGACGCGTGCGACAGGAAACCGGCGAGCGGCGTCATCGTGTCCGGGTTTTGCGCCGGGTCGGCGATGCCGGGCGCGTCGAACACGACCGTATTCGGATCGTCGGTGGCGACGGCCAGTTCAGGCGCGGCGGTCGCGCCGGGGCGCAGCGGAATCGAGCGCGCCGGCGTATCCATGCCGTAGCCTTCCTCGCTGACGAACGCGGCGGCCGCGTTGACCAGTTCCTGCAAGTTTTCCAGCCGGTCCTGGCCTTCGCGTTCGTTCTGATAGAACTCCGCGAGACCGCTCGTGCGGACCACGTGCTCGACGGTTTCCGGCAAGCTCATCTGCTGGGTTTCCGCGCGCATCCTGCCGATCAGATTGGCGAACGCCGCGAGGCTCGAACCCGCCTTGCCCGCGACATACGGAATCGCCGCGGCCATCGAGCAGTTGTACAGGCGCGCCGCGTCCGCGAGTTGTTCGATCGAGCGCGCGCCGATGCCGCGCGTCGGGAAATTGACGACGCGCGCGAACGCGGTGTCGTCGTTCGGATTGTCGATCAGGCGCAGATAGGCCAGCGCGTGCTTGACTTCCTGGCGCTCGAAAAAGCGCAAGCCGCCGTACACGCGATACGCGATGCCCGCGTTCACCAGCGTGTGTTCGATCGTGCGCGACTGCGCGTTGCTGCGGTACAGGATCGCGATCTCGCTGCGCGACGTGCCGGTGCTGATCAGCGCCTTGATTTCCTCGACGATCCAGCCGGCTTCCTGCGTGTCGGTGGCGGATTCGTACACGCGCACCGGTTCGCCGTGGCCGGCGTCCGTGCGCAGATTCTTGCCCAGCCGCCGCGAGTTGTTGGCGATCAACTGATTGGCGGCGTCGAGAATATGGCCGTGCGAGCGGTAGTTCTGCTCCAGCTTGATGAGATGCCGCACGTTGAACTCGTGCTCGAAGTCGCGCATGTTGCCGACGTTCGCGCCGCGGAACGCGTAGATCGACTGGTCGTCGTCGCCCACCGCGAAGATCGAGTTGGCCTGGCCCGCCAGCAGCTTCAGCCACGCGTATTGCAGCTTGTTGGTGTCCTGGAACTCGTCCACCAGAATGTGCCTGAAGCGCGCCTGATAGTGGGCGCGCAGCGGCGGATTGTGCGCGAGCAGTTCATGACAGCGCAGCAGCAGTTCCGGAAAATCGACCACGCCTTCGCGCTGGCACTGCTGGTCGTAGGCTTCGTACAGTTCGACGAACTTGCGGTTGAAGTTGTCGGTGGCGTCGACGTCCTTCGGGCGCAGGCCTTGTTCCTTCGCGTTGTTGATGAAGTACTGGAGATTTTTCGCCGGGTACTTTTCGTCGTCGATGTTGAGGCCCTTCATCAGACGCTTGATCGCGGAGAGCTGGTCGGCGGTGTCGAGAATCTGGAACGTGGCCGGCAGACCCGCGTCGCGATGATGCGCGCGCAGCATGCGGTTGCACAGGCCGTGGAAGGTCCCGATCCACATGCCGCGCGTGTCGATCGGCAGGAGCGCCGAAAGACGCGACATCATTTCGCGCGCGGCCTTGTTGGTGAAGGTCACCGCCAGGATCGTGGCGGGCGAGGCCAGCCCATGCTGGATGAGCCACGCGATGCGGGTGATCAGAACGCGGGTTTTGCCGCTGCCCGCGCCGGCGAGAATGAGCGCCGGCTCATTGGGGAGCGTGACGGCGGCGTGTTGTTCGGGGTTTAGGTTAGCTAGCAGATCGGGCATTTTTCTGGAGGGACGGCGGTTCGTTCGTCATTATATGCCCCTGCGGGGAGTGGGATTTTTGGCCTGCTCGGCGGGGTTTTGGTTTGGTTGGTTTTTGCTTTTTGGTTTGGTTCGTCTTGCTTTTTGGCCTTTTCTTGATTTGTTAGTGGTCTATTAGTGTTGCCCCTGTGCGGGGCGGCACCTACTTTCTTTGCCGCCGTGTACGGACCGGAGACATGGCTGACAGGTGTGCGAGGACATGGTTGACACTTCCGGGTACGGAAAACGCCCGGTCCCGACCATGCCCTGGAACGCAAGAGACACCATGAGCCTCAGACAGGAATTTGTTCATCTGGCCGGTCAGCACACGCTCACGATCACCGAACTGTGCGAGCGCTTTAACATCAGCCGGCAGACCGGCTACAAATGGCTCAAACGTGGCGAGGACGCGCTGGCGGATCGGCAAGGACGAGGCGAGGCCGACGGCGGCCCCCACGGCGCAAAAAATTACCGCTGTCTTCCTTGGCAGACCCATCCGCGACGCACGCAGTGCGGAGTGGGAGCTGATGACGGCCTGGTCACTGACGCTGGCTGTGCGAGGGATCATCCGTTTATCGCACCACTGCGCCCTCCAAGCCAGGAGACCCGCTTGAAAGCTGGCGGTGTGAGCCGCTTTCTTTGCCTACTTTCTTTGCGGCGGCAAAGAAAGTAGGTGCCGCCCCGCACAGGGGCAACGCCAATAGACCACTAAGACCAACCAAACCAAACCCGCCGAGCAGGCCAAAACACCAAACAACTCCCTGCGGTAGAATTTGACCCTCTGCCCGGCGCCGCAACCGGCGCCCCCATCCCGAAGGTCATCGTCGATGCAAATTCAGATCCACAAGGAAGTCGATGCGCGCGGGCTGATGTGCCCGCTGCCCATCTTGCGCGCCAAGAAGGCGCTCGCCGACATGGAAAGCGGCCAGATTCTCAAGGTGCTGGCCACCGATCCCGGCTCGCAGCGCGATTTCGCCGCGTTCGCGAAGCAAACCGGCAATGAAATCGTCGAAAGCTCAGCGCACGACAAGGTCTTCACGTTTCTGATGAAGCGCCGCTGATTCACGCGCGCTCCCGAACGCTCGCACCCAAAACAAAAGGCGCTGTGCCCGCAAATGCGGGTCACAGCGCCTTTTTCATGCCCTGCAAGACCAATAAATAACCGGGCGCCAGGAACGCAACTGCGCGTTCAGCCTTCGAGCACCGGCGAACGCGTGCGCAGATATTCCTCGAAATCGGCGGCTACTTCCGGGTGACGCAGCGCGAACTCCACTGTCGCCTTCAGATAACCCAGCTTGCTGCCGCAGTCGAAACGCGTGCCGTGATACTTGTACGCCAGCACCTGCTCATCGGCGAGCAGCGACTGAATCGCGTCCGTCAGCTGCAATTCGCCGCCGGCGCCCGGCTTGAGCGCGCGGATGTGATCGAAAATCCGCGGCTTGAGCACGTAGCGGCCCACCACGCCGAGATTCGACGGCGCCACGTTCGGCTCCGGCTTTTCGACGATGCCCGACATCTTGATGATCGAGTCTTCCCACTCCTTGCCGTCGACAATGCCGTACGACTTGGTTTCCTGCGCGGGAATCTCTTCGACGCCGATCACCGAGCTGTGATAGTGGTCGAACACCTCGATCATTTGCGTCATCACGGGCGGCGTGCCGTACAGCAAATCGTCCGCGAGAATCACGGCGAAGGGGTTGTCGCCCACCAGTTTTTCCGCGCACAGCACCGCGTGGCCGAGGCCCAACGCTTCCGGCTGGCGCACGTAGAAACAGTCGACGTGGCTCGGCTTGATGCTGCGCACCAGTTCGAGCAGCTTGTCCTTGCCGCGCGCCTGCAGTTCGGCTTCGATTTCATACGACTTATCGAAATGGTCCTCGATCGCGCGCTTGCTGCGGCCCGTCACGAAGATCATTTCGGTGATGCCGGCCGCCATCGCCTCTTCCACCGCGTATTGGATCAGCGGCTTGTCGACGATCGGCAGCATCTCTTTCGGGCTCGCCTTCGTGGCAGGGAGGAACCGGGTGCCGAGACCTGCCACCGGAAATACCGCCTTTGTAACTTTTAGCATGTGATTACCCTAGTCCTCTGGTTTGCTATGAGTCCGTACCCGCCGCACGAGGGGCGGGCACGAGCCTCGATCAGGCCGGCAAGCGCGCGAACTGCGCTTTCAGCTTGCCGACCGTGGCTTCGAATTCCGCCAGCCTTTTTTGCTCCTGCTCGACGACTGCCGGCGGCGCCTTCGCCACGAAGCTCTCGTTCTGCAATTTGGCGTTGCACTTGACGATTTCCGTGCTCAACCGCGCGATCTCCTTGGACAAGCGCTCGCGCTCGACGGCCACGTCGATCTCCACCTTCAGCACCAGCTTGTCACTGCCTACGATAGCAATTGGCGCGCCATCCGCTTGTGCATCGAGCGCTGCCTCGTCGGCGATGATCTGCACTTCCGATAAGCGAGCCAACGCCTGGGCGTACGGCGCAAACGTGCGCAGACGCTCCGCGTTGCCGGTCGCGAGCAACGGCACCTTGACCGCCGGCGACAGATTCATTTCGCCGCGCAGGTTCCGGCACGCATCGATCACGGCCTTCAGGTCGGCCGCCCATTGCTCGGCGTCTTCGTCGATCTTCGATGGCTCCGCAACGGGGTAAGGCTGCACCATGATCGACGCTTCACCCTCGGCTTTGCCTTCGGGGTAACGGCCGGCCAACGGCGCGACTTTCTGCCACAACGCCTCGGTGATGAACGGAATCACCGGATGCGCGAGGCGCAACACCGTCTCGAGCACGCGCAGCAGCGTGCGGCGCGTGGCGCGCTGCTGGTTCGGCTGACCCGTCTGGATCTGAACCTTGGCGAGTTCGAGGTACCAGTCACAGTATTCATCCCATACGAACTTGTATAGGGCGTTGGCCACATTGTCGAAACGATAGTCGGCGAAACCCTTCGCGACTTCCGCTTCCACGCGTTGCAGGCGCGAGACGATCCAGCGGTCGGCCGCCGAGAAATTCAGGTGGCCCTCCGGACCGCATTCGCCGCACTGCGCCGGCTTGCCGAAACCGCAATCGTGGCCTTCGCAGTTCATCAGCACGAAGCGGGTGGCATTCCACAGCTTGTTGCAGAAGTTGCGGTAGCCCTCGCAGCGTGCCAGGTCGAAATTGACGTTGCGCCCGAGCGTGGCCATCGACGCCATCGTGAAGCGCAGCGCGTCGGTGCCGAATGCCGGAATGCCCGCGGGGAATTCCTTGCGGGTTTTCTTTTCGATCGACGCGGCCTGCCTCGGATTCATCAGGCCGGTGGTGCGTTTGGCGACCAGCGCGTCGAGGCCGATGCCGTCGACGATATCGATCGGGTCGAGCGTATTGCCCTTGCTCTTCGACATTTTCTGGCCTTCGGCGTCGCGCACGAGACCGTGCACGTAGACCGTCTCGAACGGCACGCGCCCGGTGAAATGCGTGGTCATCATGACCATGCGCGCGACCCAGAAGAAGATGATGTCGAAACCGGTAACGAGCACCGACGAAGGCATGAAGTGCTTCAACTCCTTCGTCTCCGCGGGCCAGCCGAGCGACGAGAACGGCACCAGCGCCGACGAGAACCACGTGTCGAGCACGTCTTCATCGCGCCGCAACGGACCGGTGTAGCCGGCTTCCGCCGCCTTTTCGCGGGCGCCTTCCTCGGTCTTCGCGACGAAGATTTCGCCGTTTTCACCGTACCACGCCGGAATCTGATGACCCCACCAGAGCTGACGCGAGATGCACCAGTCCTGGATGTTTTCCAGCCACTGGTAGTAAGTGCTGGTCCAGTTTTCCGGCACGAATTTGATTTCGCCGCTGCGAACCACGTCCAGCGCCGTTTCCGCGATCGACTTGCCGGGATTGAAGGTGCCTTCCGGCGCCGGCTTGCTCATCGCGACGAACCATTGGTCCGTGAGCATCGGCTCGATCACGACCCCCGTGCGGTCGCCGCGCGGCACCATCAGCTTGTGCGGCTTGACCGATTCGAGCGCGCCGAGCGCTTCGAGATCGGCCACCACGAGCTTGCGGGCCTCGAAGCGGTCCATGCCGCGATATCTTTCCGGCGCGTTCTCGTTGATCTTCGCGTCGAGCGTGAGGATTTCGATTTGCGGCAGCTTGTGGCGCAGGCCGACCTGGTAGTCGTTGAAATCGTGCGCCGGCGTGACTTTTACGACGCCGGTGCCGAATTCGCGGTCCACGTAATCGTCGGCGATGATCGGCACTTCGCGGCCCGAAAGCGGCAGCGTGACCGTCTTGCCGATCAACTGCGCGTAGCGTTCGTCTTCGGGATGCACCATCACCGCAGTGTCGCCGAGCATGGTTTCCGGACGCGTGGTGGCGACCGTCAGGTGGCCCGAGCCGTCGGTGAGCGGATACTGGATATGCCACAGGTGGCCGTTCTCTTCCTCGCTGACCACTTCGAGGTCGGAGACGGCGGTGAGCAGCACCGGGTCCCAGTTCACGAGGCGCTTGCCGCGATAGATCAAACCTTGTTCGTACAGGCGCACGAACACGTCGCGCACGGCGGCCGACATCTTGTCGTCCATCGTGAAGTATTCGCGCGACCAGTCGATGGAAGCGCCGAGACGCCGCACCTGATTCGTGATGGTCGAGCCGGATTCCTGCTTCCATGCCCACACGCGCTCGGTGAATTTTTCGCGGCCGAGGTCGTGACGCGAGACGCCTTGAGCGTCCAGTTGCCGTTCGACGACGATTTGCGTGGCGATGCCCGCGTGGTCGGTGCCGGGCACCCACAGCGTGTTCTCGCCGAGCATGCGGTGGTAGCGGGTGAGGCCGTCCATGATCGTCTGGTTGAACGCATGGCCCATGTGCAGCGTGCCGGTGACGTTCGGCGGCGGCAACTGGATCGAAAAGTCTTTTTTGTTCGCGTCGAAGGAGGGCGCGGCGTAGGCGCGCTTTTCCCATTCGGGGCCCCAGTGGGCTTCGATCGTGTGGGGCTCGAAGCTTTTGGCAAGCGTGGAGGTGGTATCGCTCGGGGTGTCGCTCATTTGTTGATCGGCTGGTGGATGCGGAGAATGTTCGATTATAAGCGGCGCTGCGGGTGGGGTTTGGTTTTGGCCTGCTCGGCGGGGTTTGATGGTTGTGGTTGTTGATTTGTTGGCCTTGCTTGATTTGTTGGCCTTGCTTGCTTTGTTGGCCTTTGCTTGATTTGTTAGTGGTCTATTAGCGTTGCCCCTGTGCGGGGCGGCACCTACTTCTCTTTGCCGGCCGTGTACAGACCGGAGACATGGTTGACGAACGTGC
>NZ_JBQEPU010000056.1:0-16311 GCF_052045835.1 Paraburkholderia sp. 22099 | reverse complement strand
CTGTCCAGCTTCGCGTGAAATCGCTGTCCAGCTTGCCGTGAAATCCGTGCCCACCTTCGCGTGAAATGCCTGTCCAGCTTGGCGCGAAATCGCTGTCCAGCTTGGTGTGAAATACGCAGTGGACATAGCCTGCACGCACAGATCGCTGAGTGCTAGACGCCCATTTCTGCGCGCTTACCGATCATGAACAGCGTACGCGTTGCGGGACCAGGTCAATCGATAGATGATCGCTGGCGGCGATTCACGCAGAACCGAATCTAATTCTTAGGCTAACTGGCGCTTGGTAAGCCGTTTTCGGTGATGCCTGGTCGTATTTTCGCTAGATTCTGCGAATCACACGCATTGCGCCGCCGGTCACACGGCACCTACGCCGACGCCGCCGACCCAGCCTCGATTTTCAAAGGCACTTGCCGACGCTGTCGCCGCGGTGGCTTTGTCCGTTTCGCGCATTCCTGCGCCGAGTAGTGATCAATCTCCTGCAGGCCGGCCGGACTACCCCAAATCCCTTGATACAGCGTCATGTTTCTCGCGATGTACAGTAGCGTCGGATCGTCCTCTTCGTGGCACTCCTCCTCAAAATCGTCGATCAGCGATTCGATGTACCGGTACGCCAGAGTCCCTTTCTCGCGACGCGGATGGGTCGCACCGCGAACGATGTGTGCCCACTTCATCTCGAAGTGGCGTCTCACATCAACTCGTTCTTCGAGCTTGACGATCCGAATATGCGCCTTCGTTAGTTCCTGCGCATCAGTCGCCCGCTGATCTTCGACCAGTCTGACGACTTGGTAACTAAAGGTCGCCGTAAAGATAGCCTTGATGACAAGACCAACTGCCGCGAGTGATGCTTCCTCAAGGTCTACGCCGGACAACGTTCGACAGTACAGAGGTTCGCCGCAGCGCGCAAAGATCGTCGATTATTGGCACGTGAGCCAGCGTGTCGGAGACATCATGAGTTCATCTTGCTTTCGTCGTGGTAATTTCCAGTAAATCGGAGGGCAGGGAGGTATCCGAAATCTTGTGTGTCGAGGTCGGTTAAAAAACCTCAGCTGATGGCGGAGGTGAACCGCTCGCCGAACAGGATGGCGAACTGATTGACCGCTTGCCGCCAGGTGATAGGCGGCATCTTCCAATCCTTTTCGATGTTGCGCAAGGCCAGATACAGCAGCTTGCTGGCGGCTTCGTCGCTCGGGAAGTGGCCGCGGTTCTTCACGATCTTGCGCAGCTGCATATGCATGCTCTCAATGGCATTTGTCGTGTAAATGATCTTGCGCACTTCCGGCGGATAGGCAAAGAAAGGAATCACCTGCTCCCATTGGCGTTGCCACATCGCCGCGACAGTGGGGAATTTGCGGCCCCACTCGCTGTGTGCAAAGGCATCGAGCGCCGCGGCAGCGGCTTCGGCCGAAGCAGCCTGATAGATCGGCTTGAGCGCGGCGGCCAACGGCTTACGGTCCTTCCAGCCCGCCAGATTGAGCGAATTGCGGATCAAATGCACGATGCAGGTCTGGATTTGGGCAGCCGGAAACACTGCTTCAATCGCCTCAGGAAAGCCGCGCAAGCCGTCGACAACCGCAATCAGAATGTCGTGCAGGCCGCGGTTTCTCAGCTCGTTAAAGACCTTCAGCCAGAACTTGGCGCCTTCGGTTTGCTCGATCCATAGGCCCAGCACTTCCTTGCGCCCGTCGGCGCGAATACCGAGCGCCAGATACACCGCCTTGTTCCTGACCGTGCCTTCGTCGCGGATCTTCAAGCGCAGGGCGTCGAAATAGACGATCGGATACATCGCCTCGAGCGGCCGTTGCTGCCATTGCTCGACTTCGGCCAGCACTTCGTCCGTGACGGTGGAAATCAAATCGGGCGACACCTGCAAGCCGTACAGCTCCAGCAAATGGCCCTGAATCTCGCGCACGCTCATGCCGCGCGCGTACATGCTGATAACGTGGTCGTCAAAGCCCGGCAGCCGGCGTTGATATTTGCCCACTAATTGCGGCTCAAACGTGGCCTGCCGGTCACGCGGAATATCGAGCTTTAACTCGCCATTGGGCGTGATCACCGTCTTGGCGCTCGTGCCGTTGCGGTGATTGCCGCTTTGGCCTTGCTCGGCTTCCGTTTGCAGGTGGTGCGTGAGCTCCGCTGCCAGCATGCGCTCGGCCAGTTGCTTCTTCAGTTGCCCGGCCAGGCCCGATTCGCCGAGGATCGACTCGGCATCCTTGTTCTGCACCTGCGCCAGCAGTTGATCGATCAGTTCATCGGGGAACAGCTTCGGCGCCTTCGGGTTCTTGCTCTTCTTGGTCACGTTTGTGTCGGTCATTGGACGTTATTTCCGTTATCGTCTCATGACCTCTTCACACGAAATATCTGACAGGCTCGAGGGCAGAAGTCGCCACCCGAGCCTTGCTGAATCGTGATCGGCCTGTTCAAATCCTTTACTTGATGTGAGATCGTCCGTGGACCCCATCCTATTCAGTGCGCTCTGTTTCCTTGTTGCATGGCTATACAGCGTATGTTCACTGGTGTACATCCCTATTAGGATTGCGGTCATGAAGCGCAAGTCACAGGATGTCTGGACTTTCCTATCTCGTGGTCGGCTTTTGCTCTCGGCGATTGCATATCTGGCTGCGGCACCGTTTCTGGGTTTCCTTGCAATAGCGATTGCCGGTGGTAGTGTCAGTGGCAGTCATGCAACGGGTATTCCAGATTCCGTCGAAACTATAGCTTGGATACTGTGCTGGCTATTTCTTGCAGCGGCGGCAGTCGCGTTGATCCTTGCTTTCATCCGACCGCGACCTGACAGGACATAACAACGCGCCGCAAACCAAGACGACAAGCGTACCTGAACGCGCTTTCCAAAGTCTGACGTAGCGCTCCCGCGTTGAATCGGCCATGCTCTGCGGCCATTCCTTTTTTGGGTACTGAACGGCGGATTCGAAAGTGCAGTGGCCACCCGGCGGCACTTACCAAGATCAAACGTCACTAAACTGCCGCGCCGTCAACGTCGTGCCCAAAAAGCTGGCCACACTTGTCATGACGCTGAGTAGTTCAAACGCGACTTCGGCTGTCCACTGCCCGTTGAACACGAAGTTCTTGGCTTCGACGTTGTGAGGCCACGCCTTGGATGTCTGCTCGTCGCGTAAGATGCAAACGGCCCATAACTGGAAATATCCCGAGGAGCGTGCAGGCATGGCTGTTTCGAGGGCGAAACCCAGAAGAGACGTCCTGCGAAAGCGAAAACTTTCGTCATGCCACCGGAAGCCGACCCACTCGGCGTCGCGCGAGCGAAACGCGAAGAAGTGTGCATCGTCGTCGGTCGAGGGCACCCATCGCCCGGAGCCGAAAGTGGCAAACTCGGCATCGTTCGTCATCGATGCCGGCGAACCAGAGCGCCCGACTTCAATATCGGTTATTGAGCCAAAAACCTTCTTTAAGCCCGCGAACATTTCGCCATTGAGACGTCCACCGACGGCCCGCTCTTCATCCTTGCTGGCCAGGTTGATGCACGGGCGAAGCCCGATATGCTCGAAGACGGCCTCGTTGCCGAGCAATCCATAGAGCCGGTTGTCGCCGACAGGATCGTCGGCGCGGCGCCAGCCGAGCGGATAAGGTAAATCTTCGGCCGACATGCGTTTGTCGGTGGTTCGGGCGGGCGGCCGATCTTGCGAAACGATTGGATTGGAGCTCATCGGTTAATGTTCTGTTCTCGGCGATTGGTTGGGTTGTAAACTGCAGCGCTCGCCAGCAGAAGCGGCAGTGCATCGCGCAGCTGCATCCGGGTGCGTTACATCTATTATCCTTTTGGACCCTGGCGCCGATCGGCACCGGGCTGTAAAACACCAGGCCAATAGCCGACGGGCGGATCTTTCCAGCCTGCTCTGCTTTCTCCCGCCCGTATCGAATTCGACCTTGGTAAGGTCGGTCCCCAGATGTTAATTGCAGCATGCGAGGCTAAGGAGCACGAACGCATGGCGCAGACAGCAGCAGCGATCCATCGCTGCCGATCGTAGCCTTGACTGTCTCGATGGTACGCCCCAGCCGACGATCGCCTGGAGCACCTCGTGGTTACACAGACTGAATGTCCCCGCTGGGCGAGAGCGGCGAGCCGAGGTTCAGAAGTGCGTAGACGGTGGCGACGATCCGTTGCCGGCGCGTCGGAAAGCCGGCTTGCCAGCGCCAGCGCAACGCAAAGAACGGTATTGCGATTGCAAACCAGACAGCCAGTAAGCCGGATGAGAAGAATGCGACCATCGCGGGGTCTTTCCGCTGCGCCACGGCAAAAAGCAGGAACAGCGTCAGTAGCAACGCAGTGACGACGAGCACGTAGCGATGCTCACTCTTCGGCGGAATGCGCGTTGCGGCAATGCGTGCGTCCGTGCCTTGCCACCGATAGTGGGCCACATAAGTGCATTCGTCTTCGACATTCTTCAGCGCGTACACGCGTTTTGCGTCGCCGAGCACCTCGTCCAGCACGGCAACCACCACGCGGTCGCCTTCTGCAAGAAAAGGCTCCGGTTGCCATTGCCAGTGACCGGTGAAAAATGCCAGCTTTTCCCCTGCTAGCTCAAACCTGTAGGTCGCGAACTCCATGAAAGACGTGTTCGCAAAAGCGTTGGACGTGTCCAGCGTGACACCTTTCAGACGACCCTCAATCCTCCTGATGACGGGTAGTTCAGCTGACACGAGACTCTCCAGTTGAGTGCTCCTGCGCTGGTACGGCCGATTGCGCGAGATACCTGGCCCTCACCGACTCCATAAGCTCGAGTACATGGCGACGCCGGAAGCAATTCCATAGCGTTGCGATTTCGCTAACTCCCATCAGCAACGCGAATGCTGCGACGCAGACTGCCAATACTCCTGCGATTCCGAAGAGGGGCACCCAACCGGATGGAACCTTGAGCATCAGGAGAAACATAAGGCCCGCGACGGTCGAGCCGAAGCCCAAAAACTTCAACGTGGTTGGCATCTCTCGCCATGTTTGACGTATCAGGGTTTCCCGCGCTTGCCGCGCAACCGTCGGATATCCTGGGCAGATCAACCAGTCTAGCTCGTGTGTGCCGTCGGCCTTTTGATAAGTGCCGGCCGAGACGCGAATGCGTTCATCCGCCATGGCCTGCAGCGACTGTGAGTCAGCGTGAAGCCACCGCAGCTCTCCGTCGATTCTCGTTCCGTCAACAAGGAAGCGCACGCGACCCTGGGTCGCCGGAATCGTTACGGCCACCCGGTAGTGCTCGATTGCTCCTTCGAGTACCTTGATTGCCAATGCGCGGCCATCACGTTCAAGTGGGATTGTTTCTGCCATTATCGTTTTCTTGAATGCGTCGCTACGAATAGTAGCGGCAAATGGTTCGGCAGAACGACTTCACGAGCGACACTCGAGGCGAATATGCCTAGCGCATTGATTGTGTGATTCGAGCCGCGGTAAAGATGCGCAGCAATATTTTGCCTTGGTCAGCAATTTTGCGGATGCAATGGCATCGGGAAGGCAAAGGTTTGGGGAAAGACCTTTGATGTGACCGCCCCGCAAGAATGACACGCATAAGTATCGAGGCTAATCGATTTTGCGGAGAGCGATGCAGACGGCACGGGCTTTGTTTGCTCCACTCATGCGTTTCGCATATTCCGCTAAAGACGTTTTCGGTTCTCGTGTTTTGCTGGCATGATGCACTCCTGCTTAATACGTCCAACCGTCTATGTTTCGTATTCCGTCGCAACACGTCAAGCTACTCGTGCGCTGCTCCGCGGTGTACTTGGCCCTGTGCAGTTCACAATTGAACGCCACCGCCGCCGAAGTGCTCGCAGCACCTTCGAGAACACTGCCGGCCTCCGGTACGACATGGTGCTATAGCATCGGATCTCCCCAGCCATCCACCATGACGCTTAAAGGTGTGTCCGCAGGTATTGCAAGCTATGACATCGGTGGCCCCGGTGCAATCACGCGCATCGATGAACAGACCGCCACGTATACGTCGGTCAACGCGACCCGGCGCGGGCAGCGAAAACTGCTTGTATTCCCGCTCGCGAAGGACAGGAAGTGGTCCGACGAGTTCACAGAAGACCTCACCTCGCATCTCGGTGGCGATGCCGAGTGGCAGTTCACCTATCACGCCATTTCCCAAAGTCATGTCATTGGCACTGAGAAACGACATGTTGGCGCTGGGACCTTCGATACGTTTGTGATCGAGCGCAACACTGCCTGGACGAAAAGCAATCCGCACTCTTCAAGCAAGCTGTTGCAAGTCCAGAAATGCGGCGATGCCGACTGCACCGTCACCGGCTACAGCAAGGAAGTGTATTGGTATGCGCCGTCGGTCGGTCGCGCAGTCCTGCGGGCGTATTCGCAGAGCGGAGATTCCGACTTCATCTGGAATCTATCTCCGGATGACCTCCTCAGCAACGCTAGCTCGCGCGTCACTGAACTCGTCGGGTACGGCCGTGCTGCGTCCTGCGAAGCCCTCCATCCGCCATTGCACGCCCGCGTACCGTCGGCACCGTGGTACGGCTTTCCGTTGCTCATGAACGACACTTGGGAGTTTCTGATGCAACGGAACATAGCACCCGAATAGGCGTCCCGTAGTGCTTTGATGAACCGGTTTCCGACCACGAGTCGATAGTCGTATGGAGCATTTTGTTGAAGTCACCAATCGTCGTAACACTTCTCGTCGCGTGCTGTATGAATAGCTACGCACAGGTTTCTGGAACGGATCACGATGCTATCCAGACAACGGCGGGCGTAGTGTCGATTTCGAAGATTGGGAAAGCGCAGGCGGACGGCGTGACTGTATTTGCCCCTGTACCTCCGGACACCGCCTCACACTTGAGTTGATGAATCGGTCCTGCGCCTGAACTCGCGTGGCGATCGGTACTTCAGCGCACTATGAGGATGACGCTCGTTGTAGTGCTCAAACGCGACGGCGAGATTGTGCGCGGCAGTTGCTGCGTCGGGCTTCGGCATGAAGGCGACATAGTCACGCTTCATCGTCTTCACGAAGCTTTCCGCCATTCCGTTACTTTGTGGGCTGCAGACCGGCGTGGTCAATGGTTTTAGCCCGATGGACGATGCGAAGCTTCGAGTCTTTTCCGCCGTATAGCCCGAACCGTTGTCCGTCAACCACTCGATTTCAGCCGGCGCCTTCAAGGCTTTACCGAATCGGTTCTCGACAGCTGCAAGCATCACGTCACGTACCACATCGCCGCTGTGACCGCCGGTCGTCGCCGCCCAGCTCATCGCTTCACGGTCGCAGCAATCCAGGGCAAACGTCACGCGCAATGGCTCACCGTTGTCGCAGCGAAACTCGAACCCATCAGAGCACCACCGCTGGTTGCTCTTCGCCACCGCGACCTTGCCATCGTGTCGACGCTGCGGCCGTGGTGGCGAAGGTTTGCGTTGTAGCAGCAAGCCGTGAACGCGCATCACCCGATACACGCGTTTGGCGTTCACTGGAGCCATATCCCGGCCCTCCCTTTTACGGCGCAACATACCCCAGAACCGGCGATAGCCGTAGCTTGGCAGGTCAGTAACGGTCTGCCGAATCTCTTCAACCAGGCCGACATCTTCCGTCTTCCTGGCGCTGCGCCCATCCTGCCAGTCGGCTGGACGAGCAAGCCTTGCCGCCACATTTGAGCGCGCTACACCGAGAACGTCGCAGACCTGCTTCACTGCTCGTCCCCCGGCAATGAGGGCGAGCGCGCAATCCATTTTCGCGACTTCGCCACCTCCACCGCCTCACGAAGAATCTCGTTCTCCATGGTTTTCTTTCCCAGCAAGCGTTGCAGTTCCCTGATTTGCTTCAGTGCATCGCTCAACTCGGACGCGGGCACCACTTCTTCGCCGGCGCTAACGGCTGAAAGACTGCCGTCCTGATATAGCTTGCGCCAGTGAAATAGCTGGTTCGGATTGACGCCGTGCTGGCGTGCAACCATCGAGACGGACTTACCCGGCTCGAAACTCTCTCGCACCATCGCCAGCTTTTCCTCCGCTGACCATCGCCGCCGGCGCTCCGGCCCCGTCAACACTTCCATCACTTCTTGCTTGGTGTTAGTCAAAAACACAGTCGTATGCCTACCCGCTATTTTAAGTGGGAGACTGTGTCCGGTGATTCAGGGGGCCGCTCCAGTGACCTTTAATGTGACATTGAGGGGGACACACTTCGACCAGCTCTACGGGTCGCGTTACGCTTATTTCACAGATGGCGATACGGCGCACAAACCGGCCAACCGCATCATCATCGAGGACTTCGTCGGCGGCTTCTCCAAACCTCCGTCGGTATCCATGTATGACTTCCGGAAGCCGCAGCCGGTAGTTTTGTCCATCGGTAACGCACTTGATCTCGACGAGGTTCGTTGGACCAATGACAACGTGTTCTTGAGTGCGAGCGGGGAATGGTATACGTTTGCCCACGATCGATTGTTCCGTTCGAATCCGCCAAAAGGGACGGCTCCATGAATGGGGATCTTGATAGTCGTGCGGGCTGTCGCCGCCGTCATTTTCGCGGGCCGACTGGGGGGGCTGTGCCGACTACTGACATGGTGAAACTATACGGAGCCGCATGGAGTGTCTATGTGCGGATCGTCCGGCTTGCACTGGAAGAGAAACAGGTCAAATATGACCTGATCGAAGTGGATGTATTCGCAGAGACGGGTGTTCCGCGGGAGCATTTGACGCGTCACCCGTTCGGCCGTATTCCAGCCTTCGAGCATGGCGATTTCTATCTTTACGAGACCGGCGCGATTGTTCGCTATATCGACGACGTTTTTCCCGGATGCAAACTGCAACCGACAGATCCGAGAGCCCGCGCCAAGGCGAACCAGATCGTTGGGATACTGGACTCCTATGCTTACCGAACGCTCGTTTGGGACATATACGTTGAACGCGTGGTTTCAGCTCGCGAAGGCCGGTTGGCAGATGAGCGGAAGATCGCCGCCGCGCTACCGTGTGCCGCTGTATGTCTGTCTGAATTGACCCGGCTGTCCGACGACCGAGAGTTTCTGATTGGCGGCGACGTGACAATTGCTGATCTTTACGCCGCTCCAATGTTCGCATGCTTCATGCAGGCACCTGAAGCCGTTCCATTAATGGAAGGGTGCGAAAAATTGACCTACTGGTGGCAGCGATTCGCCGCTCGCCATAGCATGTCCCGAACAACGCCATGAGCAACCGCGTGCGGCACGCAACGGGCAGGAGCGGCTGTTCGGTGCAGCCTCATAGCTCGTCAGCAATCACCTGACGGAAACGGACTAGGCCGCGCATATTGTGCCCTTGTTTGGATCTTGAGCGGGCACTTCAAAGGCACTCAATACTGCAAGAAGATTACGCTGGCGACGTGTCGGCAAACTTAATCGCCAGCGCAGCGCTCCGTACGTGATAGTCAGTAAATAGCTCGCGCACGCAATTCCGAAGATCGAATTGAACACCACGGTCGCTGACAATCCGTTTCCGCTCGGCTCACCGTGTCCTAGATATGCGAACAGAGTGAAGGCCAATACCGCGAACGCGCCGAACACAGAGGCCTGTTTCCATCTGCTTTTTCCCCAAAACCGAGGGAGCCGCGGTAGGTAGTAAATCTGACTGTCCGGCATGGTCCCCTCGAGGGAGCCGGCCGCGAACGCTACGAAGACACGCGGGTCGGCAGTATTGCGAAAACCATAGACAAGATGTCGGCCAGACAATGCCTCTGACGCAATCGCCAGGCATATGCTGTCGCCCTCCGCAAGCGGTAACTCCACCTTACTGTAGTAGGGAATGCAATCTTTCGGCGTATATAGGACAACGAAGACGCCATTCACCTGAAATCGAAACGAACGCATTGTTCCGTGGTTAAAACTATTTCCGTTCCAATCGGTTGTCACCGTAAACTGCGCGCACTCTAACTCGGCTACTTTGCCTTCTAGCTGGACAATCTGCGCGTGCCGCAACCGATCCTTAACGTCGTCCGAGAGATTCTCCTGGACATCGTTCGGCGTACCGGTTGAGGAAGGATGATTTCGTGATTTGAGTCGGTGCGCCATTCGCTCAGGGGAAAAGTGCGATTGACGAAGAATGCCACGGTCTAATGGGCCGAGGCAACTACGAGCATCGTGGTCGGTTCGGCCCAATGCTATTGACCTACGCTGACCGGTTTATGCTTGTCAAATAACGGCACGGTCCAAGCTACGGTGACCACGATTCAATCGAGCGGGCGGGATGTTGCACACGAAGGCGATAGCGTGTCCTGCCCAGCCTGCAACACGACAGGCAAAATCCAGTACGACGGCCACCCGCCAAGTGATGACCGCATCGGATGGCACCCGAGAGATCAATCCTGAGCTTTTCGCACATCATCCTGACCACCCGATCAGCCGGGAGAACATAAACGAAATCGTTGACCGGCGAAATAACTTCGCCTCGATTCATAACTGGGAGGGATTGAAGTGATACGTATGGCAGGATTGTTCACGGTTGTTTTGTTGTCTCTCGTTAGATATGACGTGGCGAATGCGAAGACTCAGTTGTCGCAGGATGACCAGACGCTTTGCAACGAAGGCGAGGAGATTTATTTCAGTTGTCCGCTGGAGAACGGGAAGACCGTTTCCATCTGTGCAAAGAACAACCCCGACCCTGGCCGGGGCTACGTGCAATACCGATACGGTAGCAAGGACGATGTCTTCGTATTTCCGCCCGAGAATGTTCCGCCTGCCAAGACGGTCGAGATCACCGACGTATCCGAAGGAAGTATTCGTGGCCTGCATTTGAAGTTCTCGAAGGAGCCGTACACGTATGTCGTGTCCTCGGTCTGGCCGGGTGAACTCTATGTATCGAAAAATGGGAAGATAATTTTCGATAAAGAATGCCAGGCTTCAGATACAAGAACTTTTCGAACAAAATTTTCGACGAAGTCAACGAGGCGCCCGTGACGAAGGTCGATATGCACTGAATGATGTTCATAGGCACCTTTTCGGCAATTCATAGGGTGCCACCCCACGAAGATGCCCATTCGTTCTTGATCCTCAGCCAGAAATCCGGATATTTCATGAATTATCGAAACCTTATAGCAGCGTCTCTGACTCTTGTGCTCGGTTCGCTCGCCCCAGTCGCTCACGCAGGCGGTATGAAGGCATCAGTATCGGCGATACCGGCGCTGAATCAGCACACTGCGCCGCTGGACGCATCATTACAATCGTTGCGCGCCGGTATTCTTAAGGACGCGAAGGAATGTGTAGACAACGCGAGCGGCATGGGTGCAACGGCGCAATATCGCGCCGATATAAAGAAGACGATTGAGACGCCGAGCATCGTTGGGTTCGAAGTGACCGGGAGTTCGCAGTGCGACGGCGCGCATCCTAACGCGTACCAGTATGGCATTTCATATCGCATCAAAGATGGCAAGCGATTCGATCTGAACGAGGTGTATGCAGTAGGACATCACGATGGCGGTAGCCTGTTTCTGACAAAGGAATCGGTTGTCCCCATCATGGCTGAGTTCAAGCGGATCAATGCTGGGAAATCTGATTGCCTCGATGCGTCGACGTTTAATGATGAGTATCTGATGTCGAAGCCGTTTACGTTGGCCGCACGGACAGACGGGAGTCTGCAGTTTTACTTCGACACGGCCTATGTAGAAGCAGCGTGTTTTGCGCCGATCCGGTTGGGTGCGCAAGCGGTCAGTGCGTTCAAGGATGAAAAGAAGGCTGTGCAGTATGGATTGCCTTGATCCGGCTCGCGCGCGCTCATCCGGCTAGGTGAGAACGCTGAATTGCTGCTGCTCAAGCGACACCGTCTCGACAATCGTTTCGAACTGAGCCAGTAGGTCTGGTTGGCGTTGCCGCAGGTATTGAGCTACCAGTTGGTTCTCCACAAGCCTGGCGAGATATCCCTTTGCGAGCACCAGGTTCAGCACATCCTGTCCGTAGGTCTGCTCGACAAGTTTGTATTGCCCTTGCAGATTGCTCATCTCCCGCTCCATCTTCGCCATCTGTTCAGGGGTGACGCCGGTCAGCTTTGGCGGCTTCTTTCCATCAACCAGGCGTGCTGCGGGTGTTGCGACAAGCAGCGCTTCGGCATAAGGCACGGTCACGTTGTTCGCCGCTATCATCAGTTCGACGCATTCGACTTGCCGAGTCGGCTTCATTTTTCGAATTGCGCGAGCGAGGTCTACTGAGAACTGGCGGTCTCCCAGCAGTTCGGCGGCTTCAGGACATATGCCGTCCAGCAGCGAAAGCTTCTTCAGGATCATGGACACGTCCATAGCGAGGGCCTTTGCCAGCCTCTCCGGCGACACGCCCCGTTCGACGACGCGCCGGATCATATAGTGCTCCTGGATGGTGGACAACCGATTGACGCGATTGTTGTACGTGTAGCTTTCGTCGTCGGTTGCAACCAGGCACGATACCTCGATAAATCCGAGCTTCTGCATCGCAATGAGGCGCAGGTGGCCATCAAGCAGTACATGTTGACCGGTACTCTGGTGTACTGCAGTTACCGACAGTGGCTCAATCAGTCCGATCTCCTCGATCGAGGCCTTGATCTGTTTGAACTTGCGCGATTCGATGATCGTCGCCGGCATCTTGCGCGACGGCAAGATGCACACCAAGGGAACAGATAGAGGCTCGGGAATGAAACCGAGCGTTACGCGTGTCATGCGACGCTCCCGCCCGACCAGACTCGCTCGGCAAGATATTTCGGCAACGTTGCCAGCCCTTCTGCACGCAGCAGAGTGACGAAGTTTTCATCCGCAAAAATTTGCCGAAGCGCGCCCACGACGAACATGAGCCGCTGCTGCGCGAATTCGGCCTTACGCACCATCGACTTCTGGCGTTCGACTTCATGTTGATAGGTCCGCACCAAGCTCGATGTCGTCACATCCGCGAGCTTGCCCGACATGTTGCGGGCAGCGGAGCGCCCAAGCATTTTCCGTCGCTCGATAATCCGGCGGGCATCCATCAATTGCTTGCCACGTAACCTGCCGGATTCGTAAGCTTCCTGCAGAGCAGCCTGCATTGCCGTGTCGTCGTCACCGGCGCTGACAATAGACAGTGCGGCGTTGAGTGGAATCCGTCCCTTCTCCACTGCTATGACCAGGCGCTCTTCACCATGATGCAGTAGCATCAGGATACCTTGGACATATGACTGCGTGAGCCCCGTTTTTTCCGCGATCACCTTCGACGTATATCCCTGCTCCTGCAATTGTCGAATGCCCGCGAGGAGTTCGAGCGGCCTGCACTGACGACGCGCAATATTCTCCGCGAGACTCATGATGAATGCGTCTTCGTCGCTGACATTCACGACCAGCGCCGGGATGGTCGTTTCGCCTAGTGAACGGAAGGCCTTCAGGCGGCCTTCACCGCACACCAGCAGATACTTCTCGACGCCGTCGGCAGTGGATCGCGGAGTGACCTTGATCGGTTTTTTGAGGCCGATCGCCCTGATGTTGCCAACGATTTCGTTGAAGACGCGGTTGTTACGCTCGCGCGGATTGATGACCTCGATCTGGTCGACCGGAATCATCCGCACCTCACCCGCCTGTTGCTGCTGGTTCATGCCACCCTCCGGAGGCGGGCCCGCTCAGCCATGCCATAGAGATAATCAAGCGTGTCAAAACGGTAGCTCTCGAACTCAATCCTGTTCTGGTCGGCGAGGCTGATGCGCGGCTGGCCGAAATCCAGGCGCGGCAGGAGGTAATAATCGAGCGCCGCGGAATTCGCGTGGTCGAGCCTAACGGCTACCGTAATGTCCGGCAGCAGGCTCGTGTCAAACCGGACCTTCCAGCGATGCCGCCCATTTTCGTGCGTCTGGCAACGCGCGAGAACGAGGCAGGTAGTGAACTCATGGTTGACGGTGAGCATATCTGTGGCCGGATCGCGATGTACCGTGCCACCGAGATCGGCGATCTTCTCCTCCGTCTTCGCAATGATTTCCGGGTGAAGCTGACGGAGGAACCGGTTGGTTTCGAGATAGCGGTAGTCGCGACCAGGCGTGAAACCCACGGTCTGGTATGCGCGGATCAGGCTGCCGAATCTGTACATGTAGACGGAGCTTGATGGCATGCCATCCGTCTCGTCGATAACCAGGCCAGACAGGAAACCTCGATTGCGGTACAGATTTCGCAGACGCTCGATGAGTTCCTCATTCGAATAGCGCCGGGCGCGCGCCCGCATGATGCCCTGTGCAGTGTAAAACGTCTCACCTGGTACGATAGACTGGAATGCACCTTCCTTCCGGATCCACATGTCCGGAGTATTGACGACGCGCATTTTTTTGAGCTTGAACGACACGCGGTTATAGACGTTATTGCCGATGTATTTCTCGTTGGTCAGTACCTCCCGCACAGTCGCCCGTGTGCATTCGCGGTCGAGATGTGTGCGAACACGCATGCCATTTAACCGGGCCGCAATCTCATATTCGTTCAATGACCCGTCGATAAACCAGTTGTAGATGAGATTGATAATCCGGATTTCGCTCTCGGGCCCTGGCATAAGGATCACCCGATCGGTCTGCAGGCTCTTGTGCTCGCCGCGTTGAAGTTCTCCTTTCATGATCCCGTGCTGATCGATGAGCACACGGCGTAAGCCATATCCAGCCGGTCCGCCCTGCCGGAAGCCCAGCTCGATCAGCCGGCACTGGCCGGCAAACACCTTGGCCGACAATTCCCGGCTGTATTCTCCGGCCATTGCCCGCTTTACTCCTTTCACGATGGTGGATACCGGCGAGCCGTCGTTTTCGAACTGTTCGGCGCAGTAGGTAACCTGGATGCCGACGCGCCGGCAGACATACTCGTAGTACGCACTTTCATCCGCGTCCTGGAATCGCCCCCAGCGGCTCACGTCATAGACGAGGATCACCTGAAAATCCGCGCTGCCGCTTTCAACGTCTTTGATCAGTTGCTGCAGCGCCTGCCGACCGTCGATACGCAGACCGCTTTTACCCTCGTCAGCGTAGGTGCGTACGATCTCGAGACCGCGTCGCACGGCGTACTCCCGGATTCTGTCGCGCTGGTTCTCGGTCGAGTACTGCTGGTGCTCAGTCGACATGCGAACGTATTCGGCCGCCCGTACCGAGGGGGCCTGCGCGACGACGGTATCGTCTATGTGATCGAGTGACACGGTCCTGCTCCCGCTGCTTCGAATCCTCGCTCCCCTGAGCTTGCGTGCCCGGCATCGCGTCGGACACGCAGATCGTCACTTTCGAAACGCAACCGCGTCGCAACTGCGGTGGCGTCTCATTCAGAGCGGGTACAAGGCAAAGGTAGCAGGCCTGGCGCGGAAGTCGATCACGTCATCTCTTTGCAATCACGTATGCGTGGCCCGTTTGGTGCCGACAGCACGGCGATATGGACGGTGCACGCGTTCATCTTTGCAACGCCCGTTTCGACGGCACGACGCAGAATGTAGAAGCCTGATGCGAGCGGGTGTAAAGGAGGTGACGCGTCCATGTTTGCAACTGGACTGGAACTTCGTCGCGCATTCCGCTCCCGTTGCATCGCGCAATTGCGCTCCCGGTAGGCCGGGTGCGTCTCGCGGTATTGACGCCAGTAGTCCGGGTGATGAGCGCGCCATTTGGCCTGCGCCCGCGCCTGGTTATCCCGGTAGTCGGCGTCGACGCGAAGTCGCCGCCGTTGCCAACGGCGCCGGCGTTCCCGCTGACAAGCCGCGGCCGAGCAGTACCGTTGATTGGGGACCCGCAAAAGGGGATGAAACGGATTGCCGCAGGCAAGGCAAAGTCGGGCCGATTTCATGATGGCGCTCCACGCTGATATCACAGGCGGGTCCGTTATGCCCGGGGCGGATCAGGTTCGGAGCCTCGGGGCGGCGGCGACCCACCCGAGACGATCTTCCCGCTTTCTACGGCCGCTGGTTTTCGTTTTCGTGGCCCGAGCCGCATTCCGGCCGGCCCGGGCCGGTGATGAAGCCGTTCTTAATTAGGGTCGCACCCAAACGCTACTACTTTGGCGTGAAAGTAGGCCAGTCGCGGGAACTCCGTCGCACCCGACAAGACGTCTTTGGCGCGGCCTCGCGTAAGTCTTTGATTTTTTGTGTGCGCCGTCGCATTAACTGTGGCGCCCTACGCTTGTTGCGTAGGGCGCCAGAGTAATTGCGACTGGCGCCACAGTTTTGCGACTATGGGACTGAGGTAATGTAACTGGCCTATTTAGACATGAAGTGCCGCCACTATTGCAGGCGTCGACCGCAAGACTAATTGCGACTGACGCCGCAGTTTTCGCGCTGGCATGTATTCATCTTTCGCGGTCGTCGCGGTGATCTCGTGAAACTGCTTTGGGCAACTGACGACGGGCTCTGGTTGCTCGCAAAACGATTGGAGCGAGGCCGTTTTATCTGGCCCCAGGC
>NZ_JBQEPU010000055.1:0-23460 GCF_052045835.1 Paraburkholderia sp. 22099 | reverse complement strand
CGCACGCCGGATGAGGCATACTTCGCGACGCTGCCTGCGATCAAATTGGCAGCATGACCGCCCCGGACGTTCCACTTAAAAATCTCAGAAAACTGTCCGAACGAGCGAGGCCACCTCTAACCGGACGTCCTGCTTGACGCTATCCAGGGATACAACAAATTGAAGCGTCCCCATCAATTTTGGGCGCCGCTTATCGCTTTGTTCACGGGCGCCCCGGCGAAAGAGATAGCGCAACCGCGTCTACAAGACCTGGAGCCGGTCGATGGTATTACCTGCTTGCGCGTCGTCCATGACCCGCGGGGCGCGAATCCGACGCGCACGAAGAACGCCGACTCGGCGCGAACGATCCCAATTCACCCCGAATTGCTCCGCGTCGGCTTGCTCGACTACATCGAGGACGTTCGCAGCGTGGGCGGGGCGAGGCTGTTTCCTCATCTGCCGATGGACTCAATGGGCAAGCGCGAGAAATACATTAGCCGCGACTTCAACGAGAAACACCTGCCCGAGGTGGGCGTTCACCAACCACGGCGGAAAGTGTTCCACAGTTTCCGCGATACGGTCGAGACGGCTCTTCACGCCAACGACGCCAACCCTGTTCAGATCGACGAATGGATAGGACACAAACCCGAATCGATGGGTGCTTCCCGCTACAAAGCCAAATACACGCCTGCGCAATTCGCCGAGCTTGTCCTGCCGCGCTTGCGCTATGCTGGGTTGGATCTACGGGCGTTGCGCTATTCACCCGGATTGTGGAACGACTGGCTATCTAAGAATTTGCGTGCTTGAGTGGCAATCAATAAGAACCTAGATGCGCACAAGCTCTCGGAACGATTCCAGAATATGGCGCTTGGTGTCCTCTTCACCAAGACCCCAGAGCGAGGCTAGTTCGGTGATCGCGACGCCGCACTCTGCTGGCTCTAGTGCGCGCCCAGACGTTGCGCCAAACGGACCATCGGTCTCTGTCACTACGCGGTCGGGCGGCATCCTCTCGGCAAGCGCCCGGCCTTTTCGTCCGCGCAACATGGCTGCTCCCACGGAGAACCAACACCCCATTTCGACTGCGCGGGCGAGTTCGCGCTGAGTGCCCGAGAACCAGTGAAGGATGCGAACGCAGGAAATCTCTGCCCAACGACTTGCTGCCGGCAGGCGCGGTAACACCGGCGCCATCGCAACTCACTAAGTAAGAAGGCGGACAGGCACCTTGACCAAAACTTGACCAAAGTAGGCAGAAATTGCCGCGAATAGAACGAAAAGCGCAGCCAGTTAAAGTGGTGGCCACCGATGCAAGTCATTGATTTGACCGCGCTTTATGTCGATACCTAATTGCGGGGAGCGGGACTCTTAATCCGTAGGTCGAGTGTTCGAGTCACTCACGCCCCACCAAAGATATCAAGCAAAAAGCCCGGTCCTCGTGACCGGGCTTTTTGCTTTCCGTATACCTGTCGAAAGGGACGAAAAGGTGAGGGCATTTCCAGCCAAGCCAGACCAACAAGCCTATAGGCCGAGACTCACCCGCCAGGCGCGTCTCCAGCAAAACCGGCAAACGCGGTCCATCTTCAGATCGCCTACGCCGCCCCCACCGCCTCGAGAAACGACAGCAGCCTGCGATTACTCTCCTCGATACCGTAATGCGCCGCCTGCGTCCGGGCCCGAGCGCTCAATGCCTCGCGAGTCCGGCGGTCCGTCAACAGCCGCTCGATCGCATCCGCCATCGCACGGACATTGCCCACCGGCACGAGAGCGCCGGCTCTTCCACCATCGAGAATCTCGCGCGGCCCGGTCGGGCAATCGGTCGCGACGATTGCCTTGCCGATTGCCAGGGCTTCCAGCAACACCATCGGCATTCCCTCGTATTTCGAGCTCAAAACCAGTAAGGATGCGCCTGCCACGATGGGGTGCGGATTGTCTTGCTGGCCCGCGAAATGCACCTGTTCGCGCACACCCAGTTCGTGCGCCAGGCTCTCCAGTTCCTCGCGATGGGCGCCGTTCCCGACAATGACCAGATGCTCGGCAACGGTACCTCGCCGCGCCAGTTCGGCATACGCGCGCAATAGCGTTCGATGATCCTTCTGAACCTCATCGAGACGCGCGACGGAAACGATGTAGGGCGCGCCATCGGGCGTCACCTGAATGTCGCCTTGGCGCGCCGAGGCGCGCTCGTGGATCGATTCAATATCGATGGCGTTCGGCAAGACAATCACTCGCTCCAACTTGCCCTCGAAAATCCGCGCCGCCTCGTCGGCCATATGCTGGTTCAACGCGGCAACGCCGTGATAACGCCGGTACTGGGTCAGCAGACGCTGGATCTTGCGATGCCGGCCGCCGAGACGCGCGTCGAAGCTGAAGTGGTTGACGCCCAGCCACGCGACGTCGAAGCGGCCGGAAAGCCGACGCAAGGACATGTCGAAGTCGACGATAACGTCCACGCCATGCGCAAGCCGTGCCGCCCGCTTTGCCACATGCGGACGCACCGCCAACGTATTGTGGACGTCGCGCGCGATGCGCCCCAGTTTGCCGAGACGCCGCCCATATCGCTTCGACTGGAAATATCCGAGCCACGGACGATCCACGAGGACTTCCACGTCCACATCGGGCGGGATCAGCGCGCGAAAGCGATTTTCGAATGCCGGCGACGTGTGCATCACCGATAGCGAGACTTTGAAGCGGGTTCGATCGAGAATCCTCAGCCACTGGATCAGCGAAGATTCGATACCGCCGTCGTTGAAATCCGTGATGTGGAAGAGAACGCGGATACGTTGGTGGTTCTCAGGTGGAGATTCGATATTGGACATGCACTCGTGTTTCTTGAAGTTCTCGCAACCGGGGCCGCTAATCATCGGTGTGTAGTTGTTATTGGAGAACCCGCCGTCTATTGATCCATTCGGGGCTGCCGCATGGCGGGATATTGGACTTCCCGCCGACGCGTCCCAGCAGAAAACCATGGGTGAGATCGGTACTGATCTTACTTTATTATCGGCCCGGTCCCGGCATTCTTGAATGTGCCGCGGCGATTACCGGTGAGGTTACCAAACTCTTGATTATTGGGGCAACCGCCGGAGATGAACCCATCCGCATTTTCGTGTGCGCGGCGGTTTAGAAATCGTTATCCGCGGTCTCGCGCTCCATCATCACAACACCTTCAACCCCGCATGCACGAACAGCAGTAGATCATCAAACTGCGTAATGAGTTCGAAGCTCAAAAGAAACGCGAACGTATATCCCGGCGCGGGAAACATCTGCATCCGCCGCAAAATCGGCGCGGCGAAACGCACCCTCACGGCGTCCCGTGTGGCGAGATAAGTCGAGACCATGCCGAGCGCCATTCCGGCAAGTACGTCGGTCGGATAATGCAGTCCGAGATAAACCCGCGGCAGGCAGATGAAAACCGCCGTATACAGCAGCGCAAGCGTGCCGACGCGCCGATTGATCAGAAAGATTCCGGTTGCGATAGCCGTCCACAGCATCGCGTGATCGCTAGGAAATGAACTCCACGTGCGCACGATCGCGTCTTGCAGACCAACCGCCGGAAAGTTCAGATGCAGGTCCGGGTCATAAAGCGGCCGCTCGCGGAAAGGCAATGAGGCGGCGAGGAGCCGGCCCGCGGCGAGCGAGGCGAGGCCGCTCGCGACGGTCGCGATGATCATCTCGCGCTTCCACCCCGTGCGCTCGCTGCGGCCGAACCACATCCACCACAACACGGGGACGAGCACGAAGCCTTTGAAACTGGCCTGACCCGCAATCACCCTGATGATGTGGTTGATCGTCGCCGACTGAAAAGCGTGTTGCGTGAGGAAAACCTGCACCGCCGTATCGAAACTGTTCATCTCAACGCATCCACTTCGAATGTCGATTTCTTCCCGCGAGGGCGGCCACATCTTCCGATGCGGATGCCGTCTGTCGGGGTTTGCATGCCCTTAAGAAGCAAAAAAGACGCGCCGTCAAAACCCGCACGGCACGCCGTTCTATTCGGGGAAGCGCGATCCCGCCAATGGAATCGCGCGGATCTCTCGTGAGCTCGAATAAGCCACGGATCGGAAATCGGCCGCGCAGGTTGATTGCGCGGCCGTCACCTGTTTCCTCAGCAGTTGCCCTTCTTCGCCTGTCCCGGCGGACAGAAGCCATTGCCCGGCCCGCCCTGATGGCCACCCTGCGGCACCACCACCACACCCGGCTGATCCGGCACATACAGCGCACATCCCCCGAGCAAGCTCGCGCTTGCGATCCAGATACACATCATTCTTGTCATGTTTCTCTCCAGGGAGGGAGCACGCTCCCTCCCGACTGCACTCGTTGATTATTAGAAGGCGAAGTTGACGTTCGCCTGATTCGTCGTCGTCACGTTGACCGCCGCGGATTGCGTCGCGCCAGTGATCGAATCGGCTTCCGCGGTGTAAATCCCCGCCGACGCGGGCACCGCTGCCAGCGCGACCGGCAGGCTGCCCGAGTACGTTCCGGTAAGCGGCGCCGCAGCCGGCAGGTTCAGCGGATACGCGCCCGTATCCAGATTCGCGTTGGACGACGTGATCTCGTACGTCGCGGCACCGTCCGACTGCAAGGCCCTGACGATTGCCTGAGCGCTCACCGGCGTCACCGTGCCGCTAGCCGTACGCATGATCGAAGCAGGCAAGGTGATCGGCGCGCCCGACGTCGAAACAGCCGTCGACGAATTCACCACGACCGGCACGGATCGTACGATCCCCGTCGCGAAGTTGTTCTCGACGATCACGACATCGTAATTACCGTTCGTCGAACTCTGCACCAGCGGCGTCAAGATGAACTGCCCGTTGGCATCGGCGACCGTGCCTTTGATGACCTGGCCGTTCTGCTCGGCGTACACGGCCGCACCTGCTTGCCCCGGCGCCACGTAGCCCGAGATCGTCCCGCTCACCACCGTGGGCGTGGCGGTCACGACCGGCTTCAGGCTGTAGGAGCCGTTACCCTTCTGCACGACCGATTTACACGCATTGAAATCGAGCACGAGGTCGACAAGCGTATTCGGCTGAACGGTGAACGGACGGATGATCTTGTAGCCGCTCTGAGCCGCGCTCGGCGTTGCCAGTGCCTGCTCGGCGCCACCGGTGGGCACCACCGAATTGGCGAGCGTGTTGCCCTGGTTTTGCGCCAGGACGAGGCGGATTTGCTGGTATTGCCCAGCGGGTAGCGCGGTCTGTCCGAGATCCGCCAGCACGCCGTTGGTGAGTGAAAGCAGATCGATTTTTTGCGGGCTTGCCAGCGTCACGTCGGACCAACCGGCGTCACTGTCACCCGCCTGCGCGTTCATATTGACCCGGACCTTCGAGACCGTCACGTAAACGTGATCGAACCCGCAGGACGGCGAGTCTGTCATGGCCACATGAAGCGTGCCGGCCGCACCGCCTGAACCTCCATCGCCTCCGCCGCATCCGGCCAGCATGACTGGAATAGCCAGCAAACCGATGCATGCCTTAAGTATCGTTTTCATGTTTGTTCCCCCAAGTTTTTGTGAATGAAGGATACAAAAAGGGGGGCACGGCCTTTTTAGAATTTGCAACGAAGCGTAACTTGTCCGCGAGCGTTCCGCGCTTGCGCAGCGCAGCAACTTCGGCGCCCACGCTCTCACCGCGTGCAATGTCCCGGTCCTTGGCGACGTGACGAGCCACAGTCCGCCGCTGGTCGCCTGATCACGAAGTCCGCTCAACTTTCCTGCCGTGCACACAATTTGCAGAGGTCTGACGAGCGTCGGCGCGCGCCGCATGTTACAAAGAATTTCACGCCCTGTTGGCTGGCGGCATCGGCTGCGCGCGCCGCCATCGCTGAAAAGCAATTTCCTTCAATACAGTCCGTCTTGTTGCCCGCTACCGTTGAGCGTCGCCAATCCCGCGCACTCACGTATCGAGGCATCAGATGACCGTGTTACTTTCCATGGCTGCTTTCGCGCTGGCTTCGTCGATCACGCCGGGGCCGGTCAATGTCGTCGCGCTCAGCGCCGGCGCCCGGCACGGACTCGCCGCGAGCATGCGCCACGTTACCGGCGCGACCGTCGGCTTCACCTTGCTGCTTCTGCTCATCGGCCTGGGCCTGCATGAACTGCTCGCGCATGTCCCCGCTCTGATCAGCGCGGTCAAATGGGCGGGCGTCGCATTCCTGCTTTATATGGCCTACAAACTCGCCGTCGATAGCGGCCAGTTGGGCGCGGATAAACCGTCGCGCGGCCCGTCGTTCATGTACGGCGCGGCCATGCAATGGCTCAACCCGAAAGCATGGCTCGCGTCGCTCGCCGGCATGGGCGCCTATGCGGCCGACGGCGATGGTCGGCTCGTGTGGCAATTCACCGTCGTGTATTTCGTGATTTGCTACGTGTCGATTGCGAGCTGGGCCTATGCCGGCGCGTTCCTGCGACGCTACTTGCAGGAGTCGAAAAGCGTCAGGCTGTTCAATCGTGTGATGGCGGCATTGCTTGCGGCCAGCGCGTTGTATCTGCTGGCCGCGTGATGCGCCAGGTCAGGCGCCCGCATGCGGGGCGCGTGCCTCAACTGCGATATTGCCCCGGCGTGGCCGCGACCAACCGCTTGAAGGTGCGCTGCAAATGCGCCTGGTCGGCGAAACCCGCGTCGAGCGCGACCTCCGCGATCAGACGACCGCGCCTGAGTTGCGCGCGGCTGTACTGAATACGCCGATTGATCTGATACGCGTGCGGCGTCATGCCGTAGCGCTGTTTAAAAGCGCGGATCAGATGCGAGGCGGACAACTCAGCGACCTTGCAGACGTCCTCGAGTTTTAGCGAATGCGTGCAGTTTGCCGCGATGAATTCCGCCGCCCGCGAGAGTTGCAGGCTCGTGTCGTGATCGGGCAAGGGCGCCGGGTTCAGCTTCTGTTGTGCTTCAGAGAAGAACGTGACGGCCGCGCTTTCCTTGCGCATGGTTTCGGCCGTGCCGTCGACGAGAATCCCGTACAGCCGGTTCAAGCCGTCGAACAATGCGGCGTCAATCGTCATGGTCTGCGAGAACGCGCGAAACGCGTGATTCTCGCTGAAGCCCAGTTCGTGCTGCAGCCGGTTGAGCCACGCGACATCGACATGCAGCATTCGATACGACCAGCGCTCGCCGGCCACCGGATTGCACGCATGCACGTCATCTGGATTCATCATGACGACCGCGCCCGCGCCGATCCATTCGCGCGCGCGGCGATTCACGTATACGCTGCGTCCGCCGGTAACCGCGCCGATCGAAAACGTTTCATGCGAATGTTTGGCGTAGCAGACTTCGCGGCCGTCGTCGATGGAACGCGCCTCGATGAACGGCAGCGCGTCACTGCGCCAGAACTTCGGCGCACGAGCGCTTTTGGTGTGGATTGCAGCCGTCGCCGCTCCGCTCATCTCGTTCATATGCGCTCTCCGGTTCTCAAGCAGACCTCGCCGCGGCGAAGCCCACGTATCGTAGCCGTCAAACGCACCGTCAACAAGCGAACTGGAGGAGAACGCATGCGGCGCGGCGCACCGCAACGTGCGGCGAAACTACTTCGCCGTCACGTCGATATTGCCGAGATATTTCGCGGCCAGCGTTTTCACCGTACCGTCGGCCTGCACCTTGGCGATTGCCGCGTTCAGCTGCTCACGCAGCGCCGTATCGCCCTTGCGAATCCCGTAGGCGATGCCGCTGCCGAGAATCTTGTCGTCGCGCACCGGCTTGCCGACGAACGCGAAATCCTTGCCGCTGGGCTTCGACAGAAAACCCGTCTCACCTGCCGGCGCCAGCACGAGCGTCGCGTCGAGACGGCCCGCGACGAGGTCCGTATAAACCTGATTCTGGTCCTGATACGGCACGACGGTGACGCCCGCCGATTCCCAATGCGTCTTCGCGAAGGTTTCCTGAATCGACGCCTGCAATACGCCGACGCGTTTGCCCTTCAACGATTCGGCGGCCGGCAGCAGACCACTGTCGCGCCGCGCGATCAGTTGCGTCGGCACGCGATACACGACGGTGGTGAAATCGATGGCCTGGCGGCGTTGCTCGGTGGCGTTCATCGCCGAATTGATCGCGTCGAACTTGCGGCCTTGCAGCGCGGGGATCAAACCGTCGAACGAGGTCTCGACCCATTTGCAGGTCAAATGCGCGGCGGCGCATACCGCATTGCCGACGTCGATATCGAGCCCCTGCAATTCACCGTTCGGGCCTTTCGATTCGAACGGCGGATACTGCGCTTCGAGTCCGAAACGCAGCGTCGAGGTGTCGGCGGCTATCGCGACCGACGACGCCGCAAGCGACGTGAATGCGCACGTCAGCGCCAATAGCGGTTTGAGCAATTTCATGGCTGGTCCCTTTCTCTTCGATGTTGTTGTAGCGCCGTCGGGCAACGCGCCTGGCGTCACTGCGGCGTCATCTCGCGACGATCATACTTTGGTCAAAAAATGCGGCCTTCTCTTCCCATGCAGCCGCGCATGAGATGTCGCTAATCAGATCTCGCACAAACGCCGCGCACCTTCGATCAACGTCGCGTCGTCCTTCGAGAAACTCAGGCGGATCAAACCCGAATCCGTGCCATCGGTATAGAACGCCGACAGCGGAATCGTCGCAACGCGTGCATCGCGAATCAGGCGCAGCACGAAATCGCTATCGCTTTCGTCGGAGAAACCGCGAAAACGCGCGAGCATGAAGAAGCTGCCTTCGCTCGGCAACAATTCGAAGCGCGAATCGCTGAGCGCATGCGCGAGCAGGTCGCGCTTCTTCTGATAGAACGCCGACAAGCCGAGATAGCTGTCGCGATTCGCCAATGCGTCGACGAACGCGTACTGCATCGGCGTATCGGCGGAAAACACCATGAACTGATGGACTTTGCGAATCTCGTCCATCAACGCGGCGGGCGCGAGGCAATAGCCGACGCGCCAACCGGTCACGTGATACGACTTGCCGAACGACGAGACGATCACGCTGCGCGCCGCGAGTTCGGCATCGCACGCCATGCTCTGATGTTTAGCGCCGTCGAACACCACGTGTTCGTAGACTTCGTCGGCGAGAATCACGATATCGGTGTTGCGCGTTACGGCCTTCAGGCGCGCGATATCGGCCTCGCTAAACACCGTCGCGGTCGGATTGTGCGGCGTGTTGATGATGATCATGCGCGTCCTCGGCGTGATCGCAGCGGCGACCTCGTCCCAGTTCACGCGGAAATCGGTCAGCGAGAGCTTGATCGCAACCGGGGTCGCGCCTTGCAGGCGGACGATCGGTCCGTAGCTGTCGAACGACGGCTCGAAGTAGATCACTTCGTCGCCCGGATGCACCAAGGCGCTGATCGTGGAATACAGCCCTTCGCTCGCGCTCGCGATCACGGTCACTTCGCTGGCCGGATCGTAGCGCACGCCGTACAGCGTTTCGGCCTTGTCCGCGAGCGCTTCGCGCAAGGCGGCGATGCCGGCCATCGGCGCGTACTGGTTGTGACCGGCGCGCATGGCTTGAGCGACACCGTCGACCAGTTTCGCGTCCGGCGCGAAATTCGGCGCGCCCTGCGACAGATTCAGCGCGTCGTATTGCGCGGCCAGTTGACCGATCACGGTAAAAATCGTCGTGCCTACGTCAGGCAATTTCGAGCGGGCTTGCATGGCGCTCTGCATAAAACTTTCTCCCTTTCTCCATCCGGCGGCGGGTTCGCGCACAGCCGACTGCGCGGCGGTTCCGTCCGGTTCGGTGATTAGGCATCAGCCAAAGAATCGTCACAATCGAAACTTTGTCATGCGCGGCATGCGTTTACGTCATGGCAAGCGAGACGGCGTGCCGCATCGGCGAGGCCAATGGGCTTGGGCTTTCGGGGAGGAATTGAGGCCGCTGGAGCAACGCGGAAAACAGCGCAGGTATGAAGTAATGTGATGCGGATGCTCAAGGCCGCGACCGGGACCGATCGCAGCCTCGGCAACCTCGACAACCGGACCGCCCCCGGCTGTCAGGCGTCGTCCATCATGCGGACCTTGACCTTCTTGCCCTTCACCTTGCCGGCGCTGAGCTTGCGCACCGCTTCGCGCGCGACGCTGCGCTCCACCGCCACATACGTCGACATTTCCGTCACGTTGATCTTGCCGATCTGCGAGCCGGCAAAACCGGCCTCGCCGGTCAGTGCGCCGAGCACGTCGCCGGGGCGGATTTTTTCCTTGCGGCCGCCGAGAATCTGCAGCGTTTCCATCGGCGGCAACAGCGGTTCGTTGCTTGCCGCCTTGAGTTCGGACAACTTGTGCCACTCGACGTCGCGCTTTTGCGCCTGTTCGAGACTGCCCACGCGGCCCATCTCGTTCATGCTCGCGAGACTCAGCGCCCAGCCTTCCTGATCGGCGCGGCCCGTGCGGCCGATGCGGTGCACGTGCACTTCCGGGTCCGGCGTCACGTCGACGTTGATCACCGCCTCCAGTTGCGCGATGTCGAGCCCGCGCGCCGCGACGTCGGTGGCGACCAGCACGGAGCAACTGCGGTTTGCGAACTGGATCAGCACCTGGTCGCGTTCACGCTGATCGAGTTCGCCATGCAGCGCGAGCGCATGAAAACCTTGCGCGCGCAGCACGTCGAGCAGATCGCGGCACTGCTGCTTGGTGTTGCAGAACGCGAGCGTGCTTACCGGACGATAGTGATTCAGCAGCAAACCGACGGCATGCAGACGCTCGTCCTCGGTCACTTCATAAAAGCGCTGACGGATCTTCGTATTGTCGTGCCGCTCGGCGAGCTTCACCTCTTTCGGGTGACGCAGGAATTGCTGGCTCAGCTTGACGATGCCTTCGGGGTACGTCGCGGAAAACAGCAGCGTTTGCCGTTCTTTCGGGCATTGCTTCACCACGGTCGCGATGTCGTCGAAGAAACCCATGTCGAGCATGCGGTCGGCCTCGTCGAACACCAGCGTGTTGAGCGACTGCAACGGCAGGCTGCCGCGCTCGAGGTGGTCCATGATGCGGCCCGGCGTGCCGACCACGATATGCGCGCCGTGTTCGAGGCTCGCCGTTTGCGGGCGCATCGGCGTGCCGCCGCACAGCGTCAGCACCTTGATGTTTTCCTCGGCGCGCGCGAGGCGGCGGATTTCCTGCGTGACCTGATCGGCGAGCTCGCGCGTCGGGCACAGCACCATCGCCTGGACGGCGAAGTTGCGCACGTCGAGGCGGTTGAGCAGCGCCAGTGAAAACGCCGCGGTCTTGCCGCTGCCGGTTTTCGCCTGCGCGATCAGATCGTGGCCGGCGAGCGCGATGGGCAGGCTCGCGGCCTGAATCGGCGTCATCTCGACATAGCCGAGTTGCGTGAGGTTGGCGAGCGTCGCGGGCGGCAGCGCCAGTTGGCTAAACGGCGCGCCCGCGGTGGTGGGACTGTTCATGGAGGTGATGACTCGCTATCGACTGAAGGCTGGGGACTAAACGGCCATCGGGCCGGGGGAGGGACGGCCTTCGATCTGCTCGTACAGCACCGAGCCATCGTCCGCGTCGAAACGTTCGACGTAATTGCGCGCGCCGCACATCGGGCAACGGAACAGGAGCCCCTGGCCCTCGTTCTTGATGACGACGTCCGACTGCTCCCATTGCGCGCCGCAGGACTGGTTTCTACAGGTAAACACGTTGATTCTCCAACTGGATTCGATTGTCTATGGGACGGGCCGCACGAACGGCCTGGCCGTGAATGAGGTTTGGGTCGCCGCCGCGGTTGCCGTGGTTGCCGCCGCTCACGCGCCGCGCGCTTCAACCCAGATGCGTATGCCGTGCCCGCGTCGCGCTCACGTCCATGTCGTTGAGGCCCTGCACGATGCCGCAGTCTTCGACGGCCTGTTCACCGTGGCATTGCTCGCGCAGCGTGGTGAGCTGCGCTTTCAACTGCGTCAATTCCTCGATGCGCGTGTCGACGTGCGCAATGTGCTCGTCGAGCAAATCGTTGATGCCGCCGCAGCCGTTCGCCGGGGCGTCCGTGAGAAGCAGCAACGCACGGATCTCGTCGTGGGTCATGTCGAGCGCGCGGCAATTGCGGATGAAGCGCAACCGCTCGACGTGCCTCGCGGTATAGCTGCGGTAATTAGCCTCGGTGCGCTCCGCTTCGGGCAACAAGCCTTCTTTTTCGTAGAAGCGGATGGTTTCGGTCGTGCAATGGGCGATTTTCGCCAGTTCGCCGATTTTCATGGACCCTCCGGGTGGCGGTCTTGACCTTGTAGTGGCTTCAAGGTGTTTACTAGACCACAAATCGAACCAGGAAGCCACCTATGCCCCACGCTCATCACGCCGAAGCCGACCGCCATGAACAGCCGAAAGCCCGTGCGGATGGCGATGAACACGGCGCAAGCTGCGGCCACCAGCCGGTGGCAGTCGACGGTGAGCCGAACCGCAAACACGCGCATGCGACAGGCGAATGTCGCGGACACGATCACGAGACGCACGATCACGGCCACAGCCAGGGCAATGCACAAGCTCACAACCACGTCGCCGCAGGCTGCTGCGTCCCCGCGCCGGCTTCACTCGCGCCGCCGTCTCCGCTTCCTCGTTCGGAAATCGTCGGCAGCGACGTGCGCACCGCGATCCGCATCATGCAGATGGATTGTCCGACCGAAGAAGCGCTGATCCGCAAGAAATTCAGCCGCATGCCGTCCGTGCGCGGCATGGACTTCAACCTGATGCAGCGCGTGCTGACGGTCGTGCATGCGCCGGAGGCGCTCGACTCGATTCTCACCGCGCTGCGCTCGCTCGACTTCACGCCCGAACTCGCGAACGACGACGCGGACACCACGCCCGCCGCTGCTTCTCACGTACCGTCGAAGCCCTGGTGGCCGCTCGCGCTCGCGGGCGTCGCCGCGGCGGGCTCAGAGGCCGTCGGTTGGCTCGGCGCGCCGATGTGGCTAACCGCGGGTCTCGCGCTCGCCGCCATCGCTTCTTGCGGCCTCACGACCTACCGGAAAGGCTGGCTCGCGATCCGCAACGGCAACCTGAACATCAACGCGCTGATGAGCATTGCGGTGACGGGCGCGCTGATCCTCGGCCAATGGCCTGAAGCCGCGATGGTGATGGTGCTCTTCACGATTGCCGAACTGATCGAGGCCAAGTCGCTGGACCGCGCCCGCAATGCGATCGAGGGCCTCATGCAACTCACGCCCGAACAGGCGAGCGTGCGGCAGCCCGACGGCAGTTGGCGCTCGATGGACCTGAAAGCGATCGCACTGGGCGCGCTGGTCCGCGTGAAACCGGGCGAGCGGATCGCGCTCGACGGCGAAATCGCCGCGGGCCGCTCGAGCGTGAATCAGGCGCCGATCACCGGCGAAAGCCTGCCGGTCGACAAGGCAGCGGGCGACGCCGTATTCGCCGGCACGATCAACCAGGCGGGCTCGTTCGATTATCGGGTGACGGCCTCGGCCAGCAATACGACGCTCGCGCGCATCATTCACGCGGTCGAGGAAGCGCAAGCCAGCAAAGCGCCGACGCAGCGTTTCGTCGATCGGTTCGCACGGGTCTATACGCCGGCCGTGTTCGGCGTCGCGCTCGCCGTCGCGGTGCTGCCGCCGCTCTTTCTCGACGGGCTGTGGCGCGAGTGGGTCTACAAGGCGCTGGTGATGCTGGTGATCGCCTGCCCTTGCGCGCTCGTGATCTCGACCCCGGTGACGATCGTCAGCGGCCTCGCCGCGGCCGCCCGCAAGGGCATTCTGATCAAAGGCGGCGCCTTTCTGGAGCAGGGCCGCAAGCTGAGCCGGCTCGCGCTCGATAAAACCGGCACGATTACGCACGGCAAGCCGGTGCAGACCGAATTCGAAACGCTCGCGGATCTCGACGAGGCCCGTTGCCTGACGCTCGCGGCGAGTCTCGCTGGCCGCTCGGACCATCCCGTGTCGATGGCGATTGCGGCGGCGGCCAGGACAGGCGGCGTGATGAGCGTGACCGTCGATGCGTTCGAGGCGCTGGCGGGACGCGGCGTGCGTGGCGACATCGGCGGCACGCCGTACTGGCTCGGCAATCATCGCCTGATCGAAGAGCTTGGGCGCTGTTCGGCATCGCTCGAAGCGCGGCTCGACGCGCTCGAACGCCAGGGCAAAACCGTCGTGATGCTGGCCGGCGCCGAACGCGTGCTCGCGCTGTTCGCCGTCGCGGACACGGTGAAGGAGACGAGCCGCGCCGCCATCGCCGATCTGCACCGCCTCGGCGTGCGTACCGCGATGCTCAGCGGCGACAATCCGCACACCGCCGAGGCGATCGCGCAGCAGGTCGGCGTCGACGAAGCGCGCGGCGATCAGTTGCCGCAAGACAAGCTGAACGCGGTGGCGCAGTGGTCGAAGGACGGCGCGACAGTGGGCATGGTCGGCGACGGCATCAACGACGCGCCCGCGTTGGCGCGCGCCAGCATCGGCTTCGCGATGGGCGCGATGGGCACCGACACCGCGATCGAAACCGCCGACGTCGCGCTGATGGACGACGACCTGCGCAAGATTCCCCTGTTCATCCGTCTGTCGAAGGCGACGCATTCGGTGCTGGTGCAGAACATCGCGCTGGCGCTCGGCATCAAGAGCGTGTTCCTCGTGCTGACGGTGATGGGCCTCGGCACGATGTGGATGGCGGTGTTCGCCGATGTGGGCGCGAGTCTTCTGGTGGTGGCGAACGGGCTGCGGCTGCTGCGCCAGTCAGATCAGTGAGCGAACGAACGACTCGCCGTGGTTTGAAACGCGCCGATCCCGGCCTTCAACGTATCCGACGGCCGCACGCCGAAAAGCTTCCGGTAATCGGTGGCGAACTGGCTCAGATGCCAGAAGCCCCACGTCGCCGCGACATCCTGCACCGAGCGTGATTCACGCGACGCATTGCACAGATCGCGCCGCGCGCCGTTCAGGCGAATCGTGCGCAGATAGATGGCGGGCGCCATGCCGAGCACGTCCTGAAAGCAGTATTGCAGCGTGCGCCGGCTCACGTGCAGGCGCTCGCACAACTCGGGCACGTTGACCGCGCGCTCGCGGTTGGCGAGCACATACTCACGCGCTTCGGAAACGATCGACTGACGACGCGCACGCGCCGGCATCGCCAGCGGCTCGCCGCCAGGCAATGCGCCCACGTCGAACAGCGACGCGAGCACCGACGCCTGCAAGTTGCCGCGCGCCAACGTGGAGAGCGGCGTGCCGCGCGCCGCTCCGTCGTCGAGAAGCTGGCGCAGCGAGGCGCACAACCGCTCCTTGCGCGGCAGGCCGATCGGCACGACCGCCGTATTCGGCAGATGCTCGGCCAAACCGATGCGCTCCACTTCAGCCGCATAGCGGCGCAGCACTTCGCCCTTCACCACCACGCCGAAAATCTCGTAGCCCGCCGAGGTCAGCAATTCGAATTCGATCCCGCCGGGACGGAATGCGAGCGCATCGCCCGCGATCACTTGCGCGTCGATACGTCCCGAGCCGGCGGGGCACGTGGGAATGCCGAACCAGTACGCGTCCTTTCGCACCTCGCAGGTTTGCCGCAGCGTATGGCTGGTCGTCTCGACGAACACCTGCATATCGTCGAGACATAACTCCGTCAGTCCGCCGATAAAACGGCCGGCGGTCAACTGGTCGTAGGTCTGATGCCAGCCGTGCAGGTTGCGCGCCTGCTCGTCGGCATCGTGAGCGACGCAAGTCTGCACGCAGAAGCTGGGCTGCTGCGCGAGCGTTGAACCTGTCAGGCTCTCGGGATGGGCTTCAATCGTCATACCGGATCGGCGAAAACGGAATATCGGCGAAAACAAGGCAATTCCCATGCCGAACGGATTGGGCGATCCGCTTGCACGCGCGTCCACGCAAGCCACGCCGCCTGTTCATTTCATGAACAGCGCCGCGGGCGTTGATCCGAAACGATACGTTCACCTGTCTCCGCTTGAACGGGGCAACCCGTCATGTCGGGTGCGAGTGCGTGCTGCGCGTGCACGGCTCACCAGTGCGGTGCATTGGCACACTTCTGGCTCTACGCTGTTGCGGCCCAGCGAAACATCGCGCCGAATAGAGCCCGTTAAACATGTGAGGAGCACACTGATGAATCACGCAGAGATGCAGTTTCTGACCACCGAATTCCCGTACAAAAAGCAGTATGCGAACTTTATCGGCGGCGAATGGGTCAAGCCGGTGGGCGGCGAGTACTTCGACAACGTGTCGCCGATCACCGGCGAGCCGTTCACGTCGATCCCACGTTCGCGTGAAGCCGATGTCGAACTCGCGCTCGACGCCGCGCATCGCGCAAAAGCTGCATGGGGCAAGACCTCGACCACCGACCGCGCGAACATCCTCAACCGCATCGCCGACCGGATGGAAGCGAATCTGCAGCGTATCGCGGTCGCGGAAACGATCGACAACGGCAAGCCGTTGCGCGAAACCATGGCCGCGGACATTCCGCTCGCGATCGATCATTTCCGCTATTTCGCCGGCTGCGCCCGCGCGCAGGAAGGCTCGATCTCGGAGATCGACGACGACACCGTCGCCTATCACTTTCACGAACCGCTCGGCGTGGTCGGTCAGATCATTCCGTGGAATTTCCCGATTCTAATGGCGGTGTGGAAGCTCGCACCCGCGCTTGCCGCCGGCAATTGCGTCGTGTTGAAGCCGGCCGAGCAGACACCCGCGTCGATTCTCGTGCTGGTCGAACTGATCCAGGACCTGCTGCCGCCGGGCGTGCTGAACGTAGTGAACGGCTTCGGCCTGGAAGCCGGCAAGCCGCTTGCATCGAGCAAACGCATCGCGAAGATCGCGTTCACCGGCGAGACCACCACCGGCCGTTTGATCATGCAGTACGCGAGCCAGAACATCATTCCGGTGACGCTCGAACTCGGCGGCAAGAGCCCGAACATTTTCTTCGCCGACGTGATGAGCCAGGACGACAGCTACTTCGACAAGGCGCTCGAAGGCTTCGCGATGTTCGCGCTGAATCAGGGCGAAGTGTGCACGTGTCCGTCGCGTGTGCTGGTCGAGGAAACGATTTACGACCGCTTCATGGAGCGCGCATTGAAGCGCGTCGCCGCGATCACGCAAGGGCACCCGCTCGATACGAAGACGATGATCGGCGCGCAGGCCTCGCAGGAACAGCTGGAAAAAATCCTGTCGTATGTCGATCTCGGCAAGCAGGAAGGCGCCCAATGTCTGATCGGCGGTGAGCGCAATCAGCTCGACGGCGAACTGAGCAAGGGCTATTACGTGAAGCCGACCGTATTCCGCGGCCACAATAAGATGCGCATCTTCCAGGAAGAGATCTTCGGCCCGGTCGTTTCGGTGACGACGTTCAAGAACGAGGAAGAAGCGCTCGAAATCGCCAACGATACGCTCTACGGTCTGGGCGCCGGCGTCTGGACACGCGACGGCACGCGCGCCTACCGCTTCGGCCGGCAGATTCAGGCGGGCCGCGTATGGACCAACTGCTATCACGCGTATCCGGCGCACGCGGCGTTCGGCGGCTACAAGCAATCGGGCATCGGCCGTGAGAATCACAAGATGATGCTCGACCACTATCAGCAGACCAAGAACCTGCTCGTGAGCTATAGCGAGAAGCCGCTCGGTTTCTTCTAAGCGGTAGCGCTCACGTTCTAGCGGGCCGCCTTGCGCGGCTCGCTTCTTTTTAGCGAGGACATGTGATGGCTGATGAGAAGGAAGTCGCCCGCGTAATCGCAACGCCCGCCGCGGTCGAACTGATCGACAAGCTGCGCGCCGAACACGGGGCGGTACTGTTCCACCAATCCGGCGGATGCTGCGACGGCAGTGCGCCGATGATGTTTCCGCAAGCCGAATTCATGGTGGGTTCGTCCGATGTCAAACTCGGAACGATTGCCAGCGTGCCGTTTTACATGAGCAACTCGCAATTCGAATATTGGCAGCACACGCAATTGATCATCGACGTGGTGCCCGGCAATGGCGGCATGTTTTCGCTGGAACGGCCTAGCGGATTACGGCTCTTGACGCGCTCGCGGCTTTTCGAGGACGACGAGAACGCGTGGCTCGCAAAGCATCCGGTCGCGCGGGCGGATGCCTGATTGTTTTATTCAGCGCTCGAGTTTGACGCGTCGCTGATCGAGGGCGTTGCCGCTGCGCTCGCGAGCAGCGCGTCGCTATCGTCTTTCAGGCCGATGCCGGTGACGCCCAGGCGCCTTGCATGCATGAGCAGGTAGTGCAACTTGTGCGCGGCCGCCGGATAGTCGAGACCCTCGGGACGCACATTCGAAATACAGTTGCGTTGCGCGTCGCTACAACCCACTTTCGGCGCGTAGGTCAGGTAGATGCCGAGGCTGTCGGGTGAACTCAAGCCTGGCCGCTCACCGATCAACATGACCACCAGCTTTGCACCGAGCAACTCGCCGATTTCGTCGCCGAGCGCGACGCGCGCCTGGCGTGCGACCACCACTGGCCCGATCTTCCAATCCGTGAGTTTCGTGCAGACGGCTTGCAAAAGCGGAATCGACTGCTTCGACGCTGCGAACGCCGAGAGGCCGTCGGCGATCACGAACACGACCTCGGGCGAATCGACCGTGAGCTGTTTCAGCGCCTCGCGGCTTTCGTCGCTCAACCGCCTGCCGAGATCGGGACGCCGCAAGTAATGCTCGCGATCCGGCGCGGCGCTATGCACGTCCAATGTCTTGAAGTTCTGCGCGCGCAATTGTTCGTGCAGCACGTCGGTGTCGAGCGGATGATGCACGGCGTCACGCGCCTGCGCGTGCGACAGGTTGAACGCGAGCAACGGCGCGGTTGGCAAGCTGTTGCCCGCGCGGCCCAACGCGATACGCGCGTTGGTGAACTGGCGCAGCGCGTTCCACGGGTTCTTTTCGAGGAAGTCGCTCATGCTATGCCCATCCAGTCGCGCGCGCCTTCCAGGAGCGGTTGTTGCGTGGATGCGCTCAGCAGCGCGCCGCGCGCGTCGGTGATTCGCATCGACTCCAGCCACGCTTCGAACTCGGGCGCGCGGCGCAAGCCGAGCACGTCGCGCACGTAAAGCGCGTCGTGGAACGAGGTGCTTTGATAGTTGAGCATCACGTCGTCCGCACCCGGAATGCCCATGATGAAGTTGATGCCCGCCACGCCGAGCAGCGTGAGCAGATTGTCCATGTCGTCCTGATCGGCTTCGGCATGATTCGTGTAGCAGATGTCGCAGCCCATCGGCACGCCCAAGAGCTTGCCGCAGAAATGGTCTTCCAGACCCGCGCGCGTGATCTGCTTGCCGTCGTACAGATACTCCGGCCCGATGAAACCGACCACCGTGTTGACGAGAAACGGATTGAACTTGCGCGCCACCGCATAGGCGCGCACTTCGCAGGTCTGTTGGTCGACGCCGAAATGCGCGTCCGCCGACAACGCGCTGCCTTGGCCCGTTTCGAAATACATCAGATTGTTGCCGACCGTGCCGCGCTTCAGCGACAGTCCCGCTTCATACGCTTCTTGCAGCAGCGCGAGCGAGATGCCGAAACCGGCGTTCGCTTTTTCCGTCCCCGCGATCGACTGAAACACGAGATCGACCGGCGCGCCTTTTTCGATCGCGGCGATCGTGTTGGTGACGTGAGTGAGCACGCACGATTGCGTGGGCACCTGGTAGCGTTGGCGGAAGTCGTCGATCATCAGCAACAGCTTGGTGATCGCGCCGAGACTGTCGCTGGCCGGATTGATGCCGATCATCGCGTCGCCGCAGCCGTACATCAGACCGTCGAGCATCGAGGCGGCGATGCCTTTCACGTCGTCCGTCGGATGATTCGGCTGCAGGCGCACCGACATGTGCCCCGGCAAACCGACCGTGTTGCGAAAGCGCGTAATCACCGGACGTTTGCGCGCCGCCGCGATCAGGTCCTGGTTGCGCATCAGCTTCGAGACCGCCGCGACCATCTCCGGCGTGAGACCGGCGGTGATGCGCGTGAGCGCGTCGGCGTCGGTCGTGCTGCTCAACAGCCAGTTGCGGAAGTCGCCCACCGTCAGATGCGCGATCTCGGCGAACGCCTCTTGCGAGTGATCGTCGATCACGAGACGCGTGACTTCGTCGCTTTCGTACGGGATCAGCGCTTCGTTCAGGAACGTGCGCAGCGGCACCTGCGCGAGCGCCATCTTGGCCGCGACACGCTCCTCCTCGCTCGCCGCCGCGACGCCGGCGAGCTGGTCGCCGGAACGCTGCGGGCTTGCCTTCGCCATCAATGTTTTCAGATCGGCAAAGCGATACGCGCGGCTGCCGATCGTCTCCGTATAGCTCATCTTTACGACTCCATCGCCGCTGCTCGCACAGCGGCTCGATTCGTCACTCTTCCAGCAAGGCGTCCGTCGGCGCCGCTTCGCGTTGATGGCGCGTCAAGAGGAAATAGACGTAGCCCAGCGCGAGGAAGATCGCGAACACGACGGCCACCAGAAAGTTGAAGTAGACCATCGTCCCGAGACAGATCACCGCGGCCACCAGCGCGAACGCCGGAAAGAACGGAAACAGCGGCGCGCGGAACGGGCGCTCCATGTTCGGGTCGGTGCGGCGCAGCTTGAACAGCGACATCATGCTGATGATATACATCACGATAGCGCCAAATACGGACATCGTCACGATGTTCGCCGTCAGCGTCTGACCGCCGAACTGGATCAGCTCGTCGCTATAGATCGCGGCGATGCCGACCACGCCGCCCGCCAGGATCGCGCGATGCGGGGTCTTGAAGCGCGGATGCACTTTCGAGAGCCACTCCGGGAGATAGCCCGCGCGAGCCAGCGCGAAAATCTGCCGCGAATAGCCGAGGATGATGCCGTGAAACGACGCGACGAGTCCGAACAGGCCGAGCCACACCAGCATATGCATCCAGCCGCTGTTTTCGCCGACGATGTACTTCATCGCTTGCGGCAGCGGATCGTTGATGTTCGACAGCTTGGTCCAGTCGCCCGCCGCGCCGGCGAACACCATCACGCCGATCGCGAGCACCACCAGCGTCAGGATGCCGGCGACATAGGCGATCGGAATCGAACGCTTGGGGTTCTTCGCTTCCTCGGCGGCCATCGCGACGCCTTCGATCGCAAGGAAAAACCAGATCGCGAACGGAATCGCCGCGAACATGCCGTGGAACGAGCCCATGCTGAAGGTATCCGCGCCGGCCCAGCCGCCTTTCGTGAAGTTCGACCACTGGAACCCCGGCGACACCACGCCCATGAACACCAGCAACTCGAAGATCGCGAGCAGCGTCACGCACAATTCGAAGGCCGCGGCGATCTGCACGCCGACGATATTCAACGCCATGAAGATCAGATACGCACCCATCGCCGCGTGCTTCGGCTCGAGACCCGGAAATTGCACGTGCAGATAGGCGCCGATCGCCAATGCGATCGCCGGGGGAGCGAACACGAATTCGACGAGGGTCGCCGCGCCCGCCAGATAACCGCCGGTCGGGCCGAACGCGTGCCGCGCGTAGGCGAACGGGCCGCCCGCATGCGGAATCGACGTGGTGAGTTCGGTGAAACTGAAAATGAAGGTCGTGTACATCGCGGCGATGAAGACCGCCGTGATGACGAAGCCCAGCGTGCCCGCGCTCGCCCAGCCATAGCTCCAGCCGAAATACTCACCGGAAATGACGAGGCCGACCGCGATTCCCCACAATTGCCACGTGCCGAGCGTCTGCTTCAACTCGTGATGCGTGACCTTACCGACGTGCTGACTGCTGGACTCTGTTTTCATCGGGACTCTCCTGAGGGTGCCGCTTGCTCGACGCCGCAAGGCTTTGCGGTGCATGGGCGGACAGGCTTCCGCCGATGGTAGTGAGCCATTAATCGAGGTGTTATCGAAATTCGGCAAATTTTCGCGGGGTTTATATCAGTGGGCGCTTAACTGCGGGGCTGTTTGGCGAGGATTGAATGGGCGGGTGATGTTTTGCCGAACGTCTGGTTTGATGCCTTGTACGCCGCTTTGCCTGCTCGGTGCCCGCTTGTGCAGCGGGCTTCGCGGATGTCTCTCTGGTTTTTATAGTCTTTGTATATGTATACGTAGTAATAGTTAACAAGCATGGGATGCGGTTGTGGATAACCTGAAACTTCGTTTTCGAATCAGAAGCCTGCGGAATCGATAACCCTGCGAAGCGCCTGCGGACAGCGACGCGCAGCCAGGGAAAACTTTTGTGCCGTCCGGCGAGGCCGCGGCCTTATCAAGGTTTCGCCCACAACGTGTCAGGCGGCTTTTACAAAAGTTGTCCAGAGGGGACTGTGGATAAGTTGGACGGCTTTGTGTGGCGCGGCCAAGGAGGAAAGGCTTTGGCGCAAACCCTCGATTCATGCGCCGCAGCGCCGGTGCGTTTATCGCAAAAATGTTCGCACTACCAAGGCGTTGACAAGCTGCGAGCCCGTCGCTTATCGTCGCGTCGCGGGACGGTTGGTCAAGCTTGCCCCGGTTCGGGCCGCATACGTTCCGGGCACTACGGGGCTACCCCGTGGATCAGAATGACCTCCGCAGTTCGTCGCATGAGCCCGTTGTTGCGCGTTGCGCAAATACGCTCACGCAGCACAAGACGCGTTGACTGCCGTCCCGCCCTCCTTTGCTCTATGCCCCAATCTTCCCTGCAAGTCGTCACCTACGCGATCGCCGACGCCATGCTCGCCGGGCCTGCCGATCCGGCCACGATGGTCGAGCGGATGACGCGCGTATTGGGCGAGTCCGCCGACTGGATGACCGGATTGGCGCGCCGGGTCGAGAAACGATTTGGCGCGCGCTGGGACAGCGTCGAAGCCAAACACCTGTCGAAGATCATCGCTGAAACCGCGGGCTTTGTTGCGGCGTGGAGAAGCCAGAACCGTCCGCGGATTGTTCGTGTGCTCACGCGACCGCCTGTTCAGCGACCTGCTCCGCGCTGGTTGCGGGACGTCACGCTGCCGCAACTGCCGACAATCGGCGATCTGGCTGCGTGGCTCGATGTGGAACCCCTGGAGTTGGACTGGTTTGCAGATCGCTGGCGTGTAGCGGCTCACGATGCGACGACGCGGCTTCACCACTATTCCTACAAGGCGATAGAGAAACGCGACGGTCGATGTCGAATCATCGAAATTCCCAAGTCGCGGTTGCGGGAATTGCAGCGGAAAGTGCTGCATGGCCTGCTCGACCGGATTCCCGCTCACGATGCGGTGCATGGTTTTCGGCGCGGCAGGAACACGGTCACGTTCGCGGCGCCTCACGCTGGAAAAGCGGTTGTGATTCGCTTCGATCTGACCGATTTTTTTGCGTCGGTTCATGCGGGACGTGTTTACTCTGCGATTCATGCTTTGGGTTATCCGTTGGAAGTTGCGCGGGCGCTGACTGCGCTGTGTACCAATCGGGTGCCGAGTGGTCGCCTGCTGGCGCCGGACGTGCGCGACAGGATCGACTGGCAGGAACGGCAACGCTATCGAAACCGGCATCTGCCACAAGGCGCGCCGACTTCGCCGGCGTTGGCGAATCTGTGTGCGTTTCGGCTGGATCTTCGTAAGCGACTCGGCCCGACCGTTTCCCCGTTCGCGCGCGCGTGAGGCATGGTGGTGATGGTTGTGTCGGAGTCAGTGTAGATCAAGTGAGATCGTGTCCACGATCGGCGATCGTGG
>NZ_JBQEPU010000054.1:0-25501 GCF_052045835.1 Paraburkholderia sp. 22099 | reverse complement strand
GCGTCGCCGATGCTCGCGACGTCCACGCCCATCAGCTTGAGCTTCGTGCTCATGTCGGCGCCGGCGAATTCGGCCGGCTCGCCGAGCAACTGCCTGGCCACCGTGCGCGCCATGTCGTACCCCGGCGCGACGAGACCGAACAGTTGACCGTTCCACAGCGCGCATTCGCCGATCGCGTAGATGTGCGGGTCGCTCGTGCGGCAGGCGTTGTCGATCACGATGCCGCCGCGCGCGCCGAGCGTCAGGCCGCTGTCGCGCGCGAGGTCGTCGCGCGGACGGATGCCGGCGGAGAACACGATCATGTCCGTGTCGAGATGCGTGCCGTCGGCGAACTGCATGCGGTGCGTGCCGTTTTCGCCATCGACGATCGCCGTGGTGTTCTTCTGCGTGTGCACCGTCACGCCGAGTTCCTCGATCTTCGTGCGCAGCACGCGGCCGCCGCCTTCGTCGACCTGCACGGCCATCAGGCGCGGCGCGAATTCCACCACGTGCGTCTGCAGGCCCATGTCGCGCAACGCCTTCGCGCATTCGAGACCGAGCAGCCCGCCGCCGACCACCGTGCCGGTCTTCGAGCGCGCGCCGCATTCCTGCATCGCTTCGAGATCGTCGATGGTGCGGTAGACGAAGCAGTCGGCGCGCTCGCGGCCTTCAACCGGCGGCACGAACGGATAGGAACCGGTGGCGAACACCAGCCTGTCGTACGGCAGCGTCTCGCCGGTCGATACCGTCACGGTGCGCGCGGCGCGGTCGATCGAGACGGCCTTCGCGTTCAGCTTCAGCAGCACGTTCTGGCGCTCGAAGAAACCGGGCTCGACCAGCGACAGGTCGTCCGCGCTCTTGCCCGAGAAAAATTCGGACAGATGCACGCGGTCGTAGGCGGGACGCGGTTCCTCGCACAGCACCGTGATGTCGAGGCCGTGCGCCGCGTCCTGCGCGAGGCATTCGACCAGTTTGTGACCGACCATCCCGTGACCGATAACGATGATTTTCATGACCGCGCTTTCCTCAATGTGCTGGGCTGGATTCGCCACCGCGTGGCAGATGGCGAAAGTGATTCGGAAAAATAAAAAAGCGTCCCGCGGATGCAATCGCCTGTGCGACTGAATTCGTGGGACGCCGTTGTCCAAAAACAGTGATCGGGGGAGAAACCTATTGCTGCAAGCTGGCCGGATCGCCCTTGATCCGCCGCCTCTTCAACGCAAAGCCCATGCCAAACGACGAAAAACCGCGCCGCCGCCCCGCCCGGTGGGCTCGCGACACATATCGCAACGCGCGACCGGTCAGCGGGAGTTGACGCATTCCGATGCACGGAGGCGCAATGATGGTGCGACGCAGCACCTTCTCCGTGCAACGCGCCACTTCAGACGCGGCGTGTTTCGCGCCGCGAGAGTCGGTGGGGCGCTCGTCTTCGCGACTTGTCGCGGCTTCATCGATGAAGGCTCGCGCGAGGGCGAGTCCGTCAACTGGCAACGCCTTGCGTGCTGGCGGCGGCCAGCGCGCGCTCTCTGAGCGCCGCCTCGCGTGCCGTGTGTTCGCTGCTGAAACGCACTGCCAGCGCGCACAAAGCGGACAACGTGACGAGGACACCCAGCATCGCCAGCGTTTGCTGGACGCTGCCGATGCCTTTCATCAGAAACCCGGCGGCCACTGCGCCGACGTTGCCACCGGCGCCGATCACGCCCGCCACGCCGCCCAACGCCTTACGGTCGATGAACGGCACCAGCGCGTAGGTCGCGCCGCAGGCCATGTGCGTGAACAGACCGAACACCAGCATGGCGATCACGGCGAGAGCGATGCTGTCCGCGTGCGCGAAGGCCACGAGGCCCATGCCTTCGCCGACCATCAGCCCGAACAGCAAGGTTGAACGGACGCCGAGACCTCGATGCGTGGCAACCTTGTCCGACAGCCAGCCGCCCAGTGCGCGGGCAAACAGCGCCAGCAGGCCGAAGCTGCCGGCAGCCATGCCCGCGGCCTTCAGCGACAGATGGAAATGATCGACGTAATAGATCGCCGCGACGTTGTGAATGAAAACCTCGACGCCGAAACAGGCTGCGTAGGTGATGAACAGCATCCACACGCGATAGTTCGCGCAGGCCGCGCGAAAGCTCGCCCAACCGCCCTTCTTGCCGCCCTCGATCGGAATGCCGCGCGCCCGCAATTGCGCGAAGTTTCCTTGCGGGCAATCCTGCGTGAAGCGCCAGTAACACACCGCCATGACCGGCATCGCGAGGGCGGGCACGACCAGCGCGAGGCGCCATGCCGAGGCGTGCTCCACACCGAGCGCCATGATCGCCGCCAGCAGCAAGGGCACGAGTGCTTGCGCCGCGCCCGCGCCGGTATTGCCGCATCCGGCGGTCGCCGCGTTGGCGGTGCCGACCACGTTCGGCGCGAACATCATGGACGTGTGGTACTGGCTAATGACGAAGCAGGCGCCGATCGCGCCGATGCACAGACGGCACAACAGGAAGCTCTCGTAGCCGGTGGAAAGCGCGGCGCCGAGCAGCGGAAATACACCCGCGAGCATCAGCCCGCAATAGACTTTGCGCGGGCCGTAGCGATCGCATAGCGGACCCACCACGAGGCGCACGAGGATCGTGACGGCGACCGCCGCGATGCTGATATTGGCGACCTGATCGACGGAAAGCCCGAACTCGCGCTTGATGAGCGGCATCAATGGCGCACAGGCGAACCATGCAAAGAAGCAGACGAAAAACGCCATCCAGGTCAGATGGAAAGCGCGCATCGGTGGCGTGCGCAGGCTGAAGAGTTCGATGCGAGTTGCTTTGTCCGTCATCGTCGTTCCACAAAAGAAAAAGCGTCCCGCGAGCCCGGTCAGATGACCGGGTTCGGGGGACGCCGTTGTCCAAAATGCCGTAGGGGTTGTTGCGTGTACTTCGAATGAAGCTAGATCGACTTTGATCCTATGCGGCTCTGTATGCACATGCCGTGCCACATAGGAAAACTCAGTGCCTGGCTTCCGCGAAGCGGGAGAAAGCGATGCGCCGTGGCGGATTCTCTCGGCGGCACGACGCTTTTTTAGCGTCGTCGCGCACAGCCGAGGTGCAAGGCGGCACTATTCGCGTGCGGTGATGCAGGCGGCGATAGTCGCGAACGCGTCCATGACGCGACCTAGAAATCTGCGACCTTGCCCCATGCGAAGCCGCTGAATCGGCTGGGCCGATACGGTATGGGATCCACGATCGGTTCGGCGCCGGTGGCAAGGTCCGCGATCAGGTGGCCCGCGCCGGGACCGATGCCGAAACCGTGTCCGGAAAAGCCTGCCGCCAGAATCAAGCCCGGCATGTCCGGCACTTCGCCAATACCGGGAACACCGTCCGGCGTGCTGTCGACGAAGCCGGCCCACGCGTGCGTGATCTTTGCCTCGCCAAGTTCGGGCAGCAGTTCGACGGCGCGGCGGTAGGTTTCCCTCACCGTCGGCAGATCGGGCTTCGGGTCCAGAATGCGCACCCGCTCCATGGGAGTCGGCGCATCGAGCCGCCACCGCTTCAGCGTTTCGTGGCCGCTACGAATGCCTTCCAGGCCGCCCGGAAGAAGGTTGCGCCAGCGCTTGGCGAACATCGGCACGAATTGCGGGGCGAAGCGCATGAACTGTGGCGTCACGTCTACGCGCGCGCGTCCGCTGATCGCCAGTGCGTAGCGTCCGTCGTTGCGGCGCGTCACGGACACGCCGGAGGTGAACAGGGCATCCGGCAAGCGATTTTCCACGGGGGACACGCTAAGGATGGATTGGCGGATCGAGGCCTGGGGAAAACGGATGCCGAGCTGGCGGCAGAACGAGGACGCCCAGGCGCCACCGGCGAGCACAGCCGTCCTCGTCTTGATGACCCCGGCTTCCGTGACGACGCCGCTGACCCGCCCGCCCTCCAGCTCGATGCCGCGGGCCGCGCAGTGCTGGTGGACGCTGCCGCCGAGCTTCATGAGCGCACGTGCCACGGCCGGCGCAGCCTTGCCGGGATCGGCGGTGCCATCGCTGGGCGAGAAGACGCCGCCTTTCCAGGCGCGGCCGGTCGCCTGCCCGCGCTGGGCGGCTTGCCGGCTGTCGAGCATGTAGGTCGTCACTCCGGCGGTCTTCGCGAAGGCACGCCAACTGGACCAACGGGACAGCTCGGCCTCGTCGTTACTCAGATACAACAGCCCGCAGCGATGAAAGCCGGTGTCTTCACCGGTTTCGGCGGCAAAGCGTTCCCAGAGATCGAGGCTCTTGCTCGCCATCGGCAATTCGCGGGCGTCGCGGTTCTGCTGCCGGCACCAGCCCCAATTGCGGCTCGACTGTTCGGCGCCGATCCTGCCCTTCTCGACCAGGGCGACTGAAAGCCCGCGCTGCGCCAGGTAGTAGGCAGTGAAGACGCCGATGATGCCGCCCCCGATCACGACCACGTCGGCCGCGGCCGGCAACGTGGGCGAAGTCTCGATATGGTTCAGCGGAGGGGACATGATTAATCTCGCTCGATTGAAGCCTGGACGTTTTGAACAACGTAGAACTTCGCCACCCGATCGCGGCTTTCCCAGCCGACCGGTGCGCCCAGGGGCACGAAAAGCGCGTCGCCGGCGCCGAGCGACAGCACGCTGCCATCCGGCGCCGCGAACCGCACGCTGCCGGCCAGGAGGTGCATGAACTCGTTCACGCGATGCGGGCGAACAACCCGGTGGTAGGGCGTCGAATCCCACGTGCCCGCGAGGTACTCCGCGGCGTCGTCGGTGAAGACATTGTCGCTACGGCATTGCGGGGCCGGGCCCAGCAGCACCTCCGCAGGTAGCGAAGCGGACGGCTTGAACTCGGCGTCGGCGCGCAGGGGGATGAGCCCGCGCTTCGTCGGTTTCTCGCAAGCGGCCGCGCAAAACACGAAACGCACGCGGGATTCGGCCCGGACGCGAAGCGCCGTACCGGCCCCGATGACCGCACCCGTTTGCGGACCGAGCACCAACGGGGCCTCTCCGGCCGCTTCCAGAGTGAGCTCTCCTTCGACCACGACGATGGTTTCAAGGTGGGGAAAGCTCGCGACGTCGAGCTCGCCAATGAGGCTGGCGCGACCCGCGATCATCGAGTCCGGTCCTTCCCACGCGATTTCGCGAATTCGCCCAAAGGGGTCGTCCTTGCCGAACGCGGCCCTGCGGAACGAGGTTGAAAGCGGTGCGCCGTCGGCGCGATGCAGCACGAAGGCCACGGTCATTGTTTGCTCCTGCGCATTGCACGATGATTTCACTGAAGACCTGGAAGGCAGTACTGGGGACAAGCCGCCGGATCTGCGCGATCTCTCTTCATGTCGAGTATTTGACCAGCGCAAAAAGTCAGGGTGGCGCTGATTTGCGCGGGAAAAAAACACAATCCGCCCGTTGTTGGTAATGCTGGCGGCACAGTCTGCGGTGAATGGCCCAAGACGGTTGCTGTGTCGGGTTTTTACGTTAGTCTCCGCTGAACCCACTATCGAACTTGGGTTCCAGCGGAAGGTGCTGGCTGGTCATGCGTCGCGGGATCGAATGTGCCGAGGTCATCACGTCGTAGCTCGACGAGACGCGCAGAACTTCGTGAGGCTGCGCATCAAAGCTTCTTGAACATGTATTCGAAGCCTTGCGGGCTACGGCGCGCTGGTCCGGATCGAGAAGCCCGGTGAGTTGCTGATAATGTCGATCACGCTCGCGGATCATCGTCGCGAGGACTTCGTGCGCTTCATCGCCCCGAGCGGAGTGCCAGCCGCGTCCGCGACGCCTGCGTCCGGCAGCACTCGCCCGGATCGCGTTTGGCACCCTTCCCCGCAACCTCAGAAAATCTGGGTCCACGCCAGCGCGGTCGAGGGCGGCACCGGGCCGGCGACTGCATCGTGGTGTCCGAACAGTTGCACCCCATGCCACACCTGGTTATGCGTCGCCGCAAGACGGACCCTTGCCGTAAAGATGGCGAGGCCCGTGCCGCATGTGGACAAATACACGCGCGCCGGTGCCGCGTTCGCAGCCATGCACGCATGCACGGTGGCGAGAAAAACAGATTCATTGATATCCACCGTGCCGGGAGCCGCGTTCCCGATCTCGGTGTCGTTGCCATGCGCCACGACGATGATCGTCGAGCCAGCGGGGATATTGAGCCCCCCGTGGCTCACCTGCGCCCATGAATATCGGGTGACCGCATTCCCCCACGCCGCATCAAGCTGCGTTTGACGAATATCGGCATCGGTAGACATTTCGAGTACGTACACCATGATTGCGTACCTCACTGTTGAACTGGGTGTGATTCGGAACAACCTGAGTCTTCGCGAGACTCGAGGTCATCCTAGGTTCGCAAGCAATCGAAAACGATAGGTCAAACGTCATGAATGGAGCCACGTGTCTTTTGGGGCAACGCGGACTGAGCTTCGGCGTGGGACGTGTCGCCGAAATACATCTGATAGAGAATCGGAAAGGTGATGAATGCAGCTCCGTATATCCCGCCGCCGGCACGACGGAAGTGAAACGCTTTCGTCGCCATACCTATGAAAGCGTTTGATGAGCGGATGCCAACCATCGAACGTGCGATCAACCGCACGAGAACATCGCCTACCCCCAATGGCTGCAATTTGCCCACCTGCACGGATCTCATCTCTGGAATCGCCGGGCTGGTCTGTATAGAAGTAGCTGGCGGCTATGCTTGCGGCGCCTCGTTTACATCGGTCGAATGCGCCAGTTCCTTCTGGGCCTCGAGCATGGCGAGACGCTCGGTCAGGGCTTCGTGAACGAGTGCGTATGCGTCACTGCCCAGCGTGAGCCGCTTCGGCGCAGGCTGCAGGTCCGCCGACGCGATTATCGCCGCCGCAACCTTGCGCGGATCGCCCGGAAACATCGCGAGGCCGGCTGTCGCGGCCATGCGGCGAAATTCGCCCGCGGGCGTCTTGTCATATACGTCCAATGCCTGCGCCATGTCCGCGCTCGATGAGGCAAAGCTCGTGCGCGATGCGCCAGGCTCAACGAGCGTTACCTCTATGCCGAACGGCGCGATCTCCGGCATCGTGCCTTCGAAGAAACCCTCGATGCCCCATTTTGTCGCGGCGTAAACACCCATCGTCGGGTACGCCGCCTGGCCGACCGACGACGAGATCTGGATGATTCGACCGCCACCTTGCCGCCGCAGATTCGGGATCGCCGCACGCGCGACCTGAATCGAACCGAGCAGATTCGTATCGATCTGCCGCTCGATCTGCGCGTCGCCGACTTCTTCCGCCGCGCCGAAGAGCGCATAGCCCGCGTTGCTTACGACGACGTCGATACTCTGCAGTTCCGAAAACGCGCGGTCGATGACCTTACGCACCGCTGAGCTGTCCGTGACGTCAAGTATGGCGACCCAAAGACGTTCGCCATACTGGGCGGCAAGGTCGTTGAGAGCATCGGGCTTACGAACCGTCGCCGCGACGCGGTCGCCGCGCTGGAGAAGAAGCTCTGCAAGCTCCCGGCCAAAACCGCTACCTGCACCTGTGATGAACCATGTCTTCGACATTTCATTACCTCTGTATGGTCAAGCCGTTCGCGCGGTCAGTCTGCCGTTTGCAAAGCTGACTTATCGCAAGGCTACGTTTGGGATCGCAACGCAAGGTACGGCCGATGCGAACTGCACAGTCGACGAAACAAACAGAGAGGCGATCATTCGACGGGAGAAGCCGCCCCATTGTCGACCTTCATCCGCGAAAGATTGCGGCGTAGCGAGGCCACATTTTTGGGCCCGTTCATGATGCTGAACTGATGCTGCGCTTCAAGCCAGAGCGGCGCCGCCCGTTCAAAAAGTTCAGTTCCCTCCGGGGTGAGTTCGACGATACGGATGCGACCGTCCGTGGGAGACGGCCGCATCGTCACGAAACCATCGCGCTCCAGAAAGCCAATCATCTTTCCCATGGCTGTCCGTTCGATGTCGAGTCGCTCGGCGAGCGCATTGACCGAAGCGCTCTGCTGCTCATTCAGGGTCGCCAGGATGAGAAACTGCGTGATGCGAAGGCCGGACGGCTGGAGAAAAGCGTCGTAAAGGCGCGAGATCTGACGGGCGGCCTTCCTCACCGTAAAGCAGTTGCATTGATCGATCCCGATGGGTTGGTTTTCCGGCAGCATCTCGTGTCTTCCTCAACGTTGGTTAAATTGCCCAGGCGCCTCGCGCGTTCGTCAGGCAAACGCGCTCCGGTATTTTCCGATGAACGCCGGGACCGAAAGCGCCGGCGTGCCGGTGATTTTCTCGACGGCATCGTTAGTACCCTGGAACACCCCTTCACGATAGTGCTGCGCGACTTCAACGAGGTGCTGCACAAGGAACGGAGGGAACTTGTACACCTGCTCCATCTGTTGCTTGAAATCCTCGATCGAAGTCGGGGCGTATTCGATCGTCGCGCCGAGCACCTCACTCATGGCTGCGGCGATTTCCGTGTGGTTCATCTCGACCGGGCCGTGGAGCGTGTAGGTCTTGCCGCCATGCTCTGCCGGATTCGCCAGAATGTGAGCGATGACCCTGCCCTGGTCGTCCGAGCTGATTGGAGCGTGGCGACCGTTTTCGAACGGAAAATCGATTTTCTTCCGGGCCCAGATTTGCTTTGCAAAATGCGGATAGACGAGCCAATCCGCAAAGAATGTGGGGCGCAGATGCGTGGTAGGCACACCGGACCAGTCGAAGACCCGCTCGGAAATCCAGTGGTCCTGCGCGGCATGGCTGGTCGACTCGCGCCGCGCTGAAATCTGCGACATGTTGACGATCGCAGCGACGCCGGCTTCCTTCGCGGCCAGCGCGAAATAGGCTGCCGCTCCGACAATCCCCGGTGCGATCGGGTGAAGGAAGTAGGCGGAGCTGACACCCTCCATGGCTGCGCGGATGTCGTCGATGTCGGTGAAATCCCCGACAGCGATGTCAACGCCGCGCGCCCGCAGCGCCGCTGCGCGTTCATCATCCGAGCGCACGTAAGCGCGGACGCGCTTACCCATCCGCAGCAATTCGTCGAGGGCTGCACCGCCGGTACGGCCGGTTGCGCCGCTTACAAGAATGGTCGATTCGTTCATGGTTTTGATCCTCCGAAGGGTTAAGAGCATTGGCTCATGTGAGGCACTATAGAAGCATATGCTCCTATATGCAAGTTTTTTTGCGGACAGCTTCTGTTCGCCTTGAGCGAAACACCTCGCCTCTCACGGAGCCTGGAAGAAGGCCGCGCTAAAAAGCTGCCATGCCGCGAACGACGCCTGGCCGCGCACTGATCCTTGCGTACCAGGCGCGAAGCAGAGGGAGTTCGGACCAATCGAGGTCCTGCCTCACAGCAAAGGCACACGTATAGGCCGCGATGTCTGCGAGTGTGAACCTATCACCGGCGATATAGGGGGCGTCGACCAAGAATGGTTCGGCCTGAACGAGCGCCTCGATGGAACGAGCAGCAAGAAATTGAGCGCCCGGTTCGTTGCCTTGTTGCGTAAGCGCGAAAGCACTGCCGTTCGGCGCAATCACTTCGGTAATGAAATAGAACAGACGATCGAAAAACAAGGCTACCTCCTGGCCCGGATCGGGCGTTAGCCTCTCCCGCGATCGACTCGCCGCATAGAACATGATCGCGTTCGATTGGGTAACGACGAGGCCCGTCCCTGCCTTGCCTTCTTCGACCATGATCGGGACAAGGCCACGCGGATTAAGCTCCCGGAACGCAGCAGTCTTGTGTTCCCCGGCCCTCAAATCCACCCGGCTGACGGAATACGAAATGCCAGCCTCTTCCAGGGCGATGGCCGCTCTTCGGCTGTTGCCTGTTTGTGCTCCGTAAAGACGGATTGCCATGAGCGCATCTCCTCTTGACCTTCGGGACCCCAACCGCGGTGATCCATAGCTACCGACCGATATCGGCCCGCCAGGTCACGGAACACGCCATCCCAGCTTCGGCTTGACCCGCCTTAGTAATGCAGAAACAGGAGCGCGGCCGCCTGGCGGAGAGCGCGCCAGCGGTGCGCTACCTCAGCTTTCAAACGGTGCATCATTAATCAGGTCGCACACGTTCGGAATCTCGAAACCGTGTACATGGCGACGGCCGATATCGGCGATCCCGGTACCGACGGTCGTATGGGGTTTTCTTCTGGCGACTTCAGCCAGCGCTTCGGTAAACGCCGCTTTAAATCCAACGCGCGGATAGAGCGCGAGCGTGTCATCGATCAGCGACGGCGTGACTTCGTCCAGAAACAGTCCGAAGACGTCGAGATGTGCGCCCATATAGACGAGAGCGATTTCCGGCTGCTTGCGGTCGGCGAGGCCGCCAGCGGAGTGAAGCGCGATGGCGTCCCACACGAGTTGCGTTTTCGCTTCCGGGTAGTCATGGGCCAGCAAAAGGCGGCTGGCCGCGTCGGCACCATCCACCTCAAAGCGTTGGTCGGCAGAAAATTCATCCGTAAGGCCAAGGTCGTGAAGCAGCGATGCGAGATACACCACTTCCCGATCGTATTTCAAACCTCGCTTCCTACCCAGGAATTCGGCGAACCACCATGTCCGATGCACGTGATGCATCATCGCTCTGGAATGGACGCGCTCGACGAGCAAAGCCGCCTTCGTGGCGATCTCCGAATCTGGAGCACTCACCTCCCCCACAATCACACGTTGACGCATTGCATACCCTCCGGGTCATGCGAACTTACAGAGCGATCCAGTGTAGGCGGTTCGTCAATAGCTCAATTGACAGATCGCGGACGATTTCTGCCACAATCGTTCTCCCTATGTCCCGATACGCAGCGCCTCTTTCAATGAGAAAACGGACGAAACCGGTCGCCCCGCCTGCAGAGCCGGGACAGAAGCGCGTCGTCATATTGGGTCTGCCACCGGTGGATGCGCTCGACGTGATCGGTCCAGCGGAAGTATTCGCCTGGGCGAATCAACTGCACGGCGGTGAATCTGCCCCATACGTGCTGGAGCTGGTTTGCTCAGCGGTTGATGTGCACCTGGACAGCGAAACAGGTATTGGCCTCAAAGGCCATAGCACGCTCGAGCAGGAGGGTCATGCGAACAAGCCGATTGATACCTTACTCGTGACTGCGGGCTCCAGGACGTTCGAACAGATCGATCAGGCAGCGATAGACTGGATCCGGACCCGCTCACCGACAGTACGTCGCGTGTGCTCCATATGTGTTGGAGCATTCGCCCTGGCTGCCGCAGGCCTGCTGGACGGACGCAGGGCGACGACGCATTGGGGCGTGGCACGGCGCCTGGCGGAGCGCTATCCCAAGGTACGGGTCGACCCGGCTCCTATCTGGGTGAAAGACGGCAATGTGTACACGTCGGCCGGCATATCGTCTGGAATCGACCTCGCGCTCTCGCTGGTCAGCGAAGATCTGGGAAATGACTTCGCCTTGGAGATTGCGAAGAATCTGGTCCTGTTCTTCCGTCGCCCCGGCGGACAGGCGCAGTTCAGCTTCGCACTTCAGTCACAGAGCGCGCACAGCCCAGGTCTCGGCGAGTTATGCCTCTGGATCGGTGAGCATCTGCATATGGATCTCACAGTCGAGGTCATGGCAGCCAGAGCTTCAACGAGCGTCAGAACGTTGATACGCATGTTTCAACGAGAATTGCAGACCACGCCCGCAAGATATGTCGAAAACGTCCGGCTGGAATCCGTTTGCCGTTCACTTGCGCTTGGCGAGCGATCGATGCACGACGTCTGTCGTCGGAACGGTTACCACAGCGTCGACGTGCTAAGGAAGGCATTCACACGCCGCTTCGGCGTGAGCCCCACAGAGTACGCTCGGCGCTTCGGCAAAAGCGCCGAGCCGATGCAGTCCGGTTGACATTAGCTGCTTATCCTGCACTGCCGGTGCGATACCCGCGCGCGTGCTTCGATGGCAGAAGACGAGCAGATTCAAGAAAAGTATCAGGCGATACGCCCGGTACCGTCGCGAGACGGCACGTCGCGCACGACCTCGATCAACTCACCGCTGTTGATCTCGTAGAAAAAGCCATACAGCTTGATATGTTTCGGCACGGCAGGGCTGTCGCGAAGCAGCTTCACGTCGTGCCTGAGCGATTCCTCATAGTTCATGATCGCGAGACTATCGTGATCGAACATCGTCGAGATGTCGGTGTGATGGCAGTCGTGGTACTTCCCGATGAGCTGGTCAGGCCTGAAGGCCGTGGCGCCGCAGAATGAGTGGTGGACGACGACGATGTTCTGCACGCTGAACAGGTAGTCCATCGTTGCGGCCGACTGCAAACCTGACGCGGCACGACCTGCCGCGCAGTAAACAGCAAACAGCGTCCGGGTATGTCCGATCTTGTTGCCACGTTCGTCAAGAATGTTCTCGCCCGGGTAAATCTCATCACCGAAATGTTTGGCGACCACCTGGGGTACTTCCGACGCTCGCGGATCGAAACAGCAGATGATCATCGTCTTCATCGGGATGACTTCGTTGAAGCCCTGAAAATTATCCTGGTCAAACCAGGGTTGCGTCCTGAATTCAAATTCGCTGTACTTCATCGTCATTTTCCTGCTCCAAAATGATGTGTGACTGCAAAGTAAGAGCGCTGTGACTTTGACACGCGGTCGCTGCCGACACTGCGTTCGTCCTTCAGCGCGAATGAAGTTGTGCTCTCGATACCCGCCAAGTTATCGTGGTTCAAACGAAGCGCAGTTGCCTGCGATCAGTTCCCCTGGCATATACCGGCAAACATCATGGGATTTTTGAGCAGCGGCGCCGTCGCGGGCGACACCGCAATCCAGATTCCCATTGCCCAGAGAAAGCTGGCGATTGGAATTGCCAGCTTCTCGCCCTTGGGCAAAACCTTCTCAGCGAACATAAACAGTGTCAGCAATGCCATCCAGGTGAGGCTCATGACGCCGACCGCGAACATCACTGCCATCAAAGCCCAGCAGCAGCCGACGCATACCAGGCCGTGCCGGACACCCATGGCAACGGCGCCCGCGCTACCTTCCCGCCAGTAGCGCCCAAAAAACGAAAGAGGCGTGCGGCATCCCGTCAGGCACACATGCTTCAGGGACGAGATCTGATAGACACCAGCGATGACCAACACCGTCCCGGCAATGTACGGACCCGCGCGATTCCACGCGATCATTTCCGGGCTGATAGTTCGAACCAGCAAATCCAGGAGGTATGCGGCAAGGCCGTAGGCGATCCACGCGACGCCGTAGCCTGCAATGAAGCTGGCGACGAGACGCACAGGCGCGACCGATACCCCGTTACGCGACCTGAGCACTGCCGCGAATGCCGCGACGTAATTCAATTCCGACGGCAGCATCATCGCGGTCAGCATGACTACCCAGCCGACGAGAAAGGCCGGCAAGTTGTGTTGCGGCGTTCCCGGTCCCTCGTCCATGCCGGCCATGAATACCAGTACGCCGAGCCAGGCTGCGAGGCTGGCTAGCAGGACGACCATCGTCCAGCCGAGTACGGGTTGGCCCCGGCCTAACGCGGACACCGCTGATCGCGATAAGGAAGGAACGGCCCTCATGGCGCGTCCGGACCATGCCAGTCGAACGGGATATGCTTGCTCGCCTGACCCGCCGGGATGTTCTGGTCAAAGCCGAATCCTTTCCAACGGCCATTCACGCTCTTGCCCCACGTCACGGCTCCGTCGGTCGGACCGACTTCGCTGCCCGGCGGGTTGAAGCTTTGCAGCCGTTTCGTCGGATCCGAGGTTGGCCCGCTCAGCGCGACGCCGCTCGCATCCACCTTGTCGCCCACCGTCACGCTCCAGTGTTCCAGCGAGCCGTCGATCTCCACCGAGATGTTGGCGAACTCCACGCCCCGCACCGCGCTTACCTTGGCCGGCACGAACTGTGTCATCCAACCTCCAGCCTGGCCCGTGAAGATCGCCACGAGCGCCCGCCTCTGATCCTCGTTCGCGGCTTCGTCAAAGAACACCCCTGTCTCGAGCTTGGCGCCATCCCAAAGATTTCCGGTAAAGCCGGAAAGGAGGACCACCTTCAGGCCCGCCATCGGCGTCTTGCCGTAGTAGCCTTCATTGATTCTGTACGCCCATAGCACTTCACAGTGATTGCCGGTCGGAGCTTGCGCGAAGGTGCAGGGACAGGGTGTGTTACACGAGCACACGTCTAACCACTCGCCGGCGATCCGCCACTCCGGAATCGCCATCACGCTTTCAGCTACCTGATCTGCCATTGCACGCCCCTCTGGTTGACGACGGAAAAGTCTGGACATCATGAGGCTCGCGCAGGATCATCACCAGTGTCGAAATCGACATTAAACGTGGCAATACCGACACATGGCTTTACATCCGACAATCGAAATTGGCATCGTCCACTATCCGGGCGCGCAACTCGCGGCGATACATGGTCTGAGTGACCTGTTCGAAGTCGCGAATGGCTTCGTCGCGCAACGTCACAGTGAGGGATCGGCCCTTCTGCTGGTCAGTCAGTGGCGAACCCGTACACGCGGCAAGGCACCTGTCAGAGACTCTGGCAAGGGCGAAAATGCAGACAGGTCGCCTGCAGTCATTCTGTTGCCGCCAAGCCTTGGCGGACAGATCAGTCACGACGACGCGGCGCCATTCGTTGACTGGTTAGTCGAACATCATCAGACGGGGACGACGCTCGGCTCCATGTGCGGAGGCGCTTTCCTGCTGGCTGAAACAGGGCTTCTCAACGGACGGACGGCGACGACGCACTGGGCTCACGCCGACATCTTCCGCACGCGGTTTCCAGATGTGCGCCTCGATATCGACAGGCTCATCATCGATGATGGCGATATTATCTGCGCCGGCGGTTTGATGGCATGGATCGACCTGGGTCTGAAGCTGGTCGACCGTTTTCTGGGGCCGACCATCATGGCCGAGACGGCTCGGTTTCTTCTGGTGGATCCTCCCGGGCGCGAGCAACGCTATTACAGCGCTTTCTCCCCGAACCTGACCCACGGCGACGCCGCCGTGCTGAAAGCGCAGCATTGGCTCCAGGCTACCGGGGCCAAAGAAATCACTCTTGCGTCGCTCGCCTCATCTGCCGGACTCGAAGAGCGAACCTTCCTGCGACGATTCAGGAAGGCAACCGGGCTGACGGCCATCGACTACTGTCAGCAGTTGCGCGTCGGCAAAGCGCGCGAAAGGCTGCAGTTCACGACGTCGAGCATCGAGACGATTGCATGGGAAGTGGGCTACGGAGACGCCGGCGCGTTTCGCAAGATTTTCATCAGAGTCACGGGGCTCACCCCCGGTGAGTTTCGCCGACGGTTCAGCGTCACTCGGCGCTAGAACGGCCGCGGCGTGCGCCCAAAAGCAGAGCAAACGACCAGACTTTAGGCCCCCCCGATCCGGCGAACGAACACGTCTTCGCGATCCGTCAGTAATCACTGCCGCATCTCCGAAAATCGAGGCGGATGTTCGCGTCTTGATCTTCACGCGTGCGAATTTGCATGAAGTCAGCCATGTCGGAGTTGCGTCGTCTTCAAACGCGAGTTATGCAACAACGCTTTCGCTCATCGCTTCTGATAGGTGCCGATCAGTTCGGCGTGCGCCAGTAAGTGCCCCTGCATGGCCTTTTCGAGCGCCGCCTTGCTGGGGCTTTTCAAATCGGGCAGCACGGTGTCGAGCGCATACAGCTTGTGGAAATAGCGGTGGCGTCCCACTGGCGGGCACGGGCCGCCGTAAGCAGCGCGTTTGAAGTCATTGGTGCCTTCGAGCGTGCCGCGCGGCAATCCGCCCGCAGCAGCGCCCTCGGATAGCCCGATGGCCGTCGGCGGGATGTTGTAAAGCACCCAATGTACCCAAGTCATTTTCGGCGCGGCCGGGTCCGGCGCATCGGGGTCGTCGACGATCAGCGCCAGGCTTTTTGCGTTCGAAGGCACGCCGGACCACGTGAGCGGCGGGGAAACATCGGCGCCCTGGCAGGTATTGTGTGGGGGAATCTCCCCGTTCTGCTGGAAGGCTTGCGACGTCAGCGTGAGAGTCATGGCGCGCTCCTCGGCGGCAACAGTGGATGCCGGGCCCGGTGGGAAGATCAAGGCGATGAGCAAGAGTGCCAACAGGCCACGCGGGGCCGAAGTCCAAGCCGCCTTGTTCAAAGCTCTCGAGGTGGTGTTCAGCACGTTGAAGTCGCTCATCGCCACGCTTCGTACCTTGTCCGTGACCGCAGCCGTTCGTCGGTGCGCGCTCTGCGCGAGTCTTGACGGAAATCGAAGCGAGACTTTTATCGTGACATAAGTTCCGCGCGAACAAAAGTGGCGGTGCGAGGCGTTGCCGTGTATCGGTCCCTGTATCGGTTATGGCAGGCATCCGCGGAGCCGCAACACACACCGGGCACACTCAATCGATGGCGCGTGCCATTCATCCGATGATGCAACGCGGCAATCGTGCATTGGGGTCGGTTCGTATGCCCGGCTCACTTGCTGCCTGTGAATAACGAGGCGAGCCAGTAGCCCCTTGGTGCACGCCGGCATCGTCCAGAATCGGGTTCGCACGCGCTGCGGTTCGCGTGCGCAAGGCAGCGGTGTTCGTGCGGTAGCGCTCATGCACGTGAACTCCGACACGGATACGATATCTGAATGAACATGGAGGGCGGTCATGACCGCGACTGCCAGTTTTCATATCGGCTACACGCAATACCTTGGCCCCGACGGTGAGCCTGTTCAGCCGTTGCCTGCGTTCGCACAGGACCCGACGGCGCTGATTCCCCTTTATCGCGCGATGGTGCTGACACGGGCGTTCGACACCAAGGCGGTCGCGCTTCAGCGCACCGGCAAGCTCGGCACCTTCGCATCGTCAGTCGGCCAGGAGGCGATTGGTGTCGGCGTCGCCAGCGCAATGCAGCCTGACGACGTGCTGTTTCCTTCGTATCGCGATCACGCGGCGCAATTGCTGCGCGGCGTCACCATGACGGAAAGTCTGCTGTATTGGGGCGGCGACGAACGCGGCAGCGACTTCAGCGTGCCCCGCCACGATTTCCCGAACTGTGTGCCGATCGGCACGCAGGTATGCCATGCCGCCGGCGCGGCCTACGCGTTCCAGTTGCGTCGCGAACCGCGCGTCGCGGTGTCGATATTCGGCGACGGCGGCACGTCCAAGGGCGACTTCTACGAGGCAATGAACATGGCCGGTGTCTGGCAGGCTCCGCTCGTTCTCGTGGTCAATAACAACCAGTGGGCGATCTCCGTGCCACGCAGCCGCCAGAGCGCCGCGCAAACGCTCGCGCAAAAAGCGATTGCTGCGGGAATCGATGGGCTGCAGGTCGACGGCAACGACGTGATCGCGGTGCATCAGGTGGTCCACGCGGCGCTCGCCAAGGCTCGCCGCGGCGATGGCCCGACGCTGATCGAAGCGCTCAGCTATCGCCTTGGCGATCACACGACAGCCGACGACGCGACACGCTATCGCGACGCCGAGGACCTCAGCAAGCAATGGACGTACGAACCGTTGCTGCGCTTGCGAACTTACCTGATGCGCGCGAACGTCTGGGACAAGGCGCAGGACGAGCAACTCGGCCGCGCGTGTCTTGCGCAGGTCGAGCAGGCCGTCGACGCGTATCTGGCGCAACCACCGCCGGACACCTCCGCCATGTTCGATCATCTGTACGAGACCTTGCCGTTGGCGATGCGTGAGCAACTGGCGATGGCGCGGCGATTCGCGCCTCCCGCGGGGAACCGCCATGGCTGATCTGAACATGGTCGAAGCGCTGAATCAGGCGCTCGCCTACGAACTGGCGCACGATCCAGACGTCGTGCTGCTCGGCGAGGATATCGGCGTGAACGGCGGCGTGTTCCGCGCGACGATCGGCTTACAGGCGCGATTCGGTGCGCAGCGGGTGATCGATACGCCCTTGGCTGAAACCGGCATCGCCGGCACCGCGATCGGCATGGCGGCGATGGGCTTGAAGCCGGTCGCGGAGATCCAGTTCAGCGGGTTCATCTATCCGGTCATCGATCATGTTCTGAATCACGCGTCGCGTCTGCGGCATCGAACACGCGGACGGCTGACGTGCCCGCTCGTGATTCGTGCGCCGTGCGGCGCAGGGATTCACGCGCCGGAGCATCATTCCGAAAACCCTGAAGCATTGTTCGCCAACATCCCCGGAGTGCGCGTCGTGACACCGTCGTCTCCTGCACGCGCGTATGGTTTGCTGCTCGCGTCGATCCGCGACCCGGATCCAGTGATCTTCTTCGAGCCGACGCGACTCTACCGGCTCTTCAGGCAGCCAGTCGAGGATAACGGCGAAGCGTTGCCGCTCGATAGCTGCCTGATGTTGCGCGTTGGGTCGGACCTCACCATGGTGAGCTGGGGGGGCGCATTGCAGGAAGTGCAGGCCGCCGCCGATCTGCTTGCGCAGGAAGGTGTGACGGTCGAGGTGATCGACGTGGCGACGCTCAAACCGCTCGACATGAACACCATTCTCGCGTCGGTGGCGAAAACCGGACGCTGTGTGATCGTGCACGAAGGCTCGCGAGCCGGAGGGGTCGGCGCGGAAATTGCCGCCAATATCGCCGAGCACGGACTGTACTCGCTGCTCGCGCCGGTGCAGCGCGTCACCGGATACGACGTGGTGGTGCCGCTGTACAGACTCGAGAATCAATATATGCCAGGCACGGAGCGGATCGTCGCCGCGGCCAGGCAGACTCTGGAGGCGTCGTGAAGCCATGAAAGTCTTCAAACTGCCCGATCTCGGAGAAGGCTTGCAGGAAGCGGAGATCGTCGAGTGGCACGTCACGAGCGGCGACGAGGTTCGCGCGGATCAACCCCTGTTGTCGGTCGAAACGGCGAAAGCGATCGTCGAAATTCCATCGCCTCAATCCGGCCGTATCGCGAAGCTGTTCGGCCAGCCGGGCGACGTCGTGCATCTGGGCGCGCCGCTCGCCGCATTCGAAGGAGAAAGCGACGAAGCCGATGCCGGCACCGTGGTCGGCCACATGGAGGTCGGCCAGCATGTGGTGCGCGAAGCGCCGGCGGCGCCTGGCGGCGGCATGGGTGCGGGTGCCGGCGTTATCAAGGCGGTCCCGGCGGCGCGAGCGCTCGCGCGCAAGCTGGATATCGATCTGGCGATGGTGACGCCATCGGGGCCGGACGGTGTCGTCACGGCGGCTGACGTGCAGCGCGTCGAGAAGGTTCTCGCCGCGCTCGGGCCACCCGAAGTGCTGCGTGGCGTGCGGCGCGCGATGGCGCAGAACATGGCGCGCGCGCAGAGCGAAGTGGCGGCGGCGACCGTCATCGACGACGCCGACATCGACGCATGGCCGCCGCACACCGATGTCACGATCCGGCTGATCCGTGCGCTGGTGGCCGGATGCCGCGCCGAGCCGGGGCTCAACGCATGGTTCGAGGGACACACGGGGCGGCGCCACGTGCTGGAGAAGATCGATCTCGGCATCGCGGTCGATCTGCCGGATGGCCTCTTCGTGCCGGTGTTGCGCGACGTCGCGCATCGCGACGCAGCGAATCTGCGCGGCGGGCTCGACCGGATGCGAGCCGACATCCGGGCACGCAGGATCCCACCGGAAGAACTGCGCGGCAATACGATCACGCTATCGAACTTCGGCATGATCGCCGGTAAATATGCGGCTCCAATTGTCGTGCCGCCCACTGTCGCGATTCTCGGAGCCGGCCGCATTCACGAGCAGGTCGTGGCGGTAGCCGGCGTTCCCGCCGTGCATCGGATCTTGCCGCTGAGTCTGACATTCGACCATCGGGTCGTCACGGGTGGCGAGGCGGCGCGTTTTCTTGCGGCGACGATGGCGGATCTGCAGATCGCGCAGTAGCCGCGCTCGCGTGTTTGGATGCTCTCGCATCGGCTGCTTCAGATGGCTGATGATCCGCTGTCTCAGTGCGTCCCTTGCCGGTCAATTCCACCGCGATAAAGCGGGAAGAGACTCAACCATCCGAAAATGCGTTCGCGCGCGTCTGTTCAGCGCATGAGACGCCGACGAAGGAGCGCGGTCGAGAGGAGAAACGCACACAGCGCATACACACAGAGCGACCCCGTGTGCCACCAACCCTCGTCGGGGACACGTCCGAGCATGAGCGGACGGATGAGCGCTACCGCATGGGTGAGCGGGAGCAGATCCGCGACCTGCCGAAAACCATGCGGCAATCGAGCGATTGGAAACACGCCGCCGCAGAAGAACAACATCGGCGTCAATACGAGCGTTTGATAAAAGACGAAGTAGTCGTAGCTCGGCGAGACCGCAACCACGATCATCGCGAGGGCCGCGAAAGCCAGGCCGGTAATGGCAATGATGGGCAAGGAGAAGAGCATTGCGGGCCACGCCGAGTAACCCATGACTGCCGAAACCAGCATGATTGCGGTGCCGGACAACAGCGCCTTGCTACCGGCCCACACGACTTCGCCCAGCACGACGTCGCCGAGTGTCAAGCGGGTGTGCAGGATCGCGTCCCAGTTGCGCTGAACGTGCATGCGAGAGAAGCTCGCGTAGATCGTTTCGAAGCTTGCCGTCAGCATCGCGCTCGATGCGACCATGCCGCCTGCGAGAAACGCGATATACGACGTGCCGTCGACGCGCCCGACCATGGCTCCAAGGCCCAGGCCGAGCCCGAAAAGATACATCATCGGATCGGCGAGACTGCCGACCATGGAGGCGAATGCCAGCCTCTTCCAGGCCAGGAAGTTTCGGCGCCAAACGGCGCCCCAGTTCCAGGCATTCCTTGGCCACACGGGCAGGCGCGAATCGCTCATGGGTTCAGTCCCGCAGTTCCCGGCCAGTCAGGCGCAGGAAGACGTCTTCGAGATTGGCGGGCCGCTGTGCGAATCGCAGTCCGGCACAGCCGCGTAGTTCGCGTCGAACCGCCTCGACGTCGGGTGCGTAGCAAAACAGCGTGGTTCCAGCGGATTCGATATGCGCCGCGTGGGGAGCGATTCGTGCGCGCAGTCCAGGCGGCGTGGGGCCGTAAATCTCGATGACATCGGCACCGATCTGCTCCTCGATCAGGATGCTCGGTCTTCCTTCAGCGATCTTTCGCCCTTTTTCGAGCACACACAGGGCATCGCACATCCTCTCGGCTTCCTCCATGAAGTGCGTGGTCAAGAAAATTGTCTTGCCGCGTGCCACCAGTTCACGCAAGCGCCCCCAGATCAGATGCCGCGTCTGCGGATCGAGCCCCGTCGTCGGCTCGTCGAGGACCAGCAAATCCGGATCGTTGACCAAGGCGCGCACGAGCGTGAGACGTCGCTTCATGCCCCCCGACAGCTCGGCAACCCGGGCGTCGGCCTTGCTTTCGAGGCACGCGAATTCCAGCAGCTCAGGGATCACCGACGCGATTTTTCGTGCGCTCATGCCGAAATAGCGGCCAAACACGAGCAGATTCTCCCGCACTGAAAGCTCGAGATCGAGATTGTCGAATTGCGGCACCACGCCAACGCGTGTCCGCGCCAGATCTGCGTACGCGGGAATCCGGCTGCCGAGCACGGCGATCGTGCCCGCATCCGCAGGGGCCATCCCCAGCAGCATGCGCATCGTCGTGGTCTTGCCCGCCCCGTTCGGTCCGAGAAGTCCAAAGCATTGTCCTCGCGGCACCGTCAGCGACAGCGCATCGACAACCGTCTTACCGCCATACGTCTTGACGACTCTATTTAGCTCTATCGCAGGTGAGGCCATGGTGTCGATAAAAAAGGCGTGAGCAGGTCGGGCGACACATGAAGACCGGATGGGCCTCTGGCCTCATCACATGGGCTCCGTCGACTCGGCCTGCGAGCAGACAACGATTTCCCCGTCGTAAGCGGCATCCGGCATTTGCGCTTTGTGCTCGTCGGGCGCAGTCGCACGTGTCGTGCGCGACAGCCAATTGCTGTTGTCGAGCGTCAACAGCGCCCATGCCTTCACCGGCAGCAGCATGAAAATGTTGACGAAGGTATGCACCGTAAAGCCTAAAAATCTCAGTTGCCGGGCGCGCCACGCGACAACGCCGCAGCGCAGGACGGTCATCGCGGTGAGGACGACGATCGCACACCACGGAATAGTCGCGCTCAACGCAATTTGCGCGAATGCCGTCAGCACCGAGAACGCCAGCAACAGCGGACCGAGTTGCAGGCCAATCGTGTCGACGGTGATATAGCGATCGAGGCGTGGCAGCAGGCGCCTCGCAAGCAGCGAGTCGCGGTAGGTGCTGCGCGCCCAGCGAAGCTGTTGCAGCAGATAAGGCCCAAATCGCTCCGGCACCACGGTCGCCGCTATCGCATCGGGAACATACACCGTGCGCAGTCCCGCCATCAGCATGAGAATCGTCAGGTGGCGGTCCTCGCCGAAATCGCTCCGTCTTCCGCGGAAATACTGCGTCTCGTATTGCTCGAGCACGCTGGCGATGGCGGACCGGCGGTAGATCGCACATGGGCCGCAGCAACACATGACGGCGCCAAAATGGGCCTGCGCCGTGCGCTCCTCGTTGCATGCGATCCAGTACTCCATGTCGATCAGCCGCGTGAGCCAGGTGGCGCTCCGGTTTTGCGCGACCAGTTGACCCATGGCGGCACCGACGGTGGGATCGGCCATCGCGTCGACCAACTTGCGCACGACATCCGCGGCGATGACGGTGTCCGAGTCGACGTTTATCACCAGCTCGCCGGTCGAGCGATGTATCGCGGCGATCTGGGCCTTGCGCTTGCCGACATTGCGCGGAAGCAGAACGAAGGCGAACCTTGGGTCGTCGGCCCATGTTTCGTGCACTGGCACGACGACATCCCGATTGCTGGAACCATCGTCCACGAGATAGACGCGCAACGTGCCCGGGTAGTCCTGCGCCGCCAGCGAACGCAAACACGCCGCGAGGACGGCCGGGGCCTCGTTGTAGCACGGGACAATCACGTCGACACTCGGCCAGCTTGCGCGCGGTGCCGCGCACCGCGCGCGGGTCGAACGCCCGGCCCGCAGAATGTATAGCGCCTGCATGCCTTTGTAGCCGATGGCGAGCGTCGCATACGACAGGACAGCGATCGCGCCGACGATAGCGAGCGTGCTCATGGCATGTCAATGTGGGTATTGCGAGGTGATGTCGCGCAGCGACAGGGGAGCGGCGCAAATACGAAGCCGCGATCATGCAGCGCCGGAATCAGCCGGCGGACCGCCATGATGGTCTGGTCACGCAAGCCGCGATGACCGTCCGGCGGCAGTTCGTCCGGCGGGCAACCGTCGTGCAGCAGAATGACGGCGCCGGGGCAGGCAGCGTCCAGTACGGCCTGTTCGATTGCGTCGACGCCAGGGCATGACCAGTCGCATGGATCTATGGTCCAGGTCAGCGGTTCGAGTCCCAGCCTCGCCGATGCGGCCCGCGCTTGCGCTGTCCAGATTCCGTACGGCGCGCGCACGTAATGTAGGGATGCCTGCGGGCAGATCGACGCGATGACTTCGTTCGCCCCGCCTATCTGCCGGTCGATCTCGTCCGGTGTGCATTCAGAGAAGTCCGGATGCGTCATGGTGTGATTGACCAGCCCGTGGCCTTGCGCAACGATCCTGCGGATCAGGTCGGGATATTCGGCTGCGTAAGCGCCAATGACGCAGAAGGTAGCGGTGACCTCGTGCTCCGCGAGCACGTCGAGCAAGTCGGGCGTGGAAAACGGATTGGGCCCGTCATCGAACGTCAGGAAAATCGCCTGCGCCCGTTCCCTGGCTTCAGTACTGTCCAGTTCAAACGCAGCCGATGCGCAGCACAAGGAGCGTCGTTCGCGGATGCGCGTCATAGCTCCGGCCCGTTGCGGTCGATGAGCGTGCCAGCAGGCCAATCGTCCATCGAGCATTCGATCGGAATGACAGCAACCAGCACGTCTTCAACCCGCATCTGCGGGGTTTCGAACGCCACTTGCGGGGCCGTGGATCGCACGCGCATGCCCGACAGAACACGCCCGTGCCCATGTCGTCCCATTCGTTCGAGATGCCGTCTCAACTCATGACGTACCGTCCCGAACCCGAAAGGAACCTTCAGCATTCGTAGCGTCGGATAGACGACGTTCATTGCGGCGTGGCGACTGATTCCGGAACCTTCGAGATCGGATCGAACCGCGTACAGCCCCACTTCGGCAACGAACTGATCGACCGTGCCGATTCTGATGAACCTGCGCAGCACGCCGTAATGGGCGGCGACTCCGCGCGCGTCGTAACCGATGATTCGCAGTTCGGGCCGCGCCCCGGCCCAACTGCGGTTGCCTTCGAAAATTTGCGCGTTCGACCGGTTCACGGCCCCGTAAACAACTCGAAAGAACTCAGCGAGTTGCGCATGATCGTCCGGCCGTAATTCGTTCTCCCAGTATGTTTTCCAATGCAGGGGCGGCCTCTCGCAATGGTTCTTATCTTCCACGGGGTTGCGCTCATTGAACGGCGGCATGCGTCTTGTCCTCGCAAATCTGTTTGAGTTTCGCTAACGAGGCGTCTTGCTGATATCGGGGAACGCGGATGACGTGTCCGCACCCCGAGTTGCGTTGCACCGGATAAATGCCGCGTCGCCGCTATATAGGTAGCCGGCGAGGTCTCACTTCGTGTCATTGGCCATTGGCCATTGGCTTAGTCGCATTTTTTTTGCACATACAGAGAGGGAGACCATGGTGGCGCTCGAAAGCAGACCAATGGATGCGTGTCCCATCGTATGTGGACGGTTATCGCGGCGCTGTCAGGGCATGAAGAAAAAAGATCAGGGCGATGCTGATCTTGCGGTAGGGAAACCCTTAAGCGCGGCTTCGATCCGATGCGGCCGTCTCGCGCCAACTGACGCCGTTGAATCGGCCACGTCGGGAAACGATCGGATTGTTGTAGTACCGCCGACGTAACGCGGCGCGAGCGCGCCGTTACGTGCGGGCGATATCCTTGATTTTTCGCGCCGGCACGCCGCCGACGAGCGTATAGGCCGGCACATTCTTCGTGACCACGGCACCGGCTGCAACCACCGCTGCCTCGTGAATCGTCACTCCGGGCAGGATCGTCGCCCCCGCACCGATCCAAACCTTGTTTTCGACGCGAATCTCATGGTGGTCCAGCCTCCGCCCGAGTTTGGGGACGAACACGATATCGTGCGTCGCCGTCTCGAACGATACGTGCGGCCCGATCAGCACGTCGATGCCGATCGAGATCCGGCTGTTGCGACAGGCGAGACGCGTATCAGCGTTGAGATACGTCCGGTCTCCGATCGAGATGCCGCGAATTGCTTCCTCGTTCAAGCTCCGCTCTACGGTCAACGGCCCGACGATCGTCACGTTTTTGCCAATAGACATGCCGGCCTTGCGGTATAGCGAAGCACGGATGTGATTGAAAGGGTCGTACCTGGGCAGCGCGTTGCCTAAGCTCACGAAAAGGTGTCGTGTCAGTGCCATCAGTAACTTCATGGGGTGGTGTTGCTGCAAGAGATGGACGGTAGGCCGGTACGAGATTGCCGATATGGGAATCGACGAGCGGTTGGAGAAAGCTGAGCGTGAATTTTTACCATAGAGCCGGATGTAAAGCTCTACGATTCCACTGCAAGTAAGTCAGTATGACTTCCGTGACGTACGGGCTGGCCTCGTGTGGGGAATAAACGCGGGTTAGCATCGCTGCCAGAGCCGCACGGTGTGGGCAGGCCACACCCGGCAACTTCCACCAC
>NZ_JBQEPU010000053.1:0-35307 GCF_052045835.1 Paraburkholderia sp. 22099 | reverse complement strand
CGTCGGCATCTGCATCGCCGGCAGAAGGAACCTCACGTGATTCGCAATCTGTTCAAGGAAAAGCATGTTCGTTACGCCGCCTGAGAACATAAGGCAATATTTGATGCACCCATCAGTATTCCGGCGGAAGTGACCCGTCAGGTCGTGACGGCGTTGACGGACGGTCAATCAAGAGAGGCTGGCGAAGCCAACTATCTGGTCGGGTGGAGTCTCGCCGAGGCTCTGGGGAAGAGCGGCGATCCCGCATCGATAATCTGCGACCTGGCGGCACTGACGGGCGAGAGCGACGTCCGGCTGTTCGGTTTCTATGATGGATTAGCCAAGTATCTCTCCGATGCTTCATCGCCGCTCATCGACGCGTTCTTTTCGTTGGCGGACTACATCGCGTCCGATCGATCCAGATTGATACCTGGCAGATTCGATCCAATGTTCTCCGCTGTGGAAGAATCGTGGTCGAAGGAAACGGACCTCGTTGAGGTGTGGCGTGGACGGCAGTGGGACCATTTCCACATGTATTCCGACGAACTTTCGGTGGTGCACGCCCTGAGCGGTCCGCAGCCGGCCGCGTTCCTCGCTGCGTGCGACCGACTGCTGGTGCCTCCACTGACAGAATCGGTGCTGACGTGGCCGGCTATCGCGATGGACTTCGATGTCATTCTCCGGTTACTGGCAGTGGCGCCGACTGTCGAGAATCAGGAAACCCGGTCGTGGAACCGCAGCCTAGTCGCACCCGTGCTGCTTGCGACAGCGTTCCGGCACCTGACGGATCTCGCGGGCACGCCGGCGGACCCGATGGCTGGGGTAGAAGAAGTATCCTCCTTGGCCCGTTGTCTGGCAGAGATATGTCTGAGCCGTCCCGATGGACGCTTCCTTGTTGTTAATTGGTCCCGGCATCTCATCCGGCTTGCTGGCGCCAAAAGCGGCGAGCACTTTGACGGCATATTCTCCGCGACGATTGACGTCATGGCGGAGCACGACGTTGATGCGACGACGATTGGGCAGTTCGCTGATCTGGACGTACCCGAGAAGGAGAATGAAGAGACGACTGTCGATGACGGATGGAATGCGGCAAAAATAAAGTCTAGGCTTGCCCAGAGCTTTGACTATTTCATGATTGCGGTCCTCGTGAACGGTTCCGATGCGAGCCGTCGCAAAGCGGAGCTCAGGCCGGCGTTCCAGCGTCATCTGTGCGCGAAGAATCCAGCTCTATGGGACTATGGACAGGAAAGGCTACCCAACTGGCGGCACTATACGGTTGCGAAGCTGTATCTGCAGGAAAACGACGCGATCGGCGCATGGGACAAGGACTGGGTCATGCTGGCGACGCAGCGCAGAGAAGCCGCGCACTGGTCATACACCAATGACCGCGACGCGGTCCATCCGAGCCTCTTTCTCGCCAACGTGGGAATCGCGCTTCTCGAATGGATCATGGCTGACCGTGGGGAACTACGTAATCTGGCCGCGCCCATGTGGAAGAAGCTCTTCGAATCCGCCTTGCCGTTTGCGACCCACTGGAGTCTCGCGGACGACAAGTGGCGAAGCATTCTCCAAGCGCTATTTGCACGTTACCCAAACGCGTTTCGGGCCGCTGGAGGCGGTGCTGACGACTATGCGCTCTGGCCGTATCTCGATGCGCTCGGAGGAGACGACGCCCTTTTCACGGTTGCGGTCGTTCACGTTCTGCTGAACGGCGTGCATCTCAATTCTCTGACTCACAGGGACGGGTCCGACTCGGGCGTAGTTCCGCGTGTTCAGGCATTCTTCGACTGGGATGTGTCATGCGGTGTACGATCAGTAGGGCCGCAGGTTCTCGGTGCGTGGAAGAATGCGGTGAAGAGCATGAGCTGACCGTGCCAAGCTAGGCGGTCATTCGAGTGCGGGAACGGGTGTCCGCGGTCAAACGTGCTGAACGGCGGCGCTTTTAGGGTCATGAAGTGCCGGCCGCCTTCCGCTGACGACCACCATACGGCGACCAGTGTTGCCGTCGATTCCGGGTAGTCCATGCAATTCCGTGCTTCCGAGTTTAACCTAACCAACCCGCACGCCAGTCCAACTAATTCCGTTTGCCGACGCGGGCCCAAGGCGCATCTCCTTGAAGAAGCGAATTCCTACTGGGTTTGCCTGAGGTTATTTGGTCGCGCTCAGTGCGACCTCGTAAGTTTGGCATCGAGCGCGTATGCTTCGGATAAGACTAAACAGATGTGGGGAAGCTATGCCGCCCGACAAATTGGGACGCTTCATGCGCAGCCAAGAGTTCCTGAATCGCGCAAACGAAGCCATCGCGCGCGCCGTACGTGATTTGCATCTGAAAGGGATTCGAACATCCTATCTGGATCGCAACACCGGTCGAGTCGTTGATGTCGCTCCCGACCGGCCAAAGACAGCAGATTCCTAAGTTTTTCGATCTGCTGGGAATCCGTTTCAGTTGGCTAGAGGCGAAACAGGCGTGCGAACCGTCCTTTCCTCGGCTGCAGCGCGCGCGTCTCCGATACGACCGGGGTCGTATCTGATTCTGCAGTCATGGCGCGCAGAGGGCGTTCACCAGACACCACGAGTTGGAGTGTTTCGGCGGAGTAGTCGAATTTCTTGCCACCTGCGACCCACATGTCAATGGGGGGCCACGCACCAGTCACAAAGTAGTATGCGAGTTTGCGCGGATCGTACCAATGGTCGCTCGCGAATTTTACCAGCTCCCAGTAACGCGTGCTCTCGTAGGGGGTACCAACGTTGTCGGTTCTGCGGCAACGCCACACAGCATCCTCTCCGGCGTTACCTGCGTCGCAGTCAATACGGTACGTGAACGAGCCTGTCCCTGGATCGTATGCGATACGCTCTTTGATGTCCGCGAGGGGACGAATGTTGCGCCGGTCCTTTACCCCTTTGATCTTCGCCGTCGCAGTGACGGTGAACAATTTCTCTCGCATCATGTTGTACTTAACCTGTTCGAAGTGCTGCGATTCTAGATTGTTCGGCTCATTCCGACTCACAAGATACTGACGAATTTGCCTGAAGCGGATCAAATCTTGAAAAGCACTGCCGCATCTATTTCCGCTGCGACGCCTTCCTCCAATTGCAGGCCCAAAACATCCATTATGCGGTCAGCGATATCATCCTTGAAGTTTCGATCGCCCCGAAAATTGAGCCGTCGATTCGCGGCTCCTGCTATTACGTCGGCAAGCTGTATAAGAGCGCTTTCTTTTGACGACACCGCGTTGAAGCGCTCGTCAAGTGTTACTCCGTCGAGATGGGCACGTTCGACCCCTTCTGCTACCGTATTTCGAATCTCTGATAATACGATTCGGTCAATCGATTGTTCCTCGTCCACCGTCACACCAACGTGGCGCGGTACCCCAACCCGCCCGCTCTCGATCTCGTGACGCAGACCACGCACCAGCATCATCTCGTGCAGCCGCTGCACGATTTCTTCAATGGGGCGTCGGGTGTTGCGCTTGGGCATCGCCATCAATTTAAAGCTCAGATACTCCCGGTTCGCAGCCACAATATTCAGGTACTCATCGACAGCGTGCAAATCTCCACGGCCAAACGCGGAAAAGTGCATTTCACGCTTCGCAAATTTCGAACCAGTCTGCCAATCTTTGATGGCCTTAGTCACGTCATAGACGGCACGCCCATTCAATACCCAAACTGAACCAATGATCACGTGCTCCTCGTTCTTGCCAGTCTCGTCCGAGAAGACTTGCAGCGTTTGCCTTGGCGCGTCATCACCTAATACCGCGTCACGCATGTCGTCTTCGCGGCTCTTGCGACGCCGTCGTATCTGGTCTTCGGCTTGAAACAACTCATATTCGTTTTGAATCTTCGCCCGTGCCCGAACAAGAAACGGAACCCGATCGAGTTTAAAAAAATCTGCTGGTTTGATTCCTTCTGGGTTGTACAGTTCGGGCTGGAACGTCTCCCAGTATTTCAGAGATAGCGTGACGTCACTATTGCGAGCAGCGGGATGCAAATTAAGGATATGCGCGACTCGCGTCTGCTGATTTGAAAAATCACCACCGGCAAGTGATGCAATCAAACTCTCTTTCGCTTTAAGCCGAGCGGCGGCTCGTTTGACTTCGAGATCGACGGCGGCTTCTCCCTCTGGCGCGTCGGCAGGTCGATATGCGTTTTCTGCCTTTTGGTCTTCCATTGATGGCCTCTCGTCTTTATTTATACAACGCTATGCATTGCCCGTCTCTGCGTCACTCCAAGAGGCATCCTCTCGTCGTTTTTTTATTGATTGTGCGCTTACTTTCGCGACTTCAGTGTTCGTCTGATGCGTATTGCATGACGCAAAGTGCGCGACAAAACTACGGTGCAGGAGTGATATCCCACACGGGCGGTACCGTTACCGGCGGCGGCCTTGGCCGGCCGCACGCTGCCTTCACAACCGGCGCAACGCGGGCCGCTCTCACACTCCGGCAAATCCAACGATTCCCGTCAAAGTCCGCTGCGTCTAGTTTATTCGGTTCCACGTCTTCTGGCGCGTGATCGGACTTGTTGGCAAGTTCTTGATTTATGAGGACGCCCAGTCCAACAGTTTCCGTTCCCCTGCAGAATGCCCTAGATGCGCTCCGAGCGTGTCCCGTTTGCAATTTTGCATCTTAACGAGGTCGGCTTGAAGCGGAGACGCCATGATTGTCTAGAATCGCCTGAATCGCGGTAGCGAAAGAAGGGGGGAATAGCTTGTCGCCATGATCGTTCTGCACGCTGCCGTCTATGGCCACTTGCAAGCCTTGCTGCGCAAGGCGAGTTTTATCGAGGCCTTTTCGCAGAGCGTTGAGCAGGCGCGGAGATAGCGCTGCGGGGGCGTTTTCATTCGTCAGGCTTGGTCGTTGCGTCTCCGCCGCTACTGGGATCTCTACCTTAGGTAATGCGGTTCCCACCTGAAATGTCTTGAAGGCGGCGTGTAGGTTGTCATTGACCACCTTCAGTCGCTTAGCTTCATCGAGTGCCACCCGGAGGATCGATCGAATACTGGGATCGGTAACCAGTGCTAGGGCCTGCTCCACGTTAGATTTGGTTTTGGCCACGTATCGAGTCGCACCACTGACCGCGTTCGCGTACGCGGTGATAATTTCCCGATAGTGAGCGCCTTGGATATTTCGAAGACTCTGTGTCTTTGGTCCGTCGAGCTTTTCTAGGCGTCGCCCCACTTCAGCAAGAGAGTAGTCCCTGCCGCCCTCGTCCTGAATCGTCTTGAGCACCTCCCATAACTTATCGAGGTTCTCAACTTTGGACGATTTGGTTGCCATGTTTCTGCGCATCTGATAAAGCTGTCGGGCATCTCGCAAAATGTCGACGCTCGTTGAGGCATATTGCTTGGTCATGATTGTTCCAATACATGCGGGGATCTGACCAAGGTCTTGGGCTCGAGGCGCTCTAATTCGCCCATAAAGGCTTTGTCCAGCCCGAGCGCTCGCAGCGTGGTACGGCCGTCGATTAGTGCATGCACTGTGCTTGGGTCCAAACGGGCATACAGAAATCTGGCCATGGCGTTGGCCACATGAAGGGTGGCTTCGTCATCAAGCAACGAAAGGCGCGGTTCATGCCCGGAATTGCGAAGCATTCGGTCAAATAGTCTCGCTCGTTCAAGATTCGGGCGCTGCCAGTTGATATGCAAGCCGTCGAATAGCGTTGCACTTGTGCAGATGCGATTGAGTTGATCGAATTCGTGGCTCTCAGACAGGACGGCTTCCAGTTGTCCGGTGCCCCCCGCCGCAACGAGCGAGAGACCATCGCCAAGGTACTTGGACGCGATGTGAAGACATTGTTCGGTGAGGGCATACGCTGACTGAAGGCTCAAAGCAATGCCGTCCACCTCAGCTGTCGCTGATTCGAAAGCAGTTTCAGCAAGTTCCAAATCTCGCTGCTGATGGAAAGGCCTCTTCTCCCCCAAAGCAGCTGCGTGGACGTCGACCAATGTGTCGAAATTCACTTGAGCTTTCTCGAACGTGAAGGAGGCTTTCTTTAGCCGATATGCCAAATCATTTACATGCGCCTCCAACCCAAAGAGGAAAGCTGGACCGGTCATAAAAAACCGGCAACATGTGCAGTTCGTAGCGCCGCCTGGTACAGCTTGGTAGCGAGTGACGCCGGCGGCGGGGTCTGTGACCGCCAAGCCTTCATGACAGCGTTTGGCCGCGACAGGACAGATTCCGTGGTCCATGACCAGCATCCCCACACCAGTTCCGCTTGCTGTCGCGTCCAGTGCGGAGGGATGCCGAAAGGCAACGGCGTGCTCCAGTTCCTGCCGACTGGCTCGCTTAATGAAGCCAGCCATTTCCGCCTGTGACTTACGTTGACGTTCCAGTAACGCTTCGTCCATACGCAAGCTCAAAGTCTCCGCATTGATCTTTGTGTAGTAGAGGGTCATCAGGACAGTGGCGTGGCCGACGATCTTCATTAAGTATTCCGGCGGAACGCCTTCTTCGTACATGGCGGTAATGATGGAAACCCGCAGGCTATGCAGATCGAAGGTAGCGGATGTGGGCTGCCCCGTATGGTCCCGGGCCAGAATCAACTTAATAGCGTCGCCATTGCTGAGATTTTCGCCCCCCTCCGCTAGGCGATGCTCCATTTCGTCCATTAGCTTCAGCCACAGATTGCGCACGCGCGTATCGGTTATAGGCAGGTCCGGACGAGTCTTGTTGGCTGGGTCACGAAACAGGAAGAAGTTGGACCCCATCTTGGCAAGATCGTCGGCATGCTTGATCTTCTTTAATTCAACGATGTCAGACCACGCGGTAGGTCCTTTTACCGGGTTGTATTTCTCCTGCCAGTTGCGCAGGTCCTTCAGGAGTTTTAACGCGTCCTTCTTCTCCCAAGGCATGAGATAGCCCTTCACAACGCTCTCAATGTCCGCGGTCTTGTTGGTATTGAAATAGAACACTGCGCCGTCAGTGCCATCCCTGCGCTTATACTTTCGGAACACGCCACGTTCAATTGGTTTTCCGGCAACCGATGGTCGATGAACGCCTTGGTTAATTTCCCACAGATCGTCGCATTCGTAGCGAAAGGTATCTCCTTCTCCACTATCGAGCATGCGTACCTGGTAGGTTCGGGCGGGCAACAGGAGTTTGATCAGGATGGCGTACGCCCTCACTGGGCTCCACACCGTGTCGAATTCGCCGGTTTCCGGATTTGGCCATCGGAAAGCATCGTTGATACGCCCAGCTTCTTTGGCCCAAGCGAAGTCGTTCTCCGTCAGAATGTGAGCTGCAAGGCAAATCATTCGAGTCGGCATGGCCTCCCTGTGGGTTTCGCCTTTATTCACGTTCTTGTAACTTGGCTTCGGAAGTGGATTTGCAAAACCCGGCATCAAGATGGGAACTTCATTGTCGTTCGGCTGGGCGCAGACCTTGAAGAGCGCTTCGTTCAGGAATTCGTGGATAACTGCCATGACTTGACGGCCCTTGTTCCCAAGCGTGGCGAACAGCGCCTCCGGCCGTCGTCGGACGTCAAAATACTCGGCCGGATTGCGCGGCAATTCCGGATGATCAAGGTAATGCTTTAGAAAGTTGTTGAGAGAAGACTTCCGTTTTCGGAAGTTTGTTGGATTGGCTTCCAGATGCTCAATGGCTAACCGCGCCCAGCTAGCCATTGCGGGGTCGTTCGAGACCAGCCAAGCGAAATTCTCGTCTCGCGCTAGATGACCCATCTTGGACTTGAAAAAGCCGAAGTCTTCGGGAGCCCAGCTAATGGCTTGCTGATGGTGTTCTTCTCGCAAGACATTCAACACACCTTGAATTCCCGTGGAACGCAGTTTGCCGCGCCGAGTACGGTCCTCTGTAAGATAAAACGTTTTCGGGGTAATGTCGCCAATTTCCATGATGCCGGCCCGCGACAAGATGTGGTCCAAGATGAATCGGAAGTTGGCTGCGTCGTCTGTGCCGCCTCTGTTCAGATACGAGCGAATCCGCGTCAGATAGGACAAGGGTTGTTCGGTGAATCCTGGGTTGGCCAGCATTAGCGCAGGATTGGAAAACGGAACTTGTTCTTTCGCGGGCCAGGCGATGGCGCCGCAAGACCAAAGTTGCAGGAGCAGCACGACCAGCAGTTGCTGGAAAATATGCACTGAACTGGTAGTCAACCGATCGCGATACTGGATAACAAGGATGGCGTGCAACGCCTCGGCTACGTCCTCACGAGACCGGCATTGGGCCAATACCGCTACCGCCGCACGCAGTCGTGGCGGAGGACGCCTTTCGGGAGGGGCCGCCTCGATCTTTCTCAGCCAGCCAGTCGCAATCGTTGCCACGTCTGCGAAACTGATGGCGGGTGATACGAGATACTGGTCAAGTGCGTCGTTTATATATATGGTTCGGCCGGTCAGTTCACTGGTCGCGACGGAATACTGGTCGAGCTGGCAAATCAGAGTCATTCGGCTTCCTTAAATTCAGGCAACGTCGAAATTGACACCTTGTCAATTGCGTCAACCACCCTCGCGAGACCTAGCTGGCGATAGACCTCTTGGCTTTTGGAGTTGAGGTGGTGCATCGCGACTTGCCCTTCCTTGTCGCCTAAGCCGAGTTCATTAAGCCACTGACCGTAACGGTGACGGAGTCCGTGGCTTGACGTACCAGCCCATTTAGCTGGTGTCAGTCCAATACGACGTACGGCGGACCTGAACGAATCGTCAAAGCCCTCTACGCCCAACGGTTGGCCGTGCTTGGTGACGAATGCCCAAGGAACGTGCGGAGTGACGGGCCGAACATACTGAATATACAACCGCCATAGTGTCAGGAAGATCCGTCCGGCATTCCTATCAACCCAGATGACCTGGAAAGCTTTGCGTTCTCGGTGTGTAAGCAGACATCCTTTCCATCCTGCATGCCGACGGCCGGTTTCCCGAGTCAACGGTTTTCGGCCTCCGCAAAAGCGTTGCAAAAAGTCGGCGCGGACGATCTTTCGACGGCTTCCGGTGAATGGGTCAATATATTCGGCCATGCCATCGCTAGGGTCGTGGATCAAGACAAGCGCCATGTCTGGATGGTCCGGATCTACGAATACATCGTCAGCCCACAGGTGGAGGGGCTCCGAGACGCGGCAACCACCGTAGGCACACAGCAGCGTAATGAGGATGTCTCGCAAGTTGTATTTCACCCATGGTCGTGGGTCGCCTTCGTTACCGGGATTGGCAAATCCATTCCATAGCAAATCATTCAGCCGGTCGGCTGGAAAAGCCCTGGCTTCTTGCAGCATCCCATTCCGCGTCCTAGGCAAGCCAGCCTGGCGCACTGCGAAAACACTTTCGGCAACTCGGCGATGACTCTTCGTGTGCGCCAAGAGAGAGCCGCTTTTCTGTTTATTCCATTTGCGCCAGAAGATAAGTTGGTCGGCGGCCGATGCTTGATGATGAATTGGGTTCAGCATCGTGGCGCTATGACGGCGGCTTAACCAGTCGCTCAACTCTAAAAGTGCGTTTATTAACCGTTTCAGATTTTGATGACTGGTCGGCGTCCAGTTCAGCCCGTGGACGTCCAGGCAATCTTGGTATGTGCCAAAGCGTAAGTCATGGACAAATGCCGTGTAGAGCAGGCTACGTTTCGATGTCTCCTCGAACTCATCGGCCCGCACTGAGAGCCATTCGATGAACCGCCCCGCTGCTTGGGCGTAGCTGCGCTCGGAGGAAAGAGAAACGCACTTCTCTCGGAAAAATTCGAGAAGTGGTTCAAACGGCTCCGAGCCAACGAGAAGCAAGATGGTCGGTGTGTCTGCACGGATATTGTCCCGGACGAGAACAGATTCCGTATAAATCATTGGGATGATAAACCCTCGATCTTCAGGAGCGGCCGACCGAACCGGCCACCGGCAGATCGTCCAAAAAGTGCAGGCCGGTGGCGCTCACGAACGTTGCGTAGTCCAAAGGCCGTTCGATCGCAGTTTGAGCATTGGGAAGAACATAAGCCCACGCGCGCCGTGAAGACTCGTCATACACCAGCTTGAACAATCGGGTGGGCACCCACACCTTGTTTTTTCCAATTGTCGAGTAACCCTGATCAAAGAGCGGGCCAGTAAAAACGAAGACGTTTCCTTTCGCTCGTCGGGCAAACTTCCGGATGTCGCCTTCGATTTTGTTCCAGACCTTTCTGTTATTTGTTGGGTCTTGGGGCACCATGTTCGAAAGCGCGAATGACTGAGCCATTGCCTTCTGATTTGGTGCGTCTGCGGCTGGCGCCTGATGCCCTCGGTCCAATGACGGGTGCTGGCCCCGGTAGTCACTCAGTTCCGCGCGACCGCCTTGGGGAATGCGCGGGTCAGGATAGAACTGATTGGTCCTTTCTTCACCCTTGGCATCCTGAAGCTGGGCCGCTGTCAGCCGCTCGACAACCACCAGCGGCGTTTTGCTGGTTTTCGAGTACAGCACCGCAAAATTGTCCGAACACAGCGCCAACGGTTTCATATATGCCGCCACCTGACCAATGTCTAGTGGCTTTCGCGCCGGGAATTGTTCGATACAAGCTTCGAATGAAAGCTGCTTCTGCGGCGACGAATATAGAGCCAGCGCTTCATTCCGCCCTAGGGGGGCAGCGCGGTGCTCTTGACTGTCATGCGGTATAGCGAGCTTTACGAAGTCTCGCAGGCCGCGACTGTCAGTGACCCCGATCGAGAGCAGCAAGCAGGCTGTCAGGCACGCCGCTATTTTTCGCACGGTCATAGCTTCCCAATTTGGATTATTGGGGACCGAGTATAGGGTGTCGAGTATAAATACTCAAATGCAAACTTTGCTATACCGCGTTGAGTATGCTTTTCACCGGATATAACATGTGACCACGATCGAAGCCGCTGCGTTTGTAGTCCGCGAGCGTCGCGCCTTCGCCGTCGGGCAGACGCCTGTCCTCGAAGAATTTGTTGGTGCGCACCATGTCTTTCGCGGCTTCGATGTGGTCGCGCGTCAAAAGCTCGGCGGACCACAGCGGACCGTGCGTGATGCTCGAATGCAGAACCGCGAAATCGCTATAGCAAAGCATGCGCGCTTTCGGCGCCATCTTCTGATTGATCAGAATCGGCCATTGCGCATTCGGTGTGAACTGGGTGCAGGAAGACGCCGCGCTCGCGTGAGCGGCGACGGCGAATAACAGACAGGCAAACCACTTCTTCATGTGTCAGTCAGTCGAGGGGATTGGGGGCGCAAGTATAGCGTCGCGACTCCGAATCGAGCGGCGCTGAACGCGGAAAAAACGCGGGGGGACGCGGTGACGGGAAGGGAAGCGGGCGTGCGGCGCGAACAATCCCTGCGCATGCGCCGCACAAAAAAAACGGGCCGCTTTTCAGCGACCCCAATGCGTGGATTTCCGACTCTACGCACGTCAGCTTAAGTCGAGCTTAAACACGTGGAGAACGGAGCATGACGTATCGCCCGGCGAGCGAATGCGCGCGCTTGCGCGCATTCGTGGACGTGAGCGGGAATTTCGACCGAATGGAAGAAAGCGCCGGATATTAATTTCCGAATACGCTGTGTTCAGCGTGGACCGTTTGACGATCGACCGCTTGCAGGCGCCAGAAGCCGCTGGTTTTTGCGCGCGTCGGCAAGGCAGTCCATGCGGCGGCGCCTTGCGCCGCGCTCACGCGCTGCTTGCGGTCGACGTGCAAGCCGCGCAGCGTGCAGAGCGGCGCATCCGTGCTGGGCGCACAGAGCGTGGTGACGCCGTCTTCATCGTGCAACTCGCCCCACGGGGGCAGATCGATCCCCTGATGCGCTTCTCTCGACCACCGATGTTCGTCGGTATCGAGCCATAGCACAGCGTAATCGTGGTTCACGGTGGGATCGGAACCGTTGATCAGGATGGTCAGTCGCATGGCAGTTCCGTGCAATTACAGAGTGGGGCTTTAAGAGTCTATGTCGCTGCGCGTGTTATGCAAGCCGGGTGTGTGAGCGGCGCACAAAAAAATGCGGACGCCATGAAGCGCACGGCTGTACGATTGCCGCGCCGTCATCGTCGTTCGCGCAGCCGAGCCATGCGGCATCGATTTCTACAACTCGCGGCATGCATGGGATGCCTGACTACGGCAACGTTCTGCGCGCAACGGACAGCGCATCGCTGCATGCGGCGGCTCAGTGATTCGCCGCGGTTGGCGAGACTCACCAGCTAGCCGCGGCAGAGCCGCCGCCAACCGCGAGCGGCTCCGCGAACACATTGCGCACGACGAGCGCTTAAAGCAGATCCAACGGCGCGGTCAAATCCCCGAGCGGCGCGAGCCCGTTGCTCGCAAACGCCCGATCGCGCGCGGCCACGCCTTCGAGCGGCGCCAGTCCATGCACGCGACTGATCAGGCGAAGAATCGAGTTGGTGTCGTACACCGTGTGATCGACATACCCCTTCCTCGCCAGCGGCGAAATCACCAGCGCGGGAATCCGCGATCCCGGACCCCAACGGTCGCCTTTCGGCGGTGAGACGGGGTCCCACCAGCCGCCGTTTTCGTCGACGGTGACGATCACCACGGTATTCGCCCACTGCGGGCCGCGCTGAATATGCTCGATCACGTTGGCGATGTGACGGTCGCCCGATTCGACGTCCGCATAGCCGGCATGCATATTCAGATCGCCTTGCGGCTTGTAGAACGTGACGGCCGGGAGACGTCCCGCGTCGATGTCCGCGATCAGGTGATTGCTCGACGCGTCGTTGCCGAGGCCCGCGTCGCGCAGATATTTGCGGCGTGCCGCCGTGCCCGGCGCGTAATTGGCGAAATAGTTGAACGGTTGATGGTGATACTGGAAGTCGGGCACCGCGCCCGTGTCCTGATGCTCCAACGCGTATTGCCACGCCCCGCTGTACCAGGCCCAATCGACGCCCTTGTCCGTCAGACGGTCGCCGATCGTCGCATAGCGTTGCGGCGGCAGCACGCGCGGATTCGAGAAGTCCGCAAGGGCCGGATTGCCGCCTTCGGCCGGCCGCACGTTGCTCGGCTGATAGGGCGGCGCCATGGTATTGACGGCATAGCCGTCGGCGGTGAACGTGCCGTCGTTGACGAATTTCGGCGGGCCGTCGAGCGCGGAGGCGGGCGAGTCGGCCGCCTGCTTCAGCCGCGTGCCGGTCGGATCGTCGCCTTCGATCACCGACACCAGCTTCTTCGCCGGGCTGTTGTGTATGTCGGGATAGAACGGCGCCTGCGCCGAGATCAGAAAGATGTGATTGAGCCACGAGCCGCCGAAGGCCGCCATGAAGAAGTTGTCGCACAGCGTGTACTGCTGCGCGAGACTCCACAGCCGCAGCGTGTCGGCGGAATTGCGGTAGTGCCCCATCACGAGGCCGCCCGAATCGCCCCATGCGGCGAACTGGTTGTTGCGGCCGGCATTGATCTGCATCTGGTTCTGATAGAAGCGATGCACGAGGTCGCGCGTGATTACGCCGGCCGGCAGCGGCGCGCCTTGCGCGTCGGTGAGATGGAACGGCCCGTTTTGCAGATTGCCGATGTCCTTCTGGCCGATCATGTAGCGCTTGCCGTCCACTTCCTGCGCTTGCGGCACGAGCCCGCCCCAGATGGCGGGCAGGCGCGGCAGCGGTGTTCTGCCGTCGCGGTCGAGTTGCAGATAGCGCTCGGCGCTGACTGCATCGAGCGGATGCTGAATGCCTGGAAAGTTACCGTACAGGTTCGCAAAGCTGCGGTTCTCGGCGTAGATCACCACGATATGCTTGACCTGATCGCGCAACGCCGCGTCGAGCCGCAAGTCGGCGGCACTGCGTGTCGCGTCGCCCGCCGCGGTTTGCCCGGTCTTGCAGCCGGTCAGCGCGAGTCCGATGCCGACTGCCGCGAGACCGGTCAGGACGCGGCGGCGTTCGGGATCGTTGGGGGCGTCGTCGGGGTTGGGCGGCAGGGTGGAGTCGTTGTCGTTCATCGGTAGGTTTCGAATTGTGCGTGACAGACATCGATCGCCGCTGGGGCGGCGCGCCTGGTACGCGTTGCGGGTTCGAGAGGTGGCCGGAAGACGCCGGCGAGGGGTAGGCCAAGCGAACAGCTAAGGCAATCGACGCTTCACGCGCCAACTGTTGTGCGTTGCGTCAACGGCGAGCAGAAGCCAATGTTTTGCGTCGACGGGATGGCGTTTTTGCGTGGCGTAACCGTCCACGGATAATTCGAGTTCGTCGAATGCGCGCCGATGGCAGGTGGCATGCGCGCCGGACCCGTCCGCGAATTCGACGATCGCCTCGGCCGCACGGGTCGGCTCGGGTAGATGCGCGATGCGCACCGAGCAGCCGGGGTAAAGGTGCGAATCGGCAACCTGAACCTGAATGGATGCGGACATGGGCGTGGCCTCCAAACGCTGGTGAGCGAAAGCGCGGCGGTGAGACCTCGCGCAACCGACCGGAGGAAAGAATAGCACCGGGACCCACGATTGTTATGCATCCGTGACGCGAATTGCAACGTCGCACGCGAGGCGTGATCCATGATTCCTTCGCGCTATCATGCTGATCTAACGACGATGACAGTAGAAACGGCAGCCAAGATGGCAAAAGAAGAGCAGACAGGAGCGGGACGCAAGCGCGCGAAGCCGCGTAACGCGGCGGCCCCGGCTTCGCAGGATGACGTGGCGATGTCCCATTCGGAGCGCATCGCTTCCAGCGATGCCGCCGACTCCGCGGAGGAAGACAACGCCAGCGGATCGACTTACCTCGTGCCGGGCCTCGAGCGCGGCTTGCGCATCCTCGCCGAATTCAGCGCGCGCGAACCGGTACTCGGCGCGCCCGAATTGTCCAAGCGCATCGGCATTCCGCGCACCACCACCTTCCGTTTATTGCAGACGCTCGAAGCACTCGGCTTTCTCGAACGGGTGAACGGCGACCGTTATTTCCGCCTGAGTGTCGCGGTGCTGCGGCTCGGCTTTGAATACCTGAATTCGCTGGAACTGACCGACGTCGGCACGCCGATCCTCGAACGCTTACGCGATGCCACCGGTCTGAGTACGCATCTGCTGATTCGCGACCAGCGCGACGTCGTATTCGTCGCCAAGGCGCAAACCCATGCGCCGATGTTCAGTTCGGTGAAGGTGCATGTCGGCACGCGTCTGCCCGCGCACGCCACCGTGCACGGCCAGGTGCTGATGGGCGATATGAGTTTCGAGGAATTGCGTCAACTCTATCCCGAGCCGCAACTGGAGCGTTTCACTGAACGCACGCCGGCCACCGTCGAAGAACTCTATGGACGCGTGCGCGAAAGCGCGGCGCTCGGCTACGCGTTGAGCGAGGCATCGTTCGAGCGGGGCATTTCCGTGGTGAGCGCGCCAGTGCGGGATCAAAGCGGCAAGATCGCGGCCGCGTTGACCGTCACCATTCCTCGTTCGGATATCGGCGAGGCTGAAGAGCGCGAACCGCTCGTCATCGCGGTTTGCCAGGCGGCGCTCGAACTGTCCGAGCGACTCAGTTATCGTCCGCGGCCTGACGATCCGACTGCGGTTCTGGCGCGCCGCAAGCCGGTCGCGGCGCACTGATTCCGCTGGATGTCGTGCAACGGCCCGGCGGTTTCCACCGCCGGGCCGTTTGCCTGGCCGGCTTCGTTCACATCAGAACGAGTGATGGATGCCGGTCAGAACGATCGTCTGGTTCCGGCCGCTCGACACGCCCGCCGTGAAGAACGCGGCATGCGCATTCGAATTGGCATGCTGGTACAGCGCATTCACGTAGAGCTGCGTCGACTTCGACAGCGCATAGATGTCGCCGATCTCGAACTGCGTCCAGCGACGGCCGGCCAGCGTCGTCGTCGCGGCGCCGCCGGAAACGCTGTTGAACGGCGTGAACTGATAATTCGCGCCGACGTCGTAGCTCTGATAGGTGTCGGAGTGTCCCGCCGATTCCAGCTTCACACGCGTGTACAGACCATGCACCAGCAGTTTGCCGAACTGGTATGACGCGCCCGCGCCCATGTTTTCGACCTTGCTGGCGCTGTAGTTCCCTGCCGCCACGCCCTGGAAGTTGGTGATGCCCGTGGTGACGATCGACGGCGTGCGGTTGTGCTCGTTCGCATACGTGGCGCCGGCCTTGAACGGGCCGTTCGCATAGCTGAGCGCGAAACTCAGCGTCTTGCCCGTCGAGAAGTTCGTCGTGTTGCCGAGACCCATCATCGCGCCGACCGTGAAGCCGTAGAAACTCGCCGAGCGGAATTTCATCGAGTTGTCGAACGGCACGACGCCGGTGTCGGCGAGCTCGTCGATATTGCCGGGGTGAAACGCGTACCAGCTCGCCCCCAGGTAGGCCGTGCTCAACGGACCCAACACGTCGAAGCTGAACGGCGTTTGATGGCCGAACGTGACCGTGCCGATCTTGTCCGAGCTCAGGCCCACAAAAGCGTGGCGATTGAACAGCGTGCCGGATTTCGCGAAGTTGCCGGTGTTCGTATAGAAGCCGTTTTCCAACTGGAAAACCGCCTTCAAACCGCCGCCCAGATCTTCCACGCCTTTCAGGCCCCAGCGGTCCGGCTGCATGTTGCCTTGCTCCATGATCCACTTCGAATGACCGCCTGCATTGCTGATATACGCAATGCCGGCATCCAGGCTGCCGTATAGCGTCACGCTGCTTTGCGCCCATGCGCCTGTCGTTGCGCAGGCTGCCGTCAAACCGGCTGCAATGATGTGCTTCACCGTTGGTCCTCCTGATCGCGCGGCGGATGGCTCGCGCCGATTTCGCCGTCCCTGATCCGTGCTTTTGGATTGAATGCAGCTCTGGCTCATACGCCAAACTACTGCGCTATTTGTTCCATATATGGGAGTTTGTATCGCCTATGGAAAATTATAGTGACTCAAACAGCGGTCAAAATAAATTTTCGGGCTCCGGATAAACCCGCATGAAGGCTGTCGCAAGTAGTGCGGAAGTTACCGTAAAGCCAAGCCCATCAAGGCGGGCAGCCACAAATGGCGTCTTCGCAATCCACGCGGCGCTGCGTTCCGGGGCGTCACGCTCGGTGTTTTCCCCTACCGGTGGAAATTTTTATTTCTTCTCGTCGAAGCCGATCCTATACTTATCCATACACGAACTACTGTTCCGTATATGGAACATAAGGCTTCAGGAGAAAGGCGAGAAATGACTGACCAATGGCGCTGCGCCGGCCATGCCGGCGATCTGTCCGAAGACGCGCCGCTCGAGTTCAAGCTCGACGGCACCGAGATCGGCATCTACAAGGTGGGCGACGCGCTGTACGCGCTCGAAAACGTCTGCCCCCATGCGTATGCGCTGCTCACGCAGGGGTTTGTCGACGGCGACACCGTCGAGTGCCCGCTGCATGAAGCCGTGTTCCATATCCCGACGGGCAAATGCCTGAAAGAGCCCGGTGGCCGCGACCTGAAGACGTACTCGGTGCGTCTCGCCGGCGAAGAAATCCAGATCAAGGTGGAATGACATGCGAGAGGTAGCCGTGAACTTCAATCCCTTCCTGAAGCCGTGGCTCGCGCCGCAGCCCAACAACGTGGCCGGCAAGGGCGTGATCGAAAAGCCGGGCGAGAGCGAGAACTTCATCTGGCAAACGCGTAAGGCGGAGCCGACCCAGTACGAGAACGACTTCGGCGACGCGCTCGAAAAGGTTTTCGAAGCCGGCGCGACGGAATTGCACGAGGTGGTCGACGGTTTGAATCGCGTGGGTTTCCGCACGCCGGAAGGCAATGCGTGGAACGCCGAACGCCTCGCCGCCGAATTCCGCCTGCTCGCCGAATAGGCGCGCTTTCCGAACACGTCTCACCGCTTTCGCATCCGGAGTCTTTTCATGACGTCCCCCAATACAACTCAGGGCGCGGCCGATCCGATCCAGTCTTATCTGGACAAAGGCTTGCGCAATTACTGGTATCCCGTCGCGCCGAGCTGGCAAGTCGGCGACGCGCCCATCGGCATCACGCGACTGGGCGACCAGATCGTGCTGTGGCGCGACAAGGAAGGCAAAGTCCGCGCGCTTGAAGACCGCTGCCCGCATCGCGGCGCGCGTTTGTCGCTCGGCTGGAATCTCGGCGGCAGCGTCGCGTGCTGGTATCACGGCATCGAAGTCGACGGAGGCGGCACGGTCGTCAAGGTGCCGGCGGTATCGAACTGCCCGCTCGAAGGCCAGCAGTGCGTGAAGTCGTATCCGGTCGAAGAACACGCCGGCGCGATCTTCCTGTGGCTCGGCGACGACGCGCACAAGGAACCCGCGCCGCTCAAGTTGCCGGATGAACTGGTCGGTGACGAATACGCGAACTTCGTGTGCATGTCGAACTGGAAGTGCAATTACCAGTACGCGATCGACAACGTGATGGACCCGATGCACGGCGCGTATCTGCACGCGACGTCGCATTCGATGGCCGAAGGCGACAAGCAGGCCGACATGCGCGTGCGCAAGACCGAGACCGGCCTGATGTTCGAAAAGATCGGCCAGCGCGACGTCAACTTCGACTGGGTCGAACTCGGCGAAACCGGCGCGCTGTGGATGCGCCTCGCGATTCCGTACCAGAAGAAGTTCGGCCCCGGCGGCAGCTTCGGGATCGTCGGCTTCGCCGTGCCCGTCGACGAAAACAACTGCCAGGTTTACTTCTGGCGCGCTCGCAAGGTGTCGGGCTGGCAGCGCGACGCGTGGCGCTTCCTGTACCGCAACCGGCTGGAAGGTCTGCATTGGGCCGTGCTCGAACAAGACCGCTACGTGCTCGAAAGCATGGCGCCGAACGCGCGCGAACATGAATTCCTTTATCAACACGACGTCGGCGTGACGCGTGTGCGCCGCATGCTGCGCCAGCGCGCGCAACAGCATTTCGCCGAACTCGACGCCTACCGTGAGCAAGCGGCCGGCGCCGCGTCCGCCACCTCTGCCCCGGGCCACAGCCATGCATGACGAAGCGGTTGTCGCACTCAACGGCCGGCGCGTCCTCGTGACGGGCGGCGCGCGCGGTCTCGGCGCGGCGTTCGTCCGCGCGCTGGTGCAAGCCGGCGCGCGCGTGGTGTTCGGCGACGTGTTGCACGACGAAGGCGAAGCGCTCGCCGCATCGCTCAACGGCCAGGGCCACGAGGTCACGTATCTGCCGCTCGATCTCGCCGAGCCCGCCAGCATCCGGCAATTCGTCGAGCAGGGCGCGGCGCGGCTCGGCGGTCTGGATGCGCTGATCAACAACGCGGCGATCACCAACTCCGGCGGCAAATCGGCCGACGAATTGTCGGTCGAGACGTGGGACGCCGTAATGAACGTCAACGTGCGCGGCACCTGGCTGATGAGCACCGCCGCGCTGCCTTATCTGCGTGACTCGGGGCGCGGCAGCATCGTCAACATCGCGTCGGATACGGCGGTGTGGGGCGCGCCGAAACTGCTCGCGTATGTCGCGAGCAAGGGCGCGGTGATTTCGATGACGCGTTCGCTCGCGCGCGAATTCGGCGCTCATGGCGTGACGGTCAACGCGGTCGCGCCGGGCCTCACCGAAGTGGAAGCCACCGCCTACGTGCCCGCCGAGCGTCACCAGTACTACCAGCAAGGCCGCGCGCTCGCGCGCGCCCAACTGCCCGACGACGTAACCGGGCCGGTGCTGTTCCTGTTGTCCGACGCCGCGCGCTTCGTGACCGGCCAGTTGCTGCCGGTCAACGGCGGCTTCGTGATGAATTGATCTTGCCGAATCGAAAGGAGAAAGAGATGGCGGATGTCGATATCGAACGCAAATCGTGGGACCAACCCGCGGACAAGACCTTTACCCAGTGGCTGGACAGCCGCGTTGCGCGGCTCGCCACGCGTCGCTATGACTGGGACGCGCTGAAGTTCCAGGCCGACTACGACCCGAAGTATCGCCGCGCGCAAATGCGCTATGTCGGCACGGGCGGCACCGGCGTCGCGAAAGACGTGAACACGGTGCCCGCGGGCGGCTTCACGTTCTCGACGATGTTGATCCCCGCCGGCAACATCGGCCCGAGTCATATCCACATGGACGTCGAGGAAATCTTCTTCGTGATGCGCGGCAAGATGAAAGTGATCTGCGAGAAAGACGGCGAAACGTGGGAAGCCGTGCTCGGCGAACGCGATCTGATTTCGGTGCCGCCGGGCGTGTATCGCACGGAAATCAACATCGGCCAGGAAGACGCGTTGATGTGCGTGATGCTCGGCTCGCCGAAGCCGGTCACGCCGACGTATCCGCCCGATTCGCCGTTGGCCGCGCTCAAGCGTTAAGCCGTCAACGTAGTTCGTATTCACTCGCGAAGGAAACCATGTCCGCAGTCCCGTCCGCTACCGCCGATCAGAACGCCACGCTCGAAGCGCGTCTTGCGCGCTTTCCCGCGCAGCAGATCTGGCTTGCATCGCAACGCGCGGTGAGCTATCGCGAAGCGAACAGCGCCGCAACGAACGCGCTGCCGCTCGTGTTGCTGCACGGTATCGGTTCGGGCGCGGCTTCGTGGGTGCAGCAATTCGAAACGCTCGGCGACACGCGCCGCGTGATTGCGTGGGATGCGCCGGGTTATGGCGCCTCCACGCCGGTCACGCCTGAATCGCCCGCGGCCGCAGATTACGCAGCGGTATTGAACGAATGGCTCGACGCGCTCGGCATCGAACATTGTGTGCTGCTCGGCCATTCACTCGGCGCGATCATCGCGGGTGCGTTCGCCGTGACGTATCCGCGGCGTGTGGCCGGTTTGCTGTTGCTGTCGCCGGCGGGCGGTTATGGCGCGGCATCCGCGGCGGTACGCGAGACGAAACGCGCTCAACGCCTCGCGATGATCGAGGAGTTGGGCCCGCAAGGACTCGCCGAAAAACGCAGCGCCGCTATGTTGTCCGCTTACGCGAGCGACGAAGCGCGCGCGTGGGTGCGCTGGAACATGTCGCGCGTGATTCCGCATGGCTACGCCCAGGCGACCCATCTGCTCGCCAACGCCGATCTCGCCGCCGACCTCGTGCGTTACAGCGGCCGCGTCAACGTGGCCGTCGGCGCCGACGACACCATTACGACGCCCGCAGCCTGCGAACGACTCGCACTGGCGGCGGGCACCCCATTGCAAGTCGTGCCACGCGCGGGGCACGCCGGCTATATCGAAGCACCCGCCGCGTACACCGCGATCATCGACACGTTCTGCCGCGCGAGCGACGGACAACGGAGCCAATGAATGAAGCCCGACCTGCCCGACACAACGAACGTCAGCCGCGCTGCGGACGACGACCGCATCGGCAACGACAGCGATACCAACAATGACACCGGCTATCGCGTGCCCGGTCTCGAACGCGGCCTGAGGATTCTCACGGAGTTTTCGCCGCGCGAGCCCGTTCTCGGCGCACCGGAACTATCGAAGCGCCTGAAGATTCCTCGCACGACGGTGTTCCGTCTGCTGCAAACACTCGAATCGCTCGGCTTTCTCGAGCGCGCCGATAAGGACCGCAACTATCGCCTCGGCGTCGCGGTGCTGCGGCTCGGTTTCGAATATCTGAGCTCGCTCGAATTGACCGACCTCGGCCTGCCGATCATCGAAGCCTTGCGCGACGAAACCGGCTTGACCAGCCATATCGTGATTCGCGATGGACGCGACGTCGTGTTCGTCGCCAAGGCGCAAAGCCACGCGCCGATTTTCAGTTCGGTGAAGGTCAACGTCGGCACCCGTTTGCCGGCTCACGCCACGACGCATGGTCAGGTGCTGATGGGCGACATGACGCTCGACGAGTTGAAGAAGCTCTATCCCGAGCCCGAACTCGAACGCTTCACCAAACAGACGCCCGTTACCGTCGACGATTTATACGAGCGCATTCGCGACGACGCACGGCGCGGTTTCGCGATCAGCGAGTCGTCGTTCGAGCGCGGCATTTCAGTGGTCAGCGCGCCGGTGCGCAACGACACGGGCCGCATCGTCGCCGTGATCACGACAACGATTCCGCGCCACGAGATCGGCGCGTCGCTGCTCGACAGCGGGTTGATCGACAAGGTCCGCCGCGCCGCCGGCGAACTCTCGCAGCGGCTCAATCACCGGCCCAAGAGCGGGCCGGATGCGGGCAGCAAATACATGAAGGCATTGGGGCTCCGATGATTGAAATCGATTTGACCGGGCAGGTCGCGGTGGTGACGGGCGGTTCGTCCGGCATCGGCCTCGCAACCGCCGAACTGTTTCTGCGCTCAGGCGCATCGGTTGCGATTTGCGGCCGCGACACCGAACGTCTCGCGCAAGCGGAAGCCGCGCTGAACACCCGGTTCCCGCAAGCGCAACTGCTGGCGCAAGCCTGCAACGTACTGAATGCCGGCGACGTGAACGCGTTCGCGCAAGCCGTGCAAGCGCGCTTCGGCCGCACCGACATGCTGGTGAACAACGCGGGCCAGGGCCGCGTGTCGACCTTCGCCGACACCACCGACGAAGCCTGGCGCGAAGAGCTCGATCTGAAGTACTTCAGCGTGATCCGCCCGACTCGCGCGTTCCTGCCGATGCTGCGCGACGCGGCCAACCCTTCGGTGGTGTGCGTGAACTCGCTGCTCGCGCTGCAACCGGAACCGCACATGGTCGCGACATCGTCGGCACGTGCGGGCGTGCTGAGCCTCATCAAGTCGCTCGCGGCGGAACTCGCGCCGCAACGCATCCGCGTGAATTCGATTCTGATCGGCATCGTCGAATCGGGGCAATGGCGCCGCCGCTACGCGAAAGAGGCGCAGCCGGGCCAGAGCTGGGACGACTGGACCGCCGAACTGGCGCGCAAGAAAAACATTCCGCTGGGCCGCTTCGGCAAACCCGAAGAAGCCGCTCAAGCGCTCTTTTATCTGGCTACGACGCTGTCGTCCTATACGACGGGCAGCCACATCGATGTTTCTGGAGGCGTTGCACGACATGTCTAACACAACCACCGTCGGCGAACTGATCGCCGCTTTTCTCGAGCAGTGCGGGGTGCATACCGCATTCGGCGTGATCTCGATTCACAACATGCCGATCCTCGACGCGATCCATCAACGCGGCCAGATCCGCTACGTCGGCGCGCGCGGCGAAGCGGGCGCGGTGAATATGGCCGATGGTCTTGCGCGCGTTTCCGGCGGACTCGGCGTCGCGTTCACCAGCACGGGCACGGCCGCGGGCAACGCAGCGGGTGCGATGGTCGAAGCATTGACCGCGGGCACCGCGCTGCTGCACATCACCGGTCAGATCGAAACCGAATACCTCGATAAAGATCTCGCGTATATCCACGAAGCGCCGGACCAACTGTCGATGCTGCAATCGATCTCGAAGGCCGCGTTTCGCGTGCGTTCCGTTGAAACCGCGTTGCCGACCATCCGCGAAGCCGTGCGCGTCGCGCAAACCGCGCCGAGCGGCCCGGTCAGCGTCGAGATTCCCATCGACATTCAGGCCGCCCAAATCGAATGGCCCGCCGATCTGGCCGCGCCGCACGTCAGCACGCTCACGCATTCCAGCGAGCGCGTCGCGCAACTCGCCGAGCAACTGGCGAAGGCGAAACGTCCGCTCCTGTGGCTCGGCGGCGGCACGCGCCATGCACGCGCGGCGGTCGAGCGCATGGTCGCGTTGGGCTTTGGCGTCGTGACCAGCGTGCAGGGCCGCGGCGTGCTGCCGGAAGATCATTCGGCAACGCTCGGCGCTTTCAACGTGCATGCCGCGGTCGAAAGCTTCTACAAGACGTGCGACGCACTGCTGGTGGTCGGTTCGCGTCTGCGTGGCAATGAAACGCTGAAGTACAGGCTCGCGCTGCCGCAGCCGCTGTATCGCATCGACGCCGACGCGCTCGCCGACAACCGCGGCTACCGCAACGACATGTTCGTGCACGGCGATGCGTCGGCGGTGCTGGAGGAACTCGCGACGCTGCTCGAAGGGCGCGTGAAGGTCGATCCGGCCTTCGCACAGGATCTCGCGGCGGCGCGCGAAAGCGCGCTCGCCGATGTGGCGCGAGGGCTCGGCCCGTACAAGCGCCTCGTCGACGCGCTTCAAAAGGCCGTGGGCCGCGACTACAACTGGGTGCGCGACGTGACGATCTCGAACAGCACGTGGGGCAACCGCATGCTGAAGATCTTCTCGCCGCGCGCGGGCGTTCACGCGCTCGGCGGCGGTATCGGCCAGGGCATGCAGATGGGCATCGGCGCGGCGCTCGCGGGCAGCGCCGCGAAAACCGTGTGCCTCGTCGGCGACGGCGGCTTGATGGTGAACGTCGGCGAACTCGCGACGGCCGTGCAGGAAAACGCCAACGTGATGATCGTGCTGATGAACGACCAGTGCTACGGCGTGATCCGCAACATTCAGGACGCGCAATACGGCGGCCGCCGCTGCTATGTCGATCTGCACCAGCCGGATTTCGCGCAGTTCTGCGAGAGCCTGAAGCTCACGCACTACCGCATCCAATCGCTCGACCAGGCCGAGGAGATCATTCGCGAAGGCATGGCGAAAACCGGCCCCGTGCTCGTGGAAGTGGACATGCTGTCGGTCGGTTCGTTCGCCAGCGCGTTCGCCGGTCCGCCGGTCAAGGAACAGGAGCCGCAGCATGCGTGAGGCCGATTACGCCGGGCGCCACGCTCCCGTCGATGTCGCCATGATCGGCTTCGGCGCGATCGGCCAGGCGGTGTACCGCTCGGTGGAAGCCGACCCGGCGGTGCGGGTGTCGCACGTGATCGTGCCGCAGCGGCATATGGCGGCGGTGCGCGAAGTGGTGGGCGCGTCCGTGGACGTGGTGGCGTCCGTCTCCGCATTGAGCAGCCAGCCGCACTTCGCGCTCGAATGCGCGGGACATAGCGCGTTGATCGATCACGTGGTGCCGTTGCTCAGAGGCGGCACGGACTGCGCGGTGGCGTCGATCGGCGCGCTCTCCGACATGATGCTGCTGAACGCGTTGTCCGCCGCCGCCGATGAAGGCGACGCGACCTTGACGCTGCTCTCCGGCGCGATCGGCGGCATGGATGCGCTGGCGGCGGCCAGGCTCGGCGGCCTCGACGAAGTGCTGTACACCGGGCGCAAGCCGCCCACCGGCTGGCTCGGCACGCCCGCGGAACAGGTCTGCGATCTGTACGCGCTAAGCGAACAGCAGGTGATCTTCGAAGGCAGCGCACGCGAAGCGGCGCGCCTGTACCCGAAGAACGCCAACGTCGCCGCAACGATTGCGTTGGCCGGCCTCGGTCTCGACCACACCTCGGTGCGGCTGATCGCCGACCCGAAGGTGACGCGCAACGTGCATCGCATCGTGGCGCGCGGCGCATTCGGCGAAATGTCGCTGGAAATGTGCGGCAAGCCGCTGCCGGACAACCCCAAGACGTCCGCATTGACCGCGTACAGCGCGATCCGTGCGTTGCGCAATCGCGCGGCGCGCTGCGTGATTTAAGACCCTGGCTGAAGCAAACCGGAACGACCGACATGACTCACTTCGATACCCGTCTCGTGCCTAGCGGCGATATTTTCATCGGTGGGGAATGGCGGCAAGGGCGCGGCAAGCCCTACCAAAGCCTGTATCCGGCGGATCAGTCGGTCAACATGGAAATCTCGACGGCCAATGCCGACGACGCCCGCGAAGCCGTGGAAGCCGCCGACGCCGCGTGGCGCAAGGCGGATTGGTCGGGCTTGAAGCCGCATCAGCGTGCGCTGATTCTGTACCGCATCGCCGATCTGATCATGGCGCGTCACGAAGCGCTCGCGCAATTACAGCGTCGCGACAACGGCAAACCGATCGGTGAAACGCGTGTGCTGGTGGCAAGCGCGGCCAACACGTTCCGCTACTTCGCCGCGTGCCTCGAAACGCTCGACGAGGAAGTCACGCCCTCGCGCGGCGACTATCTGACGATGAGCATTTACGAACCGATCGGCGTGATCGCCGCGATTACGCCGTGGAATTCGCCGATCGCATCGGATGCGCAAAAGCTCGCGCCGGCGCTGGCCGGTGGCAATGCGGTGGTGTTGAAGCCCGCCGAAGTGACGCCGCTGATCTCCCTGGCGCTGGCTCGCCTCTGCGAGGAAGCCGGTGTGCCGAAGGGCGTCGTGAGCGTGCTGCCGGGCAAGGGCTCGGTGATCGGCGACGTGCTGGTGCGTCATCCGCTGGTGAAGAAAGTGTCGTTCACGGGCGGCACCGAAGTGGGCCGCGGCATCGCGCGCATTGCGGCGGACAAGCTGATGCCGGTGTCGCTCGAACTCGGCGGCAAGTCGCCGACCATCGTGTTCGACGACGCCGATCTCGATCATGCGGTGAACGGCGTGCTGTACGGCATCTTCAGTTCGTCGGGCGAGGCGTGCATCGCGGGCTCGCGTCTGTTCGTGCAGCGCTCGATTTACGACGCGTTCATGAAGCGTCTCGTCGAAGGCGCGCGCAAGCTGCGCGTGGGCGATCCGTCGCGTGCGGAAACGCAGATGGGGCCGCTCATTACCGCGGCGCATCGCGAAACGGTCGAGCGATACGTCGCGTTGGGCCTGGAAGAAGGCGGCCGCTTGTTGTGCGGCGGCGAGCGCCCGGTCGGCGAGGGCCGCGAGCAAGGCACGTACTTTCAGCCGACCATTCTCGAAGGCCTCACGAATAACGCCCGCGTCTGCCAGGAAGAAATCTTCGGCCCGGTGCTGGTCGCGATGCCGTTCGACGACGAAGCGTCGCTGCTGGAAGAAGCGAACGACAGCGTATTCGGTCTCGCCGCCGGCATCTGGACGCGCGATTACAAGCGCGCTTACCGGGTCGCCCGCGCGCTCGAAGCCGGCACCATCTGGATCAACACCTACAAGCTGTTCTCGATCTCCACACCGTTCAGCGGCTGGAAAGAGAGCGGCATGGGGCGCGAGAAGGGCCGTCTCGGCATCCGCGAATACATGCAGCAGAAGAGCCTCTACTGGGGCTTGAACGACGCGCCGCTGGCGTGGGCGAATTGAAGACTCAAGATACGCAAGAGGCACGTTATGACGATTCTCGGCATTGAACAGATTATTTACGGCGTGACGGATCTCGCTACCTGTCGCCGCTTTTTCGCGGACTGGGGCTTGAAGGAAGTCGCGCACGATGAAACGCATGCGCGCTTCGAAACGCTGAACGGCTGCACGGTTCTCCTGGCCGATGCGAACGATCCCTCGCTGCCGCCCGCGTTCGAAGAAGGGCCGACGCTGCGCGAAGTGACGTGGGGTGTCGCGACGCAAGCGGAACTCGACGAACTGCGCGGCCGCTTCGCCGGCCAGCCCGGCCACTTCGAAACCGGCGATGCCGTGGGTTGCATCGACCCGAACGGCATGGCGATTCGCGTGGAAGTGACTCGCAAACGGGTGCTCGATATTCACGGTTCGCCTTCGAACGTATGGGGCCAAACGCTGCGCGTCGATCAACCGTCGCCGATTTACGAGCGTGCCGAACCGGTCGAAGTGGGTCACGTCGTGTTCTTCACGAACTGTCTCGCGGAACAGGAAAAGTTCTACCAGGACCTGCTCGGCTTCGAGACGTCGGATCGCTATCCGGGCCGCGGCGCATTCATGCGCTGCGCGCCGCACGGCGGCCACCACGATATTTTCCTGCTGGCGCTGCCGGGCGGCAAACGCGGTTTGAATCACGTCGCGTTCACCGTGCGCGATATCCACGAAGTATTCGGCGGCGGCATGCACATCAGCCGTTGCGGTTGGGATACGCAACTCGGGCCGGGGCGTCATCCGGTTTCGTCGGCGTACTTCTGGTACTTCCAGAATCCGGCCGGCGGCCTGATCGAGTACTACGCCGACGAAGACCAGCTCACGCCCGAATGGCGGCCGCGCGATTTCGAACCCGGCCCGACCGTGTTCGCCGAATGGGCGATCGACGGCGGCATCGACGGCAATACGCGTCGCCAGAAAAACGCGCAAGCGCCGGAGGGCAAGTTCATGACGGAGCGCAAAAATGACTGACGCTGCCACGGAAAAGGCCCAGGCCGCGCACGCCGGACTCGAAGCGCCGCGCACCATCGTCGTGATCGGCGGCGGCCAGGCGGCCGGTTGGGTCGTGAAGACATTGCGCAAGGAAGGCTTCGACGGCCGCCTCGTGATGATCGCCGACGAGGTTCATCTGCCGTACGAGCGCCCGCCGTTGTCGAAGGCCGTGCTGGCGGGCGAGGCGGATATCGACACCGTGCGGCTCGTCAAGCCCGACGATTTCGCCGCGCTCAACGTCGAGGCATGGCAACCCGATCGCGCGACGTCGATCGATCGCGAGCAACGCATCGTGCGCACGCAAGCGGGCCGTGAAGTGCAATACGACCGTCTGGTGATCGCCACGGGCGGCGCGGCGCGCCGCTTGCCGGACTCGCTCGTCAAGACCTCGCACATCGCCTATCTGCGGACGCTCGACGAAGCCGTCGCGTTAGGCGAACGGCTGCGCGCAAGCAAGCGCGTGCTCGTCGTGGGCGGCGGCTGGATCGGCCTCGAAGTCGCGGCCACCGCGCGCAAGCTCGGCGTGAATGCAACCGTGGTGGAGGGCGCGCGGCGTCTGTGCGCCCGCTCGTTGCCGCCAATGGTGTCCGACTTCCTGCTCGACCTGCATCGCGCGAACGGCGTGGACGTGCGTTTGCACGCATCGCTGGTGTCGATCGCGGATCATCCGAACGACGCCAGCCGGATCCGCGCGACGTTCGCGGACGGCTCGACCGTGGATGCCGATTTCGCGGTCGCCGGTATCGGTCTCACGCCGCACACGGCGCTGGCGGAAGCCGCGGGCGTGAAGGTGGAAGACGGCATCGTGGTCGATCATTTCGGCGCGACCGACGACCCGCGCATTTTCGCGTGCGGCGACGTCGCCAATCATCCGAGCGCGTGGCTCAAGCGCCGCGTGCGGCTCGAATCGTGGGCCAATGCGCAGAACCAGGCGATCGCCGCGGCGAAGGCGCTGCTCGGCACGTTCGAACCGTATGCGGACATTCCGTGGTTCTGGTCCGATCAGTACGACGTGAATCTGCAAATTCTCGGCGACATTCCGGGCGATGCGCAACTGGCTGTACGCGGCGACCTGCCGGGCAAGCACGCCACGCTTTTCCATCTGGAAGACAACGCGATTCGCGGCGTGATCGCCATCAACAATCCACGCGAACTGAAGCTCTCGCGCAAGTGGATGAACCAAGGCCGGACCATCGACCTTGCCACACTGACCGACGCCACCACGGCGCTTGCCTAACTACACCTACGGACGGGACAACGGCATGAGAACCATCGACAACATCATGGGGGACCGCAGCAGCGCCGGTGTCTCCGGCCCTGTGACCCGGGGCTCGATCATCGCGCGGCTCGAGCGCCTGCCGAGGAACGCGATGCAGGTGCGCGCGCGGATTCTGATCGGGCTCGCGACGTTCTTCGACGGCTTCGACGTGATCGCGATCGCGGCCACGCTGCCGGTCCTGATCGCGAAGTGGCATCTGACGCCGTGGGAAATCGGCTTTCTGATCGGCTCCGGGTCGGTCGGCCAATTGCTCGGCGCGTTCCTGTTTCCGTGGTACGCCGAGCGCAAGGGCCGCGTGCGCGCGATTGCATTGAGCTCGGGGATCATCGGCATCACCAGTATTGCGTGCGGTTTCGCGCCGACCTTCGCGGCGTTCGTGGCATTGCGCGTGATTCAAGGCGTGGGACTCGGCGGCGAATTGCCGGTGGCCGCGACGTATATCAACGAGATCAGCCGTGCGCATGGCCGTGGGCGTTTCGTGCTGTTGTACGAGATCGTGTTTCCGGTGGGCCTGTTGGCTTCCAATGCGTTGGGTGCGTGGATCGTGCCGCGTTTTGGTTGGCAAGCCATGTACTGGATCGGCGGCATGCCGTTGATTCTGTTCTTCGTATTGCGCAAGCTGGTGCCGGAATCGCCGCGCTGGCTCGCCGAGCGCGAACGCATGGCCGATGCCGATGCCGCCGTGCACGCGTTCGAACGCACCGCGAAAGGACCGCTGCCGCCGGTGACCCATTCCGCCGAATTCGAAGCAATGGCGAATCGCCATCCGAAGCGCCGCATGCGCGATCTGTTCGGCCCGGCTTATTTGAAGCGCACGCTGGCGGTGGCGATGCTGTGGATTACCTGCGGGTTCATTCAATACGGTCTCTCGACCTGGCTGCCGACGATCTATCGCACGGTTTATCACGCGCCGCTGCAACTGGCGCTGAATCTGGCGGTGGCGGCTTCGGTGCTGGGCGTGCTGGGTTCGCTGACTTGCGCGTTGCTGGTCGATAAGGTGGGGCGCAAGCCGATCATCAACCTGTCGTTCCTTGCGTGCACGCTTTCGTTGCTGCTGGCAGGCGTGTTTCATGAATCGTCGGTGTATGTGGTCGCGACGTTCTGTGCGTTCTCGTTGGGCTTTCTCGCTTGCGGCTTTATCACGGCTTATGTGTACACGCCGGAGTTGTATCCGACCAGTATCCGCGCGACGGGCTGCGGTATCGGCGGCGCGTGGCTGAAGGTGGCGGCGATCTTCGCGCCGGCCATCGTGTCGAAGACGATGATCGGCGGCAATTTGCAGGTGGCGTTTTATGTTCTGGCGGCGGTGCCTTTTCTTGCCGCGGTGGTGGTGCACTTTCTTGGGATCGAGACCAAGGGCAAGGTGTTGGAGCAGTTGGAGGCTTGATGCTTTTGATGGGCGGTTGATGTAGCGGGCCGTGACAGTAGGGAAGCGAAGGGCGCATCAAGACGGATGCGCCTTTTGCTTTTTGAAGGTACTCCAGCCGGAGCGATGGCGCTTCCATGTCGAGTAGCGCTGTAGGGGATTTACTACTCAAATAAAGAATGATCCTCTATAAATCGAAGTTGCAGTTCGGTATCTTGTGGCTAGTTAGTAAAAGCAATAGCTACATGCAATAGGGATATCGATGATCAGCTTTTCTGGATGTTCGCGTTCCGGTTCTGGACCACGGTGCGAGAGTGGGTTGAAGATGGCTGGACGCGTTGCCGGCGCTGGCGCACTGGTCATGGCTTGCTTGTCGGTGCCGCGACGTCGGCGCATGCTGACGAGATTATCTACGGCTATGACGCGCTAGGGCGGCTTACCAGCGTCGCGCTTGCCGGCGACACGGCGTATTACGACTACGACGCAGCGGGCAACATCACGGCGATACGCAGGCAAGCGGCTGTGTCTTCCGCGGCTGGCGACGCTTCTTCTTTGTCGTCTAACGCCGACGCGGCTGTTTCCACGTTTGCGAAGACTGATTAGCCCGCGCTAGTCGAGCCGCGTCTCCCTTCTTTCATTCAGGTTCTTCATGCAATTCAGCGATGCCTTTGCGGCGCGTCGAGCGCTGCTACGTCCGTTCGTTCTGTTTTTCTTCGTGATGCTGTCGTGGTTCGTGGCGCCGCATGCGCGTGCCGTGGATTGCGACAGCCGCTATGCCTCTTCAGGCGCGTATCCGGCCGACCCGATGTGCCCGGTGCAGGCCGCTGCCGCCGACTTCGGCGGCATGGGCGGCTACGTGTGCGGTGATCCCACCATGATCGCGGCCTACTGCAGCGGACCGTCGGGCAACGACACGACCGAGCCGGCAACACCGGAAGTCAGCATGCCCGACAACGCCGATAACTGCACAGCGGACGCCACCGCCGGTTGCGGCAACAGTACCGCCGGTGCCGATCCGGTCAACTTGTACACCGGCCAGTTCTACTTTTTCGCACATGACCTGACGGTAGCCGACACGATCCCGCTCGATCTCGCACGCGTCTACCGCAGCGGGGCTTACGACAGAATCGGCCGGCCACTGGTCGGTTCCTTCGGCGCCGGCGGCGGACTGACCTTCGACACCATGCTCGCAATGAGCGCAGATCGGCAGCGCTTCGAATTGCGGCAGGCGACCGGTATTCGTGTTCCGTTCACTCAGCGCGCGGGCACCAACGGCAAAGGCTGGGACGACTTGACGAGCCCGGGTGAGTATTACCGTGCTCGTATCGACGCAGTGGGCAGCACTGGCATGACGTTGAGCCTGCGAGACGGACGCGTGCAGAAGTTCACTTCGATCGGTGGCGTATACCGGTTGAGCAGTTTGCAGGACCGCAACGGCAATACGGTCACCATTGCACGCGATGGCACGACCGGCGCCATTACCGCCGTGAGCGGTCCGAATGGCCGCACGCTGACATTTACCTCGGTGATTGGCACGCGCGGTACGCCGCTCATCTCGCGTGTGACCGACGCGTTGAACCGTCAGGTGAATTACCAGTACGACAGCCAGGACCGCCTCACACAGGTGACTGATGCGGGTGGTGGCGTCTGGAAATACGGCTGGGACGAAAAGAGCCGCCTTGTCAGCGTCACCGATCCCGAAGGCCATCAGCGGGTACTCAACGCCTACGACGACAGCGACCGGGTAGTGGCCCAGACGCTCGCTGATGGCAGCACTTTCGCGATGGCGTATACCGTCACGGACGGCAAGGTCACGCGGACTGAGGTGACGGACCGGCGCGGCAGTGTCCGGCGTCTCGAGTTCGATGCGAATGGGCGCGTGGTGCGCAACACCTATCCGGCGGGCCGGCCGATGGAACAGGTGGGGACGTTCACGTATGACGCCAATGGACGCGTGACGAATCTCGCCTCGATGGATCGTCAATACACATATGTTTACGACGCGAATGGCAACCGCATTAGCGAGGCCGATCAGTACGGCACGTTGGTCACGCGCAGCTTCGATAGCTACAGTCAGATGCTGACCGAAGCCCAGGCGGGCGACCCGCAACGCGGCGTGAGCACCGTCTACACATATGACCCGAAGGGCAACCTGCTGACGGTGACCGACCGGCTCGGCAACCGCACCACCTACACGAACGACAGCCAGGGCCGCCCGCTCACGATGACGGACGCGCTCAAGGGCGCGACGAAGTTCGCCTGGACCGGAGCCGATCTGACCAGTGTCACCGATCCGCTGAACCGGACCACGCAGTTCACGACCGACGCGGTGGGCCGGGTGACGGCTGTGCGCGATCCATTGGGCAATACGACGCGCCGCACGGTCGACGCGCTGGACCGGACCACCGACGTCACCGATGCGCTGGGCGGCGTGACGCGTTTCACGCGGGACCTCAATGGCCGCCTGCTCAGCCAGGCGGATCCCAAGGGCGTTACCACGCGCTACGCCTATAACGCGGTTGGCAGGCCGGTCAGCAGGACCGATCCGCTCGGCCGCGGCGAGACGTATACGTGGAACAGCGCGGGACAGCTTGCGACGGTGACCGACCGCAAGGGGCAGGTGACGACTTACACCTATGACGCTGCAGGGCGTGCTTTACAGACGGATTTCCGGTCGGCGGCAGGAGCGTTGCCGGCTCGAAGCTGGCAATACGCCTGGAACCAGGCGCACGGTAAGCTGGACAGCGTGCGTGACGTCTTTCCAACCATTGACGAACGAAATCAGAAGGAAATCGACGCGACGTTTGACTACGATAAGGTTACCGGCAACCTGACCCGTATATTCGATTTTCCGACAATCCAGGGACTCTGGACATACCGCTACGCGCCCGACACCCGCGATCTGGCGCGGATCGAGATGGACCGTGCGGTGGTGACCTATAGTCGCGACGCCGAACATCGGGTGACCCAGATTCAGTATGAGGTGAATGGCGAAGCGCCACGCACGTTTGGTTACTCGTACGACGCGCTGGGACGGCTCAGTCAGGCGACATTCGCGAATGGGCTGACGGCAAGCTACACCTGGGATACGGCGAGCCAACTGACGGGTATCACATACAAACGCGCCGATGGCAGTGTGTTTGGCGATCTAACGTATGGCTACGATCTTGCGGGGCGGCGCACGAAGGCCGGCGGCAGTCTTGCAAAGGCCGACCTGCCGAAGGCGGTGAGCGATGCCCAACACAACGCGGCGAACCAATTGACGCGGTGGGCTGGCAAGACGCTGTCGTACGACCTGAACGGCAATCTGACCAGCGACGGTGTGAATCAGTACAACTGGAATGAGCAAAATTTGCTCAGCCAGATTAGCGGCGGCGCGACGGCGGTCTTCAGCTACGACATCTTCGGCCGGCGTACCGATCGCACGGTGAATGGCCACCGGATGCAGACGACGTGGTTCGGCGATGAACTGAACCTCATGGTGCCGGATGGTGATTGGTCAAAGCGTATCCGGGTGTTTTCCCCGTATCAGGCTGGCGGACCGGATGAGCTGACGTTCCGGCGCATTGGCGATGACGCGAGTCAGGACAGATATGTGCTGCGCGATGCGAACAATAACGTGATCGCGTTGACGGATGCCGATCAGCGGAGTCAGACGCAGTACAGCTATGAGCCGTATGGCGCGACGAGCCAGGTCGGGGTGGCGGATCCGAATACGCAGCAGTATACGGGGCGGGAGAATGATGGGACCGGGTTGTATTACTATCGGAACCGGTATTACAGTCCAAACACCGCAAGGTTCATCAGTGAAGACCCGATTGGCTGGGCGAGTGGGCAGACGAATGCGTATGCTTATGTCAACGGGAATCCTGTATCTCTGTACGACCCCTACGGGTTCTGGAGCGCCAGCGCGGCCTGGTACTCAGGTCCGGGCGCCCAAGGCACGCTCTATGGAGACGGATGGAGCATAACGGGAGCGGGGATACGCGGGGGCTTCGGCATCGGTGCCGGAGCTAGTTATGACCCGAATGGGAGTCCTCCGAGCAGAAGTGGACAAGGCTCATCCGTAACCATCGGTGGCTTTGCGGAGGCAGGCGCTGGCGTGGGCTCTATTTCAACGAGCGTGGGCGTGTCCGGCGGTGTCGAGTTTAACCAGTCCGGTTCTTCAGGTCTTCCGGGGTTCGGTGGGAGGCCCTATCGAGGGACGGGCGGTGGTATTGCTGCTGGTCTTCCGAGTGATGGCTGGAGAGGTTCGGCGTGTGCAGCGGTAGGTGTTGAGGTTACTTATACCCGTGGAAAATAAACTCAATGTTTGGCCGGCGATCAAAGTCGCATTGTTAGCTGTTGCGTTTCCCTTTGGTGCGTTTCCCTTTGGTGCGTTTGCCTTTGGTGCGTTTGACGCCGGATTGACCACCAGGCAGCCTGTCGTTTTGCCGATCGAAACGTTGATATTCATTGCCATACTACAAGGTGCGGTTGGGATTTTCCTATGTTTGTGGGTCTTTCTGGGGAACCACTTTATCTGGCCTAAAACAAAGAAGTGGGGAATGCCAACTTGGTCGGGTGGTTTGATGTCTCCATGGCAAAGCTTGAACTTCTTCTCCATCATTTTGCTGGCCATGGGCGTTGGTAGCGGAATTTCTCTATACGTGAAGTACGGATGGCGTGAATCGGCACACTCGTTGTTCTTGTTTGGAACCGCGGCAGGGGTTCAGATAGGCGTTCGACTAGGAATTAAGTTATTCCGGTCGAGATGTCCTGCGTCTTCGTAGCGGAGAGGTTCATCGTGGTACTTTCGCCTTGAAGCGTAAGCGACTCGGCCCGACCGTTTCCCCGTTCGCGCGCGCGTGAGGCATGGTGGTGATGGTTGTGTCGGAGTCAGTGTAGATCAAGTGAGATCGTGTCCACGATCGGCGATCGTGGGC
>NZ_JBQEPU010000052.1:0-37466 GCF_052045835.1 Paraburkholderia sp. 22099 | reverse complement strand
GATGGGGATGGGCTCGCGCCCCTGCGTTCGACATGGCTGACTGGCTCCGTCAATCTAAACGCGCCCATCATGCTTTGGAAAAATCAGCATCGGGAAACGGTCGGGCCGAGTCGCTTACATTGGCCCGAACAGCACCGGTGGTAAAAATGCGGGGGGAGCTCAGGCGTTCACGGAACGCCCGACGAGGAGCCTGAGGTCCCGTGCGGACCCGCAGGCGAGACGCAGCGTGGCGCGCTCGATGGCGATGCGGCGTTGTGCCGACGCGTGCCGACGCTCGAGATCTTGTGAGGCTGCTCGGCCCGGCCTCATGTCATGTGCAGCCCGACCATGCAGCAATCATTTCGCTGAACACCGCATTCTGAAACCGCCTGCTTGCTGGACTTCCTCATCACCGTTCAACCAGGCGTAAAGCAGCGCGCGGACATCGACTTCTTCGCGTCGCTTCCTAATCATGTCTTCGACCTTTGGGGCCACGACACGAACGGCCGAGTCCGGAGACATCCAACCACCCGGAGGGCAATCATCCTTTAGATGCTTAATGCAAGCGTCCCGAGCGGCCTTGTGCTTGTTTGCCTCCTTGACGATTCCGCCCTTTTTCCCGCTCCGCCTCTTGTCGTCCGCTGGCTTTGCCCCCAAGTAATACCCCTGTGCTTGCCCGTCATAGAAGCAGACCCGCGACAAATGCCACCATACTTTTTCCGTCATGCCAGTCTTGAGTGCAGCCTTTGCCTTCAATAATTCACTGCAAAAACACACCATACTTCGGCGATACACGCCGTCGCGATCCTTGAAAAATTCGGGGGCGAGAGGGTAAGTCTCGATCAGTTCCGCAAACGCCTTATCCTTGTTATCGAGGCCTTCCTCCTCCTCATCAAGGCCGTCCTCCACTAACTGCTGTACGGGGAAGCGAGGAAGCGCGTTAAACTGGGCCACGCGATCCAGATACGCCTGAAAGCCGACATCGTCGGAATCAAATTCTTGGTACAGCACCTGCCGACGTCGGTTCTCGATCTCCCTAACAGCATCCCACCACCGTTCGATGTCTGAATCATCTGGCAAGTCGTGCTGCCCGCCCATCTCGTCCATATTCGCCCCGGTATCGCACGTCTCTTAGTCAAAATGGTCGGCCGTCCGTAAGTCATAGCGGTCGGCACAGGACCAGGCAACTTCACACCACCTTGCTCAAGCGCCTTCTCAGGCCGCTTCGCCGCCAAGCTGCACGACATCAGCTCCGCCCTTTAGCTTGTCAAGATAGTCCGCCCACGTCTGCATCATCGCGACGCGAGTATCGATAAATCTCGTACGATTGTAAGCAGTCCCGAGTGCATCAGGAACCTTGTGCGCCAATTGATGCTCGATCACCTCACTGGGAAAGCGCAATTGCTCATGCAAGATGGTGCGTGCCATTGCGCGGAAACCATGCCCGGTAATCTCGGTTTTCGTGTCGAAGCCGAGCCGACGTAATGCCGCGTTGATCGCTGCCTCACTCATCGGTTTTTTGACATCGCGCCCCGGAAAAACGTATTTGCGATGACCGGTCAGCGCATGCAGATCGCGCAAGACAGCAACGGCTTGAGTTGCCAGCGGCACAAGGTGCTGCGTTTTGGTCTTCGAGACGGTGTAACGCCACTCGGCCTTGTCGAGATCGATTTGAGACCATACCGCGGTGCGAAGCTCGCCCGGCCGTACAAAAAACAGAGGTGCCAGACGTAACGCGCATTGCACGACGAACGTCCCTTGAAAACCGTCCAAAGCACGCAACAGGGCAGCAACTTCCGTAGGGTCTGTGACGGAAGCGAAGTGGGTATGCCTCGCAGCTGGCAAAGCTCCGCGCAAATCTGCAGTGACATCCCGCTCCGTTCGTCCTGTCGCCACTGCATAGCGGAAAATCTGCCCGCAGTTTTGCTGCACTCGGTGAGCTGTATCGACTGCCCCTCTCCCTTCCACGCGGCGCAAAACGGACAAGACTTCTGGTGCCTTGATCTCTGCGATGGCCCGGCCACCCAGCCACGGGAAAACGTCTTTTTCCAAGCGCGCGATGATCTTGCTGGCGTGACTCTCAGCCCATCCAGGTGAATACTTGGCGAACCACTCCCGTGCGACAACCTCGAAGCTGTTCTCAGCGCGTTCCACGAGAGTCGCCTTCTGAATCTTGCGCTCGATTCCCGGATCAATACCTTGATCAATCAACCGCCGAGCGTCGTCACGGCGACGGCGAGCGTCCTTTGCACCAACATCTGGGTAAACGCCGAGCGCCAGCCGCTTCTCTTTCCCGGCGAATCGGTACTTCAATCGCCAGTACTTGCCCCCTGCGGGCGAAACCTCCAAATACATACCCAACCCGTCAGTCAGACGGTACGGCTTCTCTTTCGGCTGTGCGTTACGGATTTCAACATCAGTTAGCGGCATCTTTCAACCTCGTAGGGGGCATCAGCTTTTACAGCTCTCATGGTGCCCCCGAAAATGCCCCCTCGAACCACCCGCTGTCAACAGCTTTCGCTGGACATCGCTGGAAATAAAAAACCCGCGAAGCCTTACGGCTAAGCGGGTTTCAAATTTCCTCGGACAACCTCGGAAGTATTCTTGGTGGAGAGGAGGAGGATCGAACTCCCGACCTTCGCATTGCGAACGCGACGCTCTCCCAGCTGAGCTACCCCCCCAACGTGCGAACAATTCTAGCACAAGCATTTTCCGTTTTGCCAAGCGCCGCGGCACGCCAAAAGTCACTTCGATGGCGCGCCGGCAAGCACCCAATCCACCACCGTGCGAATGTCCGCATCGCTCATCGATTGATGCGCCGGCATCGGAATCATGCCCCACACGCCGGAGCCGCCCTCCTTCACCTTGCGCGACAATTTCGCCGGCGCTTGCACGTCGCCCTTGTACTTCGCGCCGATCTGCTGGAACGACGGCCCGACCAGTTTGCGGTCCACCGCGTGACATCCCATGCAGGCATTCGCGTTCGCGACCATTCGACCACGCGGCGCATCGTCAGCGTGCGCCGTGGATACGAAAGCACTCGCCGCCACGCCAAGCGTCAATGTGGCAGCAAAGACAGCCACGCCCCGTTTCACGGCGTCGTCGCCTTCGGATTACCCGGATGCACCGAGTTCGAATTGGTAACCGGCGCGGGCGCCTGTTGTTCGAGCGGGCGCGAACTCACCGACGAATCCGGAATCGCCCCGATCGTCGGAGCGCTGGCGTCCGGTTGCGACGCGGCCACCGGCGCGGTTCCCGCAGCAGCGGCCGCGGCCGTGGCTTCCTGCGGCTGGATGTACTGGAACACCTTCACGACCTGCGTCACACCCGGCACGCGGCTCGCGACGTCGGCGCCGCGATTGCCTTCGTCCATCGTGACGAGCCCCATCAGATAGACCGAGCCACGCTCGGCCACGACTTTGAAGTTGTTCGCCGAAATATTCTTCTCCGCGATCAGCGCGGTCTTCACACGCGTCTCCAGATACGTGTCGTTCGTGCGCGACGAGAACGAGGTCGCCGGCATGATCGCCAGTTCGTTGACGATCGTATTCACGTTGTTCAAGCCCCGCACGATGGTCTCGGCGCGCTGCTTCGACACTTCGCCCGGCACCTCGCCGGTCAGCAGCACGCGGCGATTGAACACCGCCACGTTGACGTGCGCCGCGTCCGGCAGATTCTGGCTGATCTGCGACAGCGCCTTCACCTGCAATTCACGGTCTTCGGTCTGCGCGCCGAGCGTGCGCCGGTCGGTCGCCACCAGCGCGCCGCCGCCCGCCGCGCCGGCAACCGCAAGGAAGCAACCCTGCAACGTCGCGGACAACCCCGCCGCGAACCCAACCACGAGCACGGTTCTCACCAGTGTCTTCTTGACGCGGAATACGCTCATCAACCAGCTCTCCTTGAATCAGTCAGTCTTCGCCCAGCAACATGGCATCGATGCCGTCGCACAGACAATGGATGGTCAGTAAATGCACTTCCTGGACACGCGCGGTGCGATCGGACGGCACGCACACGTGGATATCGGTATCGCTCAATACTTCCTGCATGCGCCCGCCGCCCTTGCCGGTCAGCGCGACCACGATCATTTCGCGCTCGTGCGCGGCCTCGATCGCGGCGAGCACATTGGCGGAATTGCCCGAGGTGGTGATCGCCAGCAACACGTCGCCCGGCTGGCCGAGCGCCCAGACCTGCTTCGAGAAAATCTGCTCGAACGAATAATCGTTGGCGATCGCGGTAAGCACCGACGTGTCGGTGGAAAGCGCGATCGCGGGCAGGCCCGGACGCTCGCGCTCGAAACGGCCGATCAGTTCGGCGGCGAAATGCTGCGCGTCCGCCGCCGAGCCGCCGTTGCCGCACGCCAGAATGCGGTTGCCGTTGGCGAGCGCGGCGAACATCGTGTCGATCGCGGCGGCGATCGGCATCGACAGGATTTCCAAGGCTTCGAGTTTGACTGCCGCGCTATCGCGGAAGTGTTGTTGAATGCGTTCGACTGACATCGAGTCTCTATCTTTCTACCGCGAATGGACCGCAGTGCGCGGCCGTGTTGTGAAGTCGTATTGCGAAGTCGCGTGACGTTGACGAGCCATGCCGGTCATGCAGCGCACTCATCGGTCGCGTGACGAACATCGCGAGACACGCTGCTGGCTGCATCATCGGCATCGCCCCGTGGCCCGCACGCGAGCGCAAGTTTATCGCACTCACGCGCCTTCTCAGCGCATGGCGTCAGACTTCGTCTGCGCGAAACGCATCGCGCAGCCAGACAAGCCGACCCGCTTCGAACGCAATCACATCGAAACGGCATGCAGGCTCATTTTGTGAACGCTGGCTGCGACTCGCCAGATAATGCCGCGCGGCGCGCACGATCCGCTGCTTCTTCTGCCAGCCGATACTCGCCGCCGCGCCGCCATAGTGCCGTTGCGCCCGCGCGCGGACTTCGACGAACACCAGCGCGCCGTCGCGATCGCGCATCACCAGATCGATTTCGCCGCCACGGCACGACACATTACGCGCGACGAACCGCAAGCGCTGCCGCTGCAAGAATTCCTGCGCGCGCGCCTCGAAAGCGGAGCCGACGAGTTTCGACCCAGTTGGTCTCGAAAAGTTGTGCCGGTCGGCGGATGCGCGCCGCGCCGGCGGGCCGCCGCCCGGATCGCCCGGCCCTGCGTGGCACAATGGCGGCCTTCTTCCGTCTGTTTGCGTCTTCTGCCTCATGACTCCTCTCTCCGAACTCGCGCAAGGGCAGCAGTACCCCACCGCCGCGCTGTATGTGGTGGCGACGCCGATCGGCAACATCGCCGACGTCACGCTGCGCGCGCTGCATGTGCTCGGACTGGTGGACCGCATCGCCGCCGAAGACACCCGCAACACAGGTCAACTGCTCGCGCGCTACGGCATTTCCAAGCCGCTCGTCGCGGTCCATCAGCACAACGAGCGCGCGGCGGCGCAGCGTCTGATCGAGCATCTGCAAGCCGGCGAGCGCGTCGCCTACGTGTCGGATGCGGGCACGCCGGGCATCTCCGACCCCGGCGCGAAACTCGTGGACGCAGTACGCGAAGCCGGCTATCCGATCATTCCATTGCCAGGCGCGAGCGCGCTCGCGACCGCATTGAGCGCGGCCGGCGACTGGGTGGCGACGTTCTCGTTCCTCGGCTTTCTGCCACCGAAGGCAAAGGCGCGCGCCGCGACGCTGCAAGCGCTCGCGAAGCATCCGCACGCAATGGTGTTCTACGAAGCGCCGCACCGGATCGTCGAAACGGTGCAAGCCTTGGCCGACGCTTTTGACGGCGAGCGCAAGCTGCTCATCGCACGGGAATTGACGAAGTTACATGAAGCGCTGCATTGCGGCACCCTGGCCGAAGGGCCAACGTGGCTCGCGGCCGATCCGAACCGGCAGCGCGGTGAATTTGTGCTGGTGGTGGAAGGTGCGCAGCCCGAGGCCGCCGGCGAACACGATCACGACGCGCTGCTGGGCATCTTGCTGGAAGAACTGACGGTGAGCAGCGCGGCGAAAGTCGCGGCGGCTATCACCGGAGCGTCGCGCAATGCGCTGTACATGCGCGCATTGGCGCTGAAGAAAGACGAAGAATAAACAGAGGGCAACAGGGGCAAACGAAAAGGGCCGCACAGTTATTCGACTGTGCGGCCCTTTTCGTTCCTGCGGCAGCGCGTGAGCATGATCTGCCCATCGTGCCGCGCAGCAACCACGAGCGCGCGCGAAACACGCCCGCCGTCATCACTTTATTTCTCCGCGCTCGGTCCCGACGCGTTCGACGCCAGCATTTCGTTACGCGCGGCGCGTGCTTCCTGCTGCGTCAAACCCTCGATCTTGACCCGCGCCGTACCGGCGTGGCGCATGTCGAGCGCGTTCGCGGCGGCCATCGACAGGTCGATCACCCGGCCGCGCGCGTACGGGCCGCGGTCGTTGATACGCACGACGACCGAGCGCGAAGTTGCCGGATTGGTCACCCGCACAAAAGAACCGAGCGGCAACGTGCGATGTGCGGCGGTGAGCGCATGCATGTCGTAACGCTCGCCGTTGGCGGTGCGGCGGCCATGGAAGGCGCGGCCGTACCACGACGCGCGACCGGTCTGGCGGAAATCCGCGGCGGCGGGGCCGTCCTCGGTGAGGGGCTTCGCGTCGGCCAGCGACGGACCTTGGGCCGCAGCGCCGGATGCCGGCGCGCTACCGAAGGCTTGCGGCCCGAAGGAGGCCGCTTGCGCGTTTTTCGTGCTCAGCGGCGCACCGCTTGCCGAGGTGTTGCGGGCGTCCGGAGGGGTCGCACAGCCGGCCAGCACAAAAAAAGCAAAAAGAGTCCCCAGACCACGGGATAACCGAGTTTTCATAAGACGTGTAATCACATTGTCGAGCCGCATCACGCGAAAGTTGAGCGTGTTGCCTGCGACTCCGGCGATAAGGGACGACAACGCGCCGCGCAGATGAGCGCAGTACGTCAAAGCCCGGATGCGGCTAACCAGCCGCTACCGCACGGTTAATTTTCACGTCTGGCGCAACCTGTCCCCGGCAGCCTGACCAGACCCCACATGCCGCCATCGAACGTGGCAAACACGTTCTTGCGCGCGAAACTCAGCGCACAGGAACGGCGGCGTAGGCCCCACCCAGCGTCACGGACGTTAAGTCCGTAGCAGGCGCGCGGCGCCTGGCTGGGCAAGACGTGTGCATCGAATGCATCGATACCTGACGGCCGCCGACAACTGCGGCGGCCCATACTTGACTGGCGATCCCGCGCCCTTTTGTGATGGGGACGCATCGCCGTGTGGCATGCACAATGACCCGTGCATAGCGGCATTATACCTAAAAGAAATTTTTGAGACGGCAAGCGACTGAAAACCTTGATGAATTTTCACGCGTGCTGCAAAAATGAGCAGACAAAAGTCGCCGACCACGGACCTCGTCGGCCTCCGCGAGAGTCGGCGAGAGGCCGGTACAATCAACGTTTTACCTGCGGCGCCGTCACTCATGAAAGTCACCTTGATCCCTGTCACGCCGTTCCAGCAGAACAGTTCGCTGCTCGTGTGCGAGGCGACCGGACGCGCGGCCGTCGTCGATCCGGGCGGCGACCTCGACGTCATCCAGGGCGAGATCGCGCGCCGGAATGTGACGGTCGAAAAAGTCTTCCTCACGCACGGCCATATCGATCACTGCGCCGGCGCAAAGACGCTCGCCATGCATTACGGCGTGCCGATCGAAGGCCCGCATCCCGACGAGCGGTTCTGGCTCGACAAGCTGCCGGATCAAAGCACCCGCTTCGGTTTCCCCGCCGCCGACGCGTTCGAACCGGACCGCTGGCTGCACAACGGCGACACCGTGCAGTTCGGCGACGAAACGCTCGAGGTTTATCACTGCCCCGGACACACGCCGGGTCACGTGGTGTTCTTTAGCCGCGCGCATCGGCTGGCGCTGGTGGGCGACGTGCTATTCGCCGGTTCGATCGGCCGCACGGATTTTCCGCGCGGCAATCACGCGGACCTGGTGCGTTCGATCCGCGAAAAACTCTGGCCGCTCGGCGACGACGTGACGTTCGTGCCCGGCCACGGGCCCACCTCGACGTTCGGTGACGAGCGCCGCACCAATCCGTATGTCGCCGACGGAGTCGAGGCATGAGCGAAATCTATGTGAGCACCGACGTCGAAGCGGACGGTCCGATTCCCGGCCCGCATTCGATGCTCAGTTTCGCCTCCGCCGCCTACACGGAAGACAAGCAGTTGATCGCCACTTTCTCGGCGAATCTCGAATTGCTCGAGGGCGCCAAGCCGCATCCGGTGCAGGAAGCATGGTGGAAGACGCAGCCCGAGGCGTGGGAAGCCTGCCGCAAGGACTTGCAGCATCCCGCGGCCGCGTTGACGGCTTACGTCGACTGGGTCGAGGCCTTGCCGGGCAAGCCGGTATTCGTGGCGATGCCGGCGGGCTTCGACTTCACCTATATGTTCTGGTACATGATGCGGTTCGTCGGCCGCTGCCCGTTTTCGTGGTCGGCGCTAGACATCAAGACGCTTGCGTTCGCGATGACCGGCCTGCCGTACCGCAAGAACATCAAGCCGCGCTTTCCGAAACACTGGTTCGACGAGCATCCGCATACGCATGTGGCGCTGGACGATGCGATCGAACAGGGCGCGCTCTTCTGCAACATGCTGAAGGACTTGCGCGCGACCCAGGCGGCAACCCAGGCCGCGGTACTCGCAACAGCTAAAGATGGGGACGGCTCAGGACAAAACGCCGCTGAGGAACCAGCAAATTAGGGAATCTCCCTCGTTGGAGCCGTTTTAGATTGCGTTTCGTTTTCGCGCCCTCTACCATGCATGATACGGCGACGCAAACGGAGGCGCAGTTGACACTCGATACGTTCTCTCAAAAAATCCTGCGTCTGCTACAGCTCGACGCGCGCCGTTCGGTGCAAGAGATTTCCGACCAGGTCGGCCTGTCGAGCACCCCATGTTGGCGGCGTATCAAGGACATGGAGCAATCGGGGGTGATCCAGCGCTACACGGCGCTGCTCGATCGCGAAAAGCTGGGGCTGCATGTTTGCGCGCTCGCGCACATTCATCTCACGCGCCATACCGAAGGCGGCGTGGAGCAGTTCGAGCGGGAAATCGCCACCTGTCCGGAAGTCACCGAGTGCTACAGCACGACCGGAGAATCGGACTACATCCTCAAGATCGTCGCGCCCGACATCAAGGCGTACGACAGCTTTCTGCACGAACGCATCTTCAAGATTCCCGCCGTCGCGCAGGTGCGCACGAGCGTCGTGCTGCGCGAAATCAAATTCGACACGCAATTGCCGCTGTAAGGACGAGTGGATTCCGCCGCCGCGCTCGAGCCTTGGCGCTTGGGTTCGTCCAGTGACGCCGTTCGTGCCCGCGCCGCGATCAGGTGGTGCTGTGCCGCTCCGCGCCCTTCGCGCGCGCGATCGACCCACCGCTCCCCGTCACTGCCGCCGAATCGGATCCGCCGGCCGAGGGCGCGTTCAATTCCTGCAGTACGTCGAGTTTGCGGGCGCCCAGGCGACGCTTGAGCGCACCTAGATCGACGCGCGCTAACCGTCGCCCGACGTCCGCGTCGGCACCGGAAACCAGCGCGGGCAACACCACTTCGACGTCGAGTCCCGTGCTCAGGTAGTGGATGTTGACCGCTGCGGCTTTCACGCCGGCCGCGGCCAAGGCGGCGTCCACCTCGGCAACCACCCGCTCCCTGGTAGGCAGATCGACTGGCGGACGCGCGAGCGCATCGTTCTCCGGATCGACGTGAATCAGAGCGTCGAGCACGCGATTGTCGGTCAGCACCCGCAAGCGCGCCGACTCGGCGATGTAATGGCCCTCCGAGACCGAAATCAGCGGATCGACCAGAATATGCGCGTCGACAAGCGCGAAGTCGCCCATCTTGCGCGTGCGCATTTCATGCACGTCGCGCACGCCCGGCGTGGAGAGCAGCAGCGCGCGCATGTCGGCGGTAGCCGACTGATCGAGCGCGCGGTCCGAGAGATCTTGCAGCGCGTCCCAACCGAACATCCAGCCCATGCGCGCCACCATGAAGCCGACGATCGCCGCGGCGATCGGGTCGAGCAGGCGCACCCCGGCGAGACTGCCGACAATGCCGATCGCCACCACCAACGACGACGCCGCATCGGAACGCGCATGCCAGGCGTTCGCGATCAACATGGCCGAGCGCACGCGCTGCGCTTCGCGCAGCATGTAGCGAAACAGGCTCTCTTTTGAAATCAGCACCAGCACGGCGACGACGAGCGCGCTCATATGCACGGCCGGGATGCTTTCCAGATCGGCGAGACGCGTGCCGGCACGCCACAACATGCCGACGCCCACCGCAATCAGCAATCCGCCCAGAAATAACGAAGCCACCGTTTCATAGCGGCTGTGTCCGTAATTGTGATCCGCGTCGGGCTTTGCGCCGCTGTGCCGATTGGCGATCAGGACGACAAAATCGGAAATCAGATCGGCGAGCGAATGGATGCCGTCCGCGACGAGTGCCTGGGAGTGAGCAAACACGCCAATGAAGATTTGCAGCGTCATCAACACCGCGTTGAGCGCAATACTCACAAGGGTGCTTTTGCGCGCAACGTGCTGTTTCTCTGCGGACTGAACTGCGGCGACGGAAGGCATCGGAGAAGCAGATGAAAAGTTCAATCCCTGTATTCTACCCGCTGCATCTCGAAAACGAGCGGAAAATGCCAGAAATATCCTTTCAAATCAGTTGCTTATCTAAACGAAAAGCATTCGTGTTCGAACCATTTCGAGCGTATGCAAGAGACCGCGGCAGCACGCCGACGCAATAAAAAAACCGCGCCCTGACTGGTACGCGGTTTTTGTCGGACAGCAACGCATCATGTGCGCGGCTGATTGAACCTATTTGTACGACTATTGATGCGATGGGATTATTTCTGAATTAGAAATTTATCGCGGTCCAGACCGGCGATCCAGCGCGGCGGCTTGCCACGGCCCGACCATGTGCTACCGCTATCCGGGTCGCGATATTTCGGTGCCACACCTGCACGCGGACGCCCGGCTTTGGCGCCCTTGGCAGCACGGCCGCCACCGAGTTCCGCCAGCGTAATGCCGTAATCGGCCATTTTCTGCTTGATCTCATTCAACACTTCCGCGTATTCGCGCGACTTCGCTTCTTCGATCTGCTTTTCAAGCTTCTCGCGCTGTGCGAGTAGTTCCTTGTAGGAAGACATAGATTCCCTTTGTGGTTCGGATAAATGACTGCCAGTCTTAAGCCGGCTTGCCCTTGTAAGTGATCATGCCTCGGAATTTGACGGCGAGATTAACACAAAATAGAAAGACAACAAAAGCGGGCAGAGAAAATTAATTCAGTTTCGTTTCGAAAAATTTCGGATCAACGTGGGGTTGCGCACATGTTCCGAATAGATGGATTGAGATTTTTACAGAAGCATTCCAACCGGCATCAGTAATTATTGGATTAATTATCAAAAAATGAAACTTAAGATGTCGATCGAGCATCAACATTTCATTTCATGACAGCTTAGCTGCAATCCCGTAACATATTGTCAGACTTGTTGCGCGGTGTTATTGCCGCATGCATGTTTTCCCGGCATGGCAATGAATCACCTAATTGGCGTGTCGCCGCATGCAATCTTCCACTGCCGCATGCAACGCTTCACGATCGAGTTTGGCGTCCTCGAAGGCAAAGCGGCTGCGTGCTCCGTTCAGTTTCAGATCGGCGCCATATCGGTCGAGGCCGAGCAGTTCCACACCGTCGACGCCCTCACGATAGTCGCTGAAGTGCGCGAGCAGCGCGCTTTCCTCGTCGAAACCGAGCGGCGGCAGCGGATCGAGCTCCGCGCCGTCGAGCCATCCCATCGCACCGAAGCCGCCGATATAGCGCAAACGCTCGATTTGCAGGGTCCAGAACGTGAAATCGCCGAGCGCGAGATAGCGTTGCGCATCCGGGTGATAGCGCAGATAGCGCTGCACGACCTCGGGAGCCGGGTCGATCGCTTCGAAGGTGCCCAGCAAGGTCACGCGCTGACCGCTTAGCACGTCGCCGTCGGGTGCGTCGACGACGAGGAAACCGGCGCGCGGGTCGGCGCGCAGATTGTGCGTGTGCTCGGCGAGCCGGCTGATGAGAATCGTCGGGCGATGCCGCGGGTCCGGCGCGAACGGCAGCACGGTGGGATAAGGAAAGCCCTCCGGCTCGCGAGCGTGAGTAGCCAGCGTGCCGACGGCAGTCGTGTGCAGCAGATGCAGCGGAGCATGAGCGGGAATGTTCAAGTACGCGTTCCTCGATGGATAGCGGACGCCCTAATGCGCCCGTCACGTATGGCTCAAATAATCGTAGGCGTTCAAGTACCGGCTTCCAAGTCTCCTGAAAGCGCCTCGCAAGCATAAGCCCGGCCGCTTCGCTAGAATCGGAAATTCACCGCAACGCGCTTTCCGCGTGTCATCCGTCCACGGGATCTCAGTGTCCGACCGCTCTTCAGAACTCGCCGCCCTTCCTGCCGCTCACCGCGAACTGTCCGACACAGCCAGGCAGCGGGCCCGCCTCGCCACGATGGCCGTGTTCTTCATCGCGGGGATGATGTACGCGTCGTGGGGCGTGCACGTGCCGACGGTGCGCGACCGCTTCCATCTGAATGCGGCGATGCTCTCGTTTGCGCTGCTGGCGGTGGCGGGCGGTTCGATCGGCGCCATGGCGGCCAATGCGTCATGGATCGCGCGAGTCGGCACGCGCCGCGCCTGTCTCGCTGGCGGCCTCGTGATGGCGGCGTGCGCGGCGCTGATTCTGATCGTGCCGGCGTACTGGCTGCTGCTGATCGTGCTGGCGATTTTCGGCGCGGGCATGGCCACGCTCGACGTCGCGATGAACGCCGAAGCCAGCGCCGTCGAAAAGGCGCTCGGCAAGCCGATCATGTCATCGCTGCACGGCATGTTCAGCGTCGGCGGGATGTTCGGCGCGGCGGCTGGCGGCGCGTTGCTGTCGCGCGGCATGGCGCCGGCGCTGCATCTCGCGCTGGCCGCGGCGGTCAGCGCACTGGTTCTGATCGCCGCCTGCCCCGCGGTGCTGCCGCACGTGCCGCATGCCGAGCATCCCGACGCCGCCACGCCGCGCGCCAACCGCTGGCGCTCGCCGGCCTTGTGGGCGCTCGGCGTGATGGCCCTGGTCGCGCTGATCGCGGAAGGCGCGATGTACGACTGGGCCACTGTCTATATGCGCGACGTCGTGCTGAGCACGCCCGCGCTCGCGAGTGCCGCGTATGCGGCGTTCTCGGGCGGCATGGCGGCGGCGCGCTTCGCCGGCGACGCGGTGCGCGCCCGCTTCGGCGCGCCACAACTGGTGATGGCGAGCGCGACGCTCGCCGGCGCCGGAATGGTCGGCGCATTGCTGCTGCCCAACCCGGTGGCGGCGCTCGTCGGCTTCACGCTGATGGGGCTCGGCCTCGCGAACATGATGCCCGTGCTGTTCGCGGCGGCGGCGAGCGTCAAGGGCATTCACGCGGCGGAAGGACTCGCGCACGTCGCCGGACTCGCTTACTTCGGGCTGCTGCTTGGGCCCGTGATCATCGGCGCCGTGACGCAGGCGACCAGTTTGCCGATCGGCTTGTCCGTGGTGGCCGTGTGTTGCGCATTGATCGCGATTGCCGGGCCGAAGGTGCTGCGTCGTTTGAAGATCTGACACGAGCGCGGGCCGCGCACGACACCCAGCCCATCCATTCACGCGCGGGCAAACGATTGCGCCAGCGCGGCGCCTTGAATCGGCATATCGACCACGCATAAAAGAAAAGGCACGCGAGCCCTACGGCGCGCGTGCCTTTTTACCGCTCGACCGAAGACAGACAAACGCTGTCTTCGGTCATGCAGTCTTACATCTTCACCACGTCGAGCAGCGTCTTCTTGCCCGACTTGTAGTTGTACAGCGAGATCACGCCATGCTGAAGATCGCCCTTCGCGTCGAAGGTGGTTTCGCCGATCACACCCTTGTAGTCGGTGCTCGGCATCGCTGCCAGGATCTTCGCCGGATCGGTCGAGCTCGCACGCTTCATGGCGTCGACGACGATGTACACCGCGTCATACGTGAACGGCGCGTAGATCTGGATCGGCTGACCGAAACGCTTCTGATACTTGGCGAGGAACGCCGGGCCGCCGGCCATCTTTTCGAGCGCCATACCGGCTTCCGAGCAAACGATGTTGTCGGTTGCGTCGCCTGCCAGGTCGGCCAGCTTGTCGGTACACACGCCGTCGCCTGCCAGCACCTTGGCGCGCAGGCCGAGCTGCTTGGCTTGCTTGGCGAAGGGGCCGCCGGTGGCGTCCATGCCGCCGTACATGATCGCGTCCGGGTTTTCGCCCTTGATCTTCGTCAGAATCGCGCGGAAGTCGACAGCCTTGTCGTTCGTCGCGTCATGCGACATCACTTTCAGGCCCAGCGACTTGGCGGTCTTTTCGAATTCGTTTGCGAGACCCTGGCCGTAAGCGGTCGAGTCGTCGACGATCGCGACGCTCTTCACTTTCAGACCCTTGGCGGCGTAGTTAGCCAGCGCCGGACCTTGTTGCGCGTCGGTTGCCACGACGCGGTACGTCGTCTTGAAACCTTGTTGCGTGTAGGCCGGGTTGGTTGCCGACGGCGAGATCTGCACGATGCCCGCATCGCTATAGATCTTCGAAGCCGGGATCGACGTACCCGAGTTCAGGTGGCCGACCACTGCGACGACCTTGTCGTCGACCAGTTTCTGCGCGACTTGCGTAGCCGTGCGCGGGTCGGCTGCATCGTCTTGCGGATCGAGTTGCAGCGTGACCTTCTGGCCGCCGATCGTCAGGCCCTTGGCGTTGATTTCTTCAACTGCCAGGCGCGCGCCGTTTTCGTTGTCTTTCCCCAGGTGAGCGATACCGCCAGTGAGCGGCGCAACGTGACCGATCTTCACGACCGTGTCGGCTGCAGCCGTTGTTGCCAACGTTGCGAACAGCATCGCCGCAGCGCTGATGGGCAACAGCTTTTGAATCTTGATGTTCATGTAAGTCTCCAGTTTCGGTCCCAAAAACAACGTAATCGCCTGTGCCCCCGCTTCACCAACACGTGTCGCTCAATCCCGTGGACGACCACGCCGGTTGCATCGTTCATGCACTTGGCAAGCACGTTTGCCGGACTGTTTGTGGCAGGCGGCAAGCCGTACTTGCGCGCAAGTGTAGGCCATCAAATTAATTTGTGGGGCTTTTTTGAGGAAGTGGGATCAACACTAATAGCGTTTATCCAACAGCGACCGATTCCGACTGGACGCATCGACTGGAAAGCACCAACCCATGCGGGTTTCCGCTATGTGAGGCTTTCGTCTAACCGCGCGGCTCAACGCTTTTAGCGTGTTAAACCGTTAATGCTTCGGTCATGTTTTTTGCCTAAAAAACAGGCTTTTTACGAGCACGCGCGAGACGCGTGCAAACCCGCGCTCGAATCACACCGAATCAAACGCGCCAGCGCGACGATTCGCGCCGCCCGCCGAAAGATGAATCATCGAGCATGCTCATTCGCCGCACGCGGTTCTCACCACGCGCCGCGCTTCGCCGAGTGCGCCTTCGCGGCGCAGGGGGCGTCCTGCAAGGCGTTTCTTTTGGTGGCAAACTGACCGCCCGCTTCAGGCATTCAAGCCTTGGCTTCATTCAGACCGACCTCGCGCAGCGGCGCATGGGTATATGGAGAGCAGCATGAGCACGACTTCCCGATGGATCGACATCCCCGCCGGCAACGACAGCTTCGGCGGCTACCTCGCGTTGCCCAAGGGCGGCAAGGGACCGGCCGTCATCATCATTCAGGAAATCTTCGGCGTGAACAGCCATATCCGCTCGGTCGCGGATCAGTACGCGCAAGACGGCTACGTCGCGCTCGCGCCGGACGTGTTCTGGCGCGTGCAGCCGCGCGTCGAGTTGACGTATGACGGCGCGGATCGCGCGAAGGGCATCGAACTGCTGCAAAAGACCAACGTCGATCAGGCCGTCGCCGATATCGGCGCGACCGCCGCGGCGCTGCGCGCCATGCCGGAAGTGACCGGCAAGATTGCGGCAATCGGCTACTGCTTCGGCGGACGGCTCGCTTATCTGGCGGCGGCGCAGGGCACGCTCGACGGCGCGGTCGCCTATTACGGCGGCGGCATCCAGAATCAGCTCGAGCAAGCGGCGAAGATCAAGGTGCCGATGCAATTCCACTACGCCGAACTCGATGCGAATATTCCGGTGTCGGCGGTCGGCCAGGTTCAGGAGCGCTTCGCCGGCCGCACCGATGCCGAGTTTCACATCTATCCGAACGCCGATCACGGCTTCAACTGCTCGGACCGTGCGTCGTATAACCAGCGCGCCGCCGCGCTCGCGCATGGCCGCACGCTGACCTTCCTCGGTGAGCGGCTGTAATTCGCCGGCTATAACTCGCGAGACTCGCGGCTGTGACCCGTGGCCCGTGACCGTCACGCGCGCTTTTGATCCGCGCGCGCAGTTCACCCCCGCAACTCAGGTACTCTCCCCACAGACGGCGCGCGTTCGGCGCGCCGTCCTCCTCGATGCATGGCGATGAACCCCGCCCAGCGAATCTCCGGCAGAGCGGTTCGTCGCGCGCATAGGCAACCGGCAGATCCAACACTCGACTCGCGAGGGCTCATCCGTGGTGCAATCCGACTATCTCGCCCATGACGCCATCGGCCTCGCCGAACTCGTGCGAACCCGCGAAGCCAGCGCGCGCGAATTGCTGGACATCGCGATCTCGCGCACCGAGGCCGTCAATCCCGCGATCAATGCGATCGTGCTGAAGGACTACGACGCGGCGCGCGAACGCGCGTCGCGCGACGACGCGAAGCGGGCAAACGGCGCGAACCATGCCGACAGCGACCGCGCGCAAGGAGCACTCGCAGGCGTGCCCTTTCTGATCAAGGATCTGGGCGCGCCGGTCGCCGGGCTGCGCATGTCGATGGGCAGCCGCCACTATCGGCACTTCATTCCCACCGAGGACGCGCCGGTGGTCGCACTCGCGAAAGCGGCCGGCCTCAATATCTTCGCCAAGACCAGCACGTCCGAGCTCGGCCAGATGCCTTATACGGAACCCGAACTGTTCGGCGCGTGCCGCAATCCGTGGAATCTCGACCATACGCCCGGCGGTTCGAGCGGCGGCGCGGCAGCGGCGGTCGCGGCGGGCATCGTGCCGCTCGCGCATGCGTCGGACGGCGGCGGCTCGATCCGCATTCCCGCGTCATGCTGCGGACTGTTCGGTCTCAAACCCTCTCGCGGGCGCGTGCCGCGCGTCACGCCGAACGCCGCCGGCGAACTCGGCGTCGATCATGCGGTATCGCGCAGCGTGCGCGACAGCGCGTTGCTGCTCGATCTGCTGGCGGGCAATGCGGACAGACCGTCCGGTGCGCCAGGCACGTTCCTCGGTGCGAGCCGCGAACCCTGCAAGCCGTTGAACATCGCCTACGTCACCGAATCCATGCTCGCGCCTTCGCTCTCCGCCGACTCGCGCGCCGCGCTCGAGGACGCCGCGCAACTCGCGCGCTCGCTCGGTCACAACATCGAGCCCGTCTCGCTCGGCATTGATTTCGCGGCTGTGCGCCATGCGTTTCTGACGCTTTGGTCGGTGACCGCCGAAGAACTCGTGCTGAACGCCGACCGCATCACCGGTCGCAAGCCGCTGCGCGAGGAATTCGAAATCTCGACGTGGGCGATGGCGCACGTCGGCCGCAAACTCGGCGAACGCGGCTTGTCCGCCGCGCTCGAGGAACAACGCCGCATAACCGAACGCCTCACCGATCTGCTGCACCGCTACGACGTGATTCTGTGCGCGACGCTCGCGGCGGCGCCGATCAAGATCGGCGAGATGCAGCCCACCTCCGCGGAACGCATGCAGATGCGCGCCGTCACCGCGATGCCGCTCGAACCGCTAATGAAAAAGCTGCTGATGGAAGCGTCGAACAAGGCATTCGCGTGGGCGGGATGCACCGAACTGTTCAATCTGAGCGGGCAGCCGGCGATGTCGGTGCCGCTTTACTGGAACGCGCGTGGCCTGCCGGTCGGTGTGCAATTCGCCGCGCGTGACGGCGGCGAGGCAACGCTGTTTCGGCTGGCCGCGCAACTCGAAGCGGCGCGGCCGTGGTTCGACAAGCGGCCGCCGCTGATGCCGGCGCGCAGCTAGATGGAGTAACGCCCGCTCATCGTCTCGACGACGTCACGCCGGTTTGCGCTGCGCGTCGAGATCCGCGTGGCGCTTGCCGGGCATGCATGCCACCGCGACGAGGGAGAGCGCCAGCCCGGCCATCACGTAGTACGTCGGCGCGAGCGGCGAGCCGGTGGTCTTGATGAGCCACGTCACGATGAAAGGCCCGAAGCCGCCGAATATCATCACCGCGACGTTGTAGGCAAGGGAGAGACCGATCGAGCGCACGTTAGCCGGGAACAGTTCGGCGATCAGCGCGCCGAACGGCCCGTAGTAGCCGGACAGCGTGATCGACAGCAGCGCCTGCACAAGTATCAGTTTCGACACGCTCGGCTCTGCCGCGAGCCATGCGAACAGCGGATAGATGATCACGAGCGTGATCGCCAGCGACCACAACGACAGCCCCTTGCGTCCGATTCTGTCGGACCATGCGCCGGTGAGCGGCGAGAGCACGGTCAACAGCAGATTGCCGACGATCACCGCATAAAACGATTGCCCGTAAGGCAGCTTCAGTTGCTTGACCGCGAAGGTCGGCAGATAGCTGATCAGTACGTAGATCGTCACCGTGAGCGCGATCACCGCGCCTAGCCCGCACAGCACGTCGCGGCTATGGTTTCGGAACAGTTCGCCGAGTGTCGCGCGCCGCGCGGTTTTTTTCGCGAGCAAAAAAACTTCGGAATCGGCAAGATGCCGGCGAATGTAAAAGCCGATCGGCCCGATGATCAAGCCGAGAATGAACGGCACGCGCCAGCCCCAGGACTTCAACGCCTCGGGCGACAGGCCGCGCGTGACCAACGCGCCCACCAGGGCGCCGAGCAGGAGCGCCGCCGCCTGGCTCGACATCTGCCAACTGCCGTAAAAACCGCGCCTGGAGAACGGCGCCGCTTCGATCAGCAAGGCGGTCGAACTGCCGAACTCACCGCCGGCGGAAAAGCCTTGCAGCAAACGCCCGAGCACGATCATCAAGGGCGCGCCGATGCCGATCGCCGAATACGGCGGCGCGATCGCAAGCAGCAGAATGCCGAGCGTCATCAGCGCGATGACGAGCGACAACGCCGCCTTGCGTCCCGCGCGATCCGCATAGAGTCCGAGTACGATGCCGCCGACCGGCCGCATCACGAAAGCGACGCCGAAGGTCGCGGTGGTCAGGAGCAGCGACGAATAATCGTTGGCCGCCGGGAAGAACAACTGCGCGATCACCACCGTCAGGAAACCGAACACGGTGAAGTCATACCACTCGAGCGCATTGCCGATCACCGCCGCGGCGACGGCCCGTTTATGGAGGCTACTTGACGCTGGTGCCATTCAAATCTCCAGCTTGCGAAAAGTGTCTCGCGGTGCGTCGTATCAACGTAGAGGCGCGTGAGTACGCCGGAAAAACCGACGCTGCCCGCAGCGGCCGTCACGGAGTGTAAAGAGGGCGCAAGCTGTTTTCAAGCAGCAAAAAGGCGTCTGCCGCACTGAGCGGCAGACGCCTCGATCATCCGCGCTGAGTCTCGCGCGGGCATGTTGCAGCGCATCTGCCGCGATATCGAATACACACGCGGCAAGAGCGGCATCAGACCTTCTTGTTATATGCGCTGCACCACCCCTTGGCCGCGACCTGCTTGCCCGCGAACATCGGGCAGCCGGCGTAGGCGTCGGTGGGTTTGCCTTGATAAAAACTGCAGTTGCCGCAGTCCTGGCCCGGCGCATATTTGGCGAACTTGGCCTTGTCGACCTTGCTCGCATCCTCCTTATAGCCGAGCGCCTGCGCGGTCGGGTCGCTTTCGGCGACCTTGGGTGCATCCGCGAAAGCCTGGCGCGACAGCGCGAAGCTGGACGCCACACCGATGCTCGTGATCAAAAACGTACGACGGGAAGGTTTCATGGGGACTCACTCCGTTTATATGAACTGATCGCCGTTCTGATGACAGCGGTCCCCAAGCATAGCAACGAAGCCGCCGCGCGTGACGACTCAAATGATAGAGATAAGCGAATCGGTACGACGCCAGGCTCGGACGTCACGCGTGCGATGCGGTTCGATCCGCGCAAGGCGGGCCGCCAGGTGAATGCCGGTCACTCCCGCCCGCTCAGTTCGCAGACGCGCCGCGCAATCGCGAGCGACGCCGTCAAGCCCGGCGATTCGATCCCGAACAGATTGACGAGCCCGCGCACGCCATGCGCGGCCGGACCTTGAATCACGAAGTCGGCGGCGGGCTCGCCGGGGCCCGAAAGCTTCGGACGAATCCCCGCATAAGCGGGCTGCAACGCACCGTCGGGAAGCGCGGGCCAGTACGTGCGAATCGCCGAGTAGAACGATTCCGCTCGATGCGGATCGACGTCGTAGTTGATCGTGTCCACCCATTCGACATCGGGACCGAAACGCGCCTGGCCGCCGAGATCGATCGTCAGATGCACGCCGAGACCGGCCTCGTTCGGCATCGGATAGATGAGGCGGCTGAACGGCGCGCGCCCCGAAATGCTGAAGTAGTTGCCGCGCGCGAGATAGAGCGGGGGCACGTGGCGCGCGTCGAGTCCGCGGATCTTGCGGGCCAGCGCGTTCGCGTGCAGACCGGCGCTGTTGATCACGCATGCGGCGCTGATCGTGGCCGGCGCATTGCCGCCCACCTTGATGATGAAGCGGCCGTTGCTCGCCTCGATCGCTTCGACCGGCGCATGAAACGCGAACACCGCGCCGTCGCGCTCCGCATCGCCCTGAAGCGCCAGCATCAACTGGTGACTGTCGACGATGCCCGTCTGCGGCGAGAACACCGCCTCGACACATTCGAGCGCCGGTTCGAGCGCCTGCGCCTGGTCGCCGCTGATCCGCATCAGGTCGAGTACGCCGTTGTCGCGCCCCTTCGCCATGATGCTTTCGAGTTGCGGGATCTGATTGCGCGAGGTGGCGACCAGCAGTTTGCCGCAACGCGAATACGGGACGTTGCGCGCGGCGCAGTAGTCGTAAAGCAACTCGCGGCCGCGCACGCAAAGCGTGGCCTTGAGCGAACCGCGCGGATAGTAGATGCCCGCGTGAATCACCTCGCTGTTGCGCGAGCTGGTGCCCACGCCGATCGCCTCGGCCGCCTCCAGCACGATCACCTCATGTCCGCGCGCCGCCAGTGCGCGCGCCACCGCCAGGCCGATCACGCCGGCGCCGATCACTACACATTCGATTTGGTCCATGTCCCTTGACGCGGCCGATTTCGCCGCGCGCTGCCTCGTTCACCCGATACACATGAGGACAGGATGCGGCTATCGAGTGCCGCACACCGCTCGCTGTCGAACGCATCTGCCCTATCGCAACCGCTATGCAAATTGTACGACGCCGCACAGACAGCAATGGCCGCCGTCGTGAACGGTTGCGGGCGCTCGGCCGTTGAGCAGTTTCAAAGCCCCGGACGGGGCAAACACAATCGTATGGAGAAGGCCCGGTTTGCCGCCGTGAAAAAGCCGCCCGCAGGCGGCTTTTGTGCAAAAACCGCTCAAAAACCGATCGGTTTTCGGCGATTTCCGTAGTCGAGGCGGATATCGCCAGCTTCGATGCTGTCGCGTCCGTCGATGCGCGCCGCGCCGAATCCATTCAATATCGCGCGACGCATCGCTCGCGGCGATGCCTGCTTGAGCGCGTCGAGCGCGGCGTCGCCGAGCGTCTCGGGAAAGCGCAGGCCCCAGTTGTGCGCCGAGCGGATCTCGTCGTAGATCGACTGCGCGATGCGGCGCGCGCCGTCATGATCCGGCGACGGAATCTCGTACACGTTCATCCGGTTGAGGATCGGCTCGGGGATCGAGCGCTCGTCGTTGGCCGTCGCGATCCAGATCACGTGGCCGGCATTGATCGGAATCTCGGCGAACTCGTCGATGAAAGTCTGCGCGGTGTCGTGTTCAAGCAGCGCGTACAGCGCGCCGAGCGGGTCGTATTGCGAGTCGCCGGAGGCCTTGTCGATTTCATCGACGGTGATCACCGGGTTCGCATAGCTGCCGTTCACGAGCGCATCGAACACCTTGCCCGGCTTCGCGTTTTTCCATTGCGAGGAAGCGCCCGAGAGAATCCAGCCGGCCGTCAACGAACTCATCGCCACGTATTGATAGGCGGTGCCGAGCAGGCGCGCCAGCTGCTTGGCGAAATGCGTCTTGCCGATGCCGGGGTCGCCGAGCAGCAGGATCGGCATCAGTTCGAGCCGGTCGTCGGTTTCAAGACACAGCGCGACCTGCTTGCGGATATCGTCGAGAGGCGCGGAAAAGTTGGGCAGCGCGTCGATCAGATCGTCGATCGACGGCATCCGGTTCGGCTTCACGCAAAAGCGCAAATTGCCGGTTTTCAGCATCTTTTCGTACGTGGCGCGCAGCGCCTCGTTCGCGCCTTCGCCGAGATCGTTCAACGCGGTCTCGACCTGATCGAGGTCGTATACCCGGCTGAAGGACGCCACGGCGATTTCCTGTTTGACCATTGCTGTTGTCATCGCTCACCCCGTCTGGCTGGTCTTGCTGCGGCGGCGCCTCGCGGGCGCCGTTTCAAGTCCAGTGTAATGACGCCAGAATCGTGTGCAAGCCAGCAGTCATGCGGCTCTGCTGCTAACGACGGGTTGTTTTAGCGGCCTCACCGCCCCATCTGAAATGCACCATTGCTGAACCCGGCCCTCGTGCATAGGTCACAAAAGTGTTGCGTCCATCGGGGGTAAGATGGCCCTCTCTGACTACACTGCCGGACGCAGTAACCGGAGATTTTCTTTATGTGGAAAACCAGTATCGTGGCCGTGCTGCTCGGCACCTCGCTGCTTGCGAGCGCGCAGCAACGGCCGGCCCAGCAGGTCGTGCAATGGCAATTGCAGGTGATGCGCGACGGCCAGCAGATCGACGCCTTCGAGGGCACCACCACGGTCGGCCAGGCGCGCACGGATACGCATCACAAGATGGTGCAGCATAACGTCGGATGTAAAGACCAGCCTGCCGGCAGCATCGATCTGGCGCGCACGCTGACGGTGTCGCCGCTGCAGGCGGATACCAACGAGGTCACCATGTCGATCGAAGCGCAGGAAACCTTCGAGGAAAACGCCGCGCGCCAAACCGACACCGGCTGCAAGCTGCCGCCGCAACCGCGCCAGGTGAGCGCCACCCATCCGGGCCTGAAGGTGCCGACCGGCCAATGGGCGAGCTGGACGATCGTCGACAAGGACCCGAACCTGGTCTACCGCGTGCGTGCGGGAGTCGAGAGCAGCGTGAACTGAAGCGAACAACCGAACCGAACAACCGAAGCCCAAACAGAACACGTGGACAACGCGGCATGCGAAACCCAGAAGAATTGATCCGCGAGGGCATTGCGCCCAAGGATTTCGTTGCGGTGAGCTGGAACCTGCACAAAGGCCGCACGCCGCTTGGCTTTCAAGCGTGGCAGGCGATGCAGCGCTGGGTTCAGTCGACTCACGCCGACGCTTATTTTTTGCAGGAAGCCATGGCGCGGCGCATGCCGTCGCCGGTATTGGCGAGCAGTTTCGGCGCGCCGGTCGCCGATCCGTTGAGCGACATCTGGCACTGCCAGGCCACCGAGATCGCGCGCGCGCTGGAACTCGAGATCGCGCTCGGGCCGAACGTATTCAAGCCGTCGTGGCGGCATGGCAATGCGATCCTGTCGCCGCATCCGCTCGATCTCGGCGGACGCTGGGACATCTCCGCGCATCGCTTCGAGAAACGCGGTTTGTTGGTGGCGCGCGCGACCTTCGGCGGTCATTCGGTCACGCTGCTGTGCGCGCACCTTGCGCTCACGCGCTCGGCGCGTTTGCGTCAGATGAACTGGATCGCGCACTGGATCGCGAAGGAAGCGCCGGAGGGTCCGCTGGTCCTGGCGGGCGACTTCAACGACTGGCGCAATGATTCGGTGCCGCTCTTCGGCGAGCACGGCTTGCATGAGGTGGCGACGCTGCTCGGCGAATCGGGCCGCACCTTCCCCGCCTTTTCACCGGCGCTCGCGCTCGACAAGATGTTCGTGCGCGGCATGAAGCCGATCGAATGGATTCCGCCTACCCAGGAAACCGCGTGGCTTTCGGATCACTTGCCGTATATGGCGCGGTTGCGGGTTGAATGAGCGCTCGCGCGAAGTAACCAAAATACAAAACGCAAAAAGCCTTGTTCCTGAAAGCATTGCAGCGATTCACTGGGTCTCGTGCGCGTCGCTGTGTACCAATACGGCAGGGACCAGTCGGCTCGGTAAAAGTAAGCCGCCCCACTCGCGCGAGCCATTTTCGCAAGCCGCAATTTCCTCGCGTTTCATGCCGACTTGCTCGGCGTTTGCCAGTTTTATCAGCAGGGTCAATGCTGCAGCGCACGGCGGGTTTCGGTATGATCTCGAAAATGTTGCCCGTGTGGCGCGCCTATCCGGCGCATGCCGGACAGCCGATGGCTGCCGCCCCGTGCGGCGTTCGTCCCTCGCCGGACTTTTTGCCGAAGCGCGGCCGCATCCACGCCAGGTTCTTCGCGGTGCCGGTATGCACGACATTCCAGCGCCGACGCGGCCGGCTTCAGTCATCCGCTTGACCACGCTCAACCGCCGCACCGCCGCCTTCGGGCAGCCGGCGCGGTAAAATAGCGGATTGCGCGTGCTTTCCGACCTCGGGTCAGCGCAGCATCGCCCTTGCCGTGCCGGCCGGCTAAAACGACTGGCCGCCTTTGTTTTCGCACTATCCAAGAAGCCATGAGCAACCTCAATTCACAAACCGTCCTGAGCGTCCATCACTGGACCGATACGCTTTTCAGCTTCACCTGCACGCGCGATCCGTCGTTCCGTTTCGAAAACGGCCAGTTCACGATGGTGGGCCTCGAAGTCGAAGGCAAGCCGCTGATCCGCGCCTACAGTCTTGCGAGTGCGAACTACGAAGAGCACCTCGAATTTTTGAGCATCAAGGTGCAGGACGGCCCGCTCACGTCGCGTCTGCAGCATCTGAAAGTCGGTGACGAAGTTCTGATCGGCAAGAAGCCGGTCGGCACGCTGATGGCCGACAACCTGCTGCCGGGCAAGACGCTGTGGCTGCTCTCCACCGGCACGGGCCTCGCGCCGTTCATGTCGATCATCAAAGATCCGGACATTTACGACCGCTACGAACGCGTGGTGCTCACGCACACCTGCCGTTTCGTCGACGAGTTGGCGTACAAGGAATACATCACGGAGCACCTGCCGGCGCACGAGCACCTGGGCGAACTGGTGCAGGAAAAGCTGCTGTACTACCCCACGGTCACGCGCGAGGCATTCCAGAACCGCGGCCGCATCACCGAACTGATCGAAACGGAAAAACTGTTCGCCGACCTCGGCGTGCCGGGCTTCTCGCTCGAAGACGACCGCGTGATGCTGTGCGGCAGTCCGCACATGCTGCGCGACACGCGCAAGCTGCTCGACGATTTGGGCTTCCAGGAAGGCAGCAACAACGCGCCGGGCCACTACGTGGTCGAAAAGGCGTTCGTCGGTTAAGACGTACATTCGAATTCGCGGCTCGCGCCGCGGACTCGGCAAAAGGAGCCTCCGGGCTCCTTTTTTGTTTGGCGGTTACAAGTTGACGCGCTCGGCCTGACATTTCGCGTCAGTGTTCTTCTGACAGCGCCGGCGTTGCGGAACGTCAACCGTCGCGCGAAATATCGGCGCTAAGCCTTGGTGCGCCTACATTATTTCTTTTTTTGAGATATTATCGCGGCACACGACCGCCGCTCCGGCATGCCTGCCAGAGTCCGCGCTACATGTTACTGAATGTAAATTTCGTTACGCTCGACCGTAGTAATCCGGCCGTCGAACCGTACGCGTTCCGGCCGCACCTGGAGGCTTGAGACTCGCATGCGTTCTTTCGTCTTCGCGCCGCCGACGCGCACGCGCTTCGTCGTCCGCCCCGCTTCCTGAGAGGGAAAGTCATGGATACGTCGACTGTCGTCCCGTTCGCCTCGCCTCTGCCGCCGTCACCGCCGCGTGACGGATGCGACGCGTCCGTCGCGGCCAGTGCCGTCGTGGCGTCGCCGTCGGTTGAACGTGAACTGGCGCGGCTGCGCGCCCGGGTGCGCGAACTGTCGGCCGAACTCGTGCAGGCACAGGAAGCCGCCTGCCGCCATGTGGCGCGCGAACTGCACGACGGCGTGGGCGCCGAGTTGACCGCGACGCGCTTCGCGCTGGCTGGCGTCGAAACCTGGCTGCCCGCCGACGCGCCGTCGCAGTGCGCCGTCGCGCTCGCCGTCGCCAACCGTTCGCTCGACGCCGTGTGCGCCGCCAGCCGCCAGGCCGTCGCGGAACTGCATGCGCCGTCGCTCGAGGCCGGCATCGTCGGGGCGCTGGCGCAATGGACCGGCGACTTCGCCACGCGCACGCAGTTGCGCACGAGCTTTGTTTGCGCGGCCGACGTGCGTCTCACGCGCCTGCCCGCCGAAGCGGTGCTGGCCGTATTCCGTGTCGCGCAGGAAGCGCTCAACAACATTGCCAAGCACGCGCGCGCCGAATCCGCAGACGTGCGGATCGAAACCAGCCGCCGTCATCTCACGCTGATCGTCAGCGACGACGGCATCGGCGTCACGCGCAACGCGCGCAGCCGTCGCGGCCATTTCGGCCTGAGCGGCATGCAGGCGCGCTGCGCGGCCTTCGACGGCACGCTGCGCGTGGGCGGCCGGCGCGTTGGCCCGCGCCGCGGCGATGGCGCCAGGGAATCGCGCGGCACGCTCGTGCATGCGCGCTTTGCGTGGGACGCGATGCTGGCGAACGCGCCCCACGTCGAACGCCGCGCGCTGCAATCGTGAGCACGCCGTCATGAGCCTGCGTATCCTGATCGCCGACGACCACGCGGTGGTTCGCCAGGGCGTCCGTCAATTGCTGCTCGACCGCGGCGTCGCCCGCGAAGTCACCGAGGCGCAAAGCGGCGCCGAAGCGCTCGACGCCGTCACCCTGCATGGCTACGACGTGGTGCTGCTCGACATTTCGCTGCCCGACATGAACGGCGTGGAAGTGCTCAAGCGTCTGAAGCGCAAGGCGCCGCGCGTGGCCGTGCTGATGTTCTCGATGTATCGCGAGGACCAGTACGCGGTGCGCGCGTTAAAGGCCGGCGCAGCCGGCTACCTGTCCAAAACGGTCGATGCCGCGCAGATGATCGGCGCGATCCAGCAGGTCGCCGCGGGCCGCAAATATGTGAGCCCGGCGATGGCCGAAGCGCTGGCCGACTACGTCTCCTTCGACGGCGAACAATTGCCGCACGAGAAGCTCTCCGATCGCGAATATCAGACGCTGTGCATGCTCGCATCGGGCAAACGGCTGACGGACATCGCCGCGGCGCTGTCGCTGTCGGTGAAGACGGTTAGCGTGTATCGCACACGGCTACTCGAGAAGATGAAGCTGCGCAACAACGCCGAACTGACCTTCTACGTGATGAGCAACCGCCTGGTCGATCTGAATCCGGCGATGGCGGGCTGACATCTGCTTCCGGCAACGCGACGCCGCGGCGTCGCTGAATGGCGCGCGCCCCGACGAGCGAGCGTGCGCGAGAGCGATTCTGAGCGGCCCGGCCGCGCATCGTGCGAAGGCTTTGCCGATGGCCATTGTCCGGCGCGGGAATGTGCCATCGGCATCCCGCTGGGAGGGATTTTCCGCCCTTCACCATCGCCCGTAAAAAGCTGATCCCAAAATGGTGCGGCGGCGCGCATCCGCTAAAATCGTGGGTTTTCCGACATTCGGCGCGCAAGATGCGTGCACTACTGGAGACCCGCCAATGTCCCTGTTTCGCAAGAAGAGCGTCGAGCACATGATCGCGGCGAGCGCTCAGAACGCCGGCCTGAAGAAAGCGCTCGGCGCGCTCGATCTGACTTTCCTCGGTGTCGGCGCGATCATCGGCACAGGCATTTTCGTGCTGACCGGCACGGGCGCCGTCCAGGCCGGGCCGGCGCTGATGGTCTCCTTCCTGGTCGCGGCGATCGCGTGCGGTTTCGCCGCACTGGCCTACGCCGAGTTCGCGTCGACGATTCCGGTGGCGGGCTCCATCTACACCTACTCGTACGCGACGCTCGGCGAACTGGCCGCGTGGATCATCGGCTGGGACTTGATGCTGGAGTATGGGCTGGCCACGTCGGCGGTATCGGTGGGCTGGTCGGGCTATCTGCAATCGCTGCTGTCGGGCTTCGGCGTTTCGTTGCCCGTTGCGTTGACGGCGGCGCCGGGCGCATTGCCGGGCCAGGACACGTTCTTCAATCTGCCCGCGTTCCTCGTGATGATGGCGATTACGGCGTTGCTGTCCGTCGGCGTGCGCGAATCCACGCGAATCAACAACGTGATGGTGGCGATCAAGGTGACCGTGGTGCTGCTGGTGATCGGCGTGGGCGTCTTTCACGTGACGCCGGCCAACTGGCATCCGTTCATGCCGAATGGCTGGAGCGGCGTATTCGGCGCGGCGGCGGTGATGTTCTTCGCGTTCATCGGTTTCGATTCGGTGTCGTCCGCGGCCGAGGAAGTGAAGAACCCGAAGCGCGATCTGCCGATCGGGATCATTGCATCGCTGGGCGTGTGCGCGGTGTTGTACGTGGCGGTGGCGGCGGTTGTCACGGGCATCGTGCCGTCGGCGCAGTTCGCGGATATTCCGAATCCGGTGTCGTACGCGTTGCAGGTGGCCGGTCAAACGTGGGTGGCCGGCTTTATCGACCTGGGCGCCGTGCTGGGCATGCTGACGGTGATTCTGGTGATGGCTTATGGGCAGACGCGGGTGATCTTCGCGATGTCGCGTGATGGCTTGTTGCCCGCGAGACTGTCGCGGGTGCATCCGAGGTTTGCCACGCCGTTTTTTACTACGTGGCTGGTGGGGATTTTCTTCGGTTTGATTGGTGCGCTGGTGCCGTTGAAGGTGCTGGCCGAGCTGATCAACATCGGAACCCTGGCCGCGTTTTCGATGGTGTCGATTGCGGTGCTCGTTTTGCGTAAGACGCATCCTGAGTTGCCTCGGGCGTTTCGCTGCCCTGGTGTGCCGGTTGTGCCGGTGTTGGCTGTTGCCTCCTGTCTGTTTTTAATGGCCAATCTTCAGGCTGTCACCTGGGTGGCGTTTGTGGTCTGGTTGCTCGTTGGGATGGTTATTTATTTTGGGTATTCGCGGCGGCGGTCGAAGTTGGCGGTTAAGTAGGGGTTTTGGTTTTTTGCCTGCTCGGCGGTTTGGGTTCGTTGCCTTGGTGGGTTGGCCTTTCCTTGATTTGTTAGTGGTCTATTGGCGTTGCCCCTGTGCGGGGCGGCACCTACTTTCTTCGACGCATGAAAGCGCTGGAGCGGCAGGACCGTGAACCGCGCAGTTCGACGGCCGACCCGAGCGATGATCCAAGACCTCTGCCGGCTCGGACCAGCGTGACGCAGCGGCAAACCGGGGCATGTGAAAGAAGAACCGAAGACACCACCAACAACACTGCGGGAGCAAAAAAATCAAACGCTACAAGCCGCCCCACCCGAAGCCGCAATCTCCCGCGCCGCCTTGGCGCCTTCAACCTGCAGCAAGGTAGGCAAGGAAACCCCGTTCTTGGCCGCCGTCACCTCGGCAAGAATCGACACGGCAATCTCAGGCGGCGTCCGACTGCCGATATAAATCCCGACCGGTCCATGCAAGCGCGCGAGTTCAGTGTCGTTCAGATCGAACTCCTTCAACCGCTCGCGCCGCGCCTGATTGTTCCTTCTGGAACCCAAGGCGCCGACATAAAAAGCCGGCGTCTTCAACGCCTCCATCAACGCAAGATCGTCGAGCTTCGGATCATGCGTCAGCGCGATCACCGCGCAACGCTCATCGAGCTTCATCTCGGTCACCGTATCGTCCGGCATCGTGCGAACGATCTTCGTGCCCGGAATGTTCCACTCCTCGGTGTACTCCTCGCGCGGATCGCAGACCGTCACCTGATAGTCGAGCCCCACCGCGATGTGGCACAGATAGCGCGACAACTGCCCCGCGCCGATCACGAGCATCCGGTAACGCGGGCCGTGAATCGTCAGCAGACGCTCGCCGTCGAAATGCACGCCGTCCGTCGCCTGCGCGTGATCGAGCCGCACGGCGCCCGTCGTCATATCCACTTCACGCGCCACGAGGCGTCCGTCTTCCACCGCGCGGCACAGTTCGGCAATGCCGCTGTGCGGCGTCAGCGGTTCGAGCACCAGTTGGATCGTGCCGCCGCAAGGCAGGCCGAAGCGATGCGCCTCTTCCGCCGTGATGCCGTACTTCACCGCCTCGGGGCGCGTCTGTTCGATGCCCCTTTGCCGCACGCGGTCGATCAGATCGTCTTCGATGCAACCGCCCGATACCGACCCCACCACGAGTCCATCGTCGCGCACCGCGAGCATCGCGCCCTCGGGCCGCGGCGACGAGCCCCACGTCTTCACCACCGTCACCAGTAGCGCGCGATGTCCCTCTTCCAGCCATCGTGCGCTGGACTTCAGGACTTCGAGATCCACGCTGTCCATGATTTCTTCCTTTTCGGTGCATCGCCGCCGGACTCGCCGTCCGCAGCCTCTTGCGATTCGCTATTTTGCGGCATCGTTTCATCGGCTGCAGGCTCGCTGACAGCGGCGGTCGCCGTGGCGCCCGCGTCGCCGCCTAGCTGAACGCCGAGACGCTTGAAGAACTCGCCGGCGAGCTTGCGCGCCGCGCCGTCGACCAGACGCGAGCCGATCTGCGCGAGCTTGCCGCCGACCTGCGCGCTCGCCGTGTATTCGAGCCGGGTCGCCTCGTCGCCCTCGGGCGCGAGCGTGACGCGCGTGGTGCCCTTGCCGAAGCCCGCCGCGCCGCCCTGACCTTCGAACACGATGGTGTACGTGTTCGGCGCCTCGATATCGGTCAGTTGCATGCGCCCCTTGAAGCGCGCCTTCACCGGACCCACCGACGCGCTCAGCACCACGTTGTACGCGTGCTCGCCGTCCGCTTCGATGGTCTCGCAGCCGGGAATGCACGCGTGCAGGATGTCGGTGTCGTTCAGCGCTTCCCACGCGCGTTGCTGCGAAACGGGCAGCGTATGAGTTTCGCTCAGTTCCATGGCATTGCTCCCGCGGATGTCGTGGCGGATGCGCCCGAACGCGGCGCGCGCGTGAGTTGCGCGAGGTCGCGGCCGAACGCGGCCAGACTGTCTAGATTATGAACCGGACGATGCGCGTCGACATACGGCAGGATCGCCTGTATGCCGCGCGCCTTCGGTGAAAAACCGCTGAAACGCAGCAGCGGATTGAGCCACACGATACGGTGCGCGAAGCGGCGCAGGCGGGCCATTTCGGCGCCGAGCACGTCGATCGCTTCGTGATCGAGGCCGTCGGTCACGAGCAGCACCGTGGCCCGGCCGCTGAGCACGCGCCGGGCCCAGCGTCGGTTGAATTCGGCGAGCGCGGCGCCGATCCGCGTGCCGCCCGACCAGTCCACCACCTGATCGGCGAGCGCGGCGATCGCCACGTCGGGATCGCGCTCGCGCAGCGCGCGCGTCGCGTTGGTGAGACGCGTGCCGAACAGAAACACCTGCAAGCGTTCGCGCGACTGCAACAGCGCGTGGCAGAAATACAGCACCGCGCGCGAATAGCTGCTCATCGAGCCGGATATGTCGAGCAGCAACACCAGCGGCGGTTTGCGTTCGACCACGGCGCGATACTTCCACACGGTCCAGTCGCCGCCCGCGCGCACCGCGTGCCGGGCGCTCGCGCGCAAGTCCGCGTGCGTGCCGTGCGAGGCGGCCTTCAGGCGACGCGTCGGCTCGGTGGCGAGCGGCAGGCGCTGGCCGCGGATCAGATGACGCAAGCTGCGCCATTCATCAGCGGACAGCGAGTCGAAATCGCGGTGACGCAGGCGCTCTTCCGCGCTGAAGCTGATGTGCGCGTGCAATTCGTGCTGCTCGGTTTCCTGCTGCGCGCTGGCTTGCGGCGACGGCGGCGCGCGCACGGCAAGCGCGTCCGCGAGACGGTTGTTGCGTTTGGGCGGCGGCAGCCCGTCGCGGACCTTCGGCAGCAGCAGCGCGCGCAGCTTGCCTTCCCAATCGGGATCGCGCCAGAACAGGTCGAATGCGGCGTTGAATAGTTCGCGCTCGTCGGGCGCCGATACCAGCAAGGCGGCGAGGGCGGCGCGCACGTCGTCGCGGCGGCCGAGGTCGATCCAGTGCAACGCGGCGATCGCATCGACGGCTTGCGCGGGCGACATCGGCAAACCCGCGCCGCGCAGCACGCGCACGAAATGCACGACGTTGCGGGCGAGCGTGGGGGACGCTCCGGCCTTCTCGCCAAAGCCAGCCGAATCACCGCCGCTCGCATCCGATCGCTTGCTCATGCCCGCTATCCCGGCTCGGAAAGACACTGCGTGATTTGCGCGGCGTCGACGCGCGCCAGATCGTCCTGATACTTGAGCAGGACGCCCAGCGTGTTCTGCACCGATTGCGGATCGAGCTCCGTCACCGACAGCGCTTCAAGCGCGCGGCACCAGTCGATCGTTTCCGCGATGCCGGGCGCCTTGAACAGATCCATGCCGCGCAGCCGATGCACGAAATCGACCGCGCGCCGCTGCAATTGCGCCGAGGTTTGCGGCGCCCGCGCGGCGACGATTTCCAGTTCGCGATCGCGCTCGGGATAGCCGATCCATTGATACAGACAGCGGCGCTTGAGCGCGTCGTGCACTTCGCGCGTGCGGTTCGAAGTCATCACGACGAGCGGTTTCTGCTCCGCGCGGACGGTGCCGTATTCGGGAATCGATACCTGGAAGTCTGACAGCAGTTCCAGCAGAAACGCTTCGAACGGCTCGTCGGCGCGGTCGATTTCGTCGATCAGCAACACGCGCCGCGCGCCCGGATGGTTTTCGTCCGGCATCAGCGCCTGTAGCAGCGGACGCTTCAGCAGGAATTCGCCGCGATACAAGGTGTCATTGTCGGGGCGCTCGCCGGCGGCCTCGGCGAGACGCAGCGCCATGATCTGGCGCGGATAGTCCCATTCGTAGAGCGCGCTGGCGGTGTCGAGGCCTTCGTAGCATTGCAGCCGCAGCATCGCGGTGCCGAGCATCCCCGCCGCGGCCTTGGCGAGTTCCGTTTTGCCGACGCCCGGCTCGCCTTCGACGAACAACGGCCGCTCCATGCGCAGCGCGAGATACAACGCGGTCGCGAGTTCGCGGCTGGCGAAGTAGCTTTGCGCGGCGAGTTGCGCGAGGGTGTCGTCGATGGAAGCAGGCTGCATGATGGTCCTGAATCTGCACGGTGAAACGCGAGTCGGCATGGCCGTCGCGCGTGCGTGAGCGAACGCGGCGGAAGTGGCGTTCCGCTGCCCGCGAATGCCACTTCGACCGCAAACAGCGGGAATTCGCTAGGCGTTCGCCTTCACCACCGCTCGCGCGGCCAGCACCGGAATCAGATGCGCGCGATATTCGGCGCTGGCATGCATGTCGGTGTTCAGATCGTCGGCGGGCACGCTGACCGCGCGTGCCGCGTCGGGCGTGAAATTCGCCGTGAGCGCGCTTTCCAGTTCCGGCACGCGAAACACCGACGCCGCCGCGCCCGTCACCGCGACGCGCACGCCGCCGGCGAACTTCGCGACGAACACGCCGACGAGCGCGAAGTGCGAAGCCGGATTGCGGAATTTCTCGTAGGCCGCGCGCTCGGGCACCGGAAACTCCACCGCGACGATCAGCTCGTCGGGCGCCAGCGCGGTCTCGTACATGCCGACGAAGAAATCGCTCGACGAAATGCGCCGCCGGTCGGTGACGATGGTCGCGTCCAAGCCCATCGCCGCAGCCGGATAACAGGCGGCGGGATCGTTGTTGGCGAGCGAGCCGCCGATCGTGCCGAGCGCGCGCACCTGGCGGTCGCCGATGTGCTCGGCAAGCTCCGCGAGCGCCGGCAACACGCGCTGGATTTCCGCGTGCTCCGCTACATCGGCATGACAGACGGCGGCGCCGATCGTCACCGTTTTGGCGTCGACGGTGATCGTCTTGAGCGCCGGAATGCGCGTCACGTCGATCAGTTGCGACGGTTGCGCGAGGCGCAGCCGCATGGTGGGCAGCAGGCTTTGGCCGCCCGCGATGAACTTGGCGTCGCTGTCGGCGGCGATGGCTGCGGCGGCCGCTTTGGGATCCGTCGCGCGTTGATACTCGAATGAATACATGTCGAATGCTCCGCTAGGATCTCAATGGGGTTGCTTCGCGGCGTGAATCGCGGACCACACGCGATGCGGCGTCGCCGGCATTTGCAGGTCGGTCACGCCGAGCGGCGCGAGCGCGTCGATGATCGCGTTGATCACCGCCGGCGGCGAGCCGATCGCGCCCGCTTCGCCGCAGCCTTTCACGCCGAGCGGGTTGTGCGTGCACGGCGTGCCCTTCGAGGTTTCGACGGTGAAATTCGGCAGATCGGACGCGCGCGGCATCGCGTAATCCATGTACGAACCGGAGAGCAGTTGGCCGCTTTCGTCGTCGTACACGCAGCGCTCCAGCATCGCCTGGCCGATGCCCTGCGCGAGCCCGCCATGCACCTGGCCTTCGACGATCATCGGATTGATCACGTTGCCGAAATCGTCGACCGCGGTGAACTGCTGGATGTTGCACACGCCCGTCTCCGGATCGACCTCGACCTCGCAGATATACGCGCCCGACGGATACGTGAAGTTGCTCGGATCGTAGAACGCGCTTTCCTCGAGGCCCGGTTCGAGCACGTCGAGCGGATAGTTGTGCGGCACGTAGGCGGCGAGCGAGATTTCCGCGAACGCCTTGGTGCGATCGGTGCCCGCGACGCGGAACACGCCGTCCTTGAACTCGATGTCTTCCGCCGCCGCTTCGAGCAGATGGGCGGCGATTTTCTTCGCCTTGGTTTCGATCTTGTCGAGCGCCTTCATGATCGCCGAGCCGCCCACCGCGATCGAGCGCGAGCCGTAGGTGCCCATGCCGAACGGAATTCGCCCGGTATCGCCGTGGACGATCTCGACGCTTTCCAATGCAATGCCGAGCCGGTCCGCGACCACTTGCGCGAAGGTCGTCTCGTGTCCCTGGCCGTGACTATGCGAACCGGTGAACACGGTCACCGAGCCGGTCGGATGCACGCGAATCTGGCCGACCTCGAACAGGCCCGCGCGCGCGCCCAACGCGCCCGCGATGTTCGACGGCGCGAGGCCGCAGGCTTCGATGTAGCACGAGTAGCCGAGGCCACGCCGCTTGCCGTTCTTCTCCGATTCCTGGCGGCGCGCCTCGAAGCCTTTCACGTCGGCGAGTTCGAGCGAGCGGGCCAGAATGGTTTCGTAGTCGCCGGTATCGTAGGTGAGGCCGACCGGCGTCGCATACGGAAACTCGCGGATGAAATTGCGGCGGCGAATTTCCGCTGGATCGAGCTTCATCTCGCGCGCCGCCGTTTCGACCAGGCGTTCGACCACGAATGTCGCTTCGGGGCGGCCCGCGCCGCGATAAGCGTCGACGGGAACGGTGTTGGTGAAAACCGCTTTCACCTCGGCATAGATCGCGGGCGTGGCGTACTGTCCCGCGAGCAGCGTCGCGTACAAAATGGTCGGCACGCTCGACGCGAAGGTGGACAGATATGCGCCCATGTTCGCGATCGTGTGGATGCGCATGGCGAGGAACTTGCCGTCGGCGTCGAGCGCCAGTTCGGCCCTGGTGACGTGATCGCGGCCATGCGCGTCCGAGACGAAAGCTTCCGAGCGCTCGGCGGTCCATTTCACCGGACGGCGAATCTTCTTCGATGCCCACGTCAGCGCGACGTCCTCGGCGTACAGGAAAATCTTCGAGCCGAAGCCGCCGCCTACGTCCGGCGCGATCACGCGCAGCTTCGATTCCGGCAACGACAGCACGAACGCGGCCATCAGCAGGCGCTCGACGTGCGGGTTCTGATTCGCGACGTAGAGCGTGTAGCCGTCGTCCTGCGCCGAATAGCTCGCGTTGACCGCGCGCGGTTCGATCGCGTTCGGAATCAGCCGGTTGTTGACGATGTCGAGCGTGGTGACGTGCGCGGCCTTGGCGAACGCGGCGTCGGTCGCGGCCTTGTCGCCGTGGCCCCAGTTGTAGCAGACGTTGTCCGGCACTTCGTCGTGAACCGCGGGCTGGCCCGGATCGGCTGCGTGCGCGGTGTCGACCACGGCCGGCAGCACGTCGTAGTCGACGTCGATCAGTTCGGCGGCGTCTTTCGCGGCCTTGATCGAATCGGCGATCACGAGCGCGACCTGATCGCCGACGTGCCGCACTTTCGTATGCGCGATGATCGGATGGGGCGGCTCGTTCATCGGCTTGCCGTCGGTGCTGTGAATCAGCCAGCCGCAGGGCAGCCCGCCGACGTTGTCCGCGGCCATGTCGGCGCCGGTGAAGATCGCCACCACGCCGGGCGATTGCTTCGCCGCTGTGGTGTCGATGCGCTTGATCCGCGCATGCGCGTATGGCGAGCGCAGGAACACTGCGTAGGTTTGCTGGGGTAGGACGATGTCGTCGGTGTACTGGCCGTTGCCGGTGAGGAAGCGATAGTCTTCCTTTCGTTCGACGGATGCGCCGACGAGGCGATGGGAGTCGGGTGCGTTCATCGTCTGCTCCTCAGGCGGTGGCCGGCGCGGCGGCCGGGGCGGCGCTGGATGTCTTCATCCCTTCGGCGCCTTCGAGCACGGCTTTGACGATGTTGTGATAGCCCGTGCAGCGGCACAGATTGCCGTCGAGCTCGGCGCGCACGTCGTCGCCGGTGAGATTGGGTAGACGCTCGACGAGCGAGACCGCGCTCATCACCATGCCGGGCGTGCAGAAGCCGCATTGCAAGCCGTGGCAGTGTTTGAACGCCGCCTGCATCGGATGGAGCGCGCCGTCTTTCGCGAGCCCTTCGATGGTGGTGACGTTGGCGCCTTCGGCTTGCACCGCGAGAATGTTGCAGGCCTTGACCGCGCGCCCGTTCAGATGGACGGTGCAGGCGCCGCACTGCGCGGTATCGCAGCCGACGTGCGTTCCGGTTAGGCAAAGTTGATCGCGAAGGAACTGGACAAGTAGGGTGCCGGGGTCGACTGAGGCGCTGATGGGCGCGCCGTTCACCGTCAGACTGATGCTGATCGCCATGAAGTTGTCTCCTGATGGGGTGAGACCGGACCTTTGGTTTTTCTTGCCTTCAGCTGCCTGCTCGTGGGTCCGATAGGGTGCTGCGTTTTTTTATGAGTCTGCCGAAAAGTAAAGCACAAATTGGGAGGGCGCGGGGTGAAATTTTTTTCGCCTGGGCGGCGGTGGGGGTTGTGGGGTTTGTGGGGTTGGTTTGTTGGCCTTTTCTTGTGGTGTTAGTGGTCTATTGGCGTTGCCCCTGTGCGGGGCGGCACTGTAGTGGTCAAGCAAACCTGGACACCCCAAAGGCGAATTTTTAAAAAAGTGAAGCTTCGCACCGTGCCGGTGGCAGA